>JAZBPO010000037.1:0-2579 GCA_036351675.1 Pseudomonadales bacterium
CTGCGTCATCGGCGGGAAGGAAATCTACACCGGCAAGATCCTGCGCCAGCGCATCCCGCACGATCACCGTCACGTGCTGGCCGACTGCCATCAGGCTACGACGAAAGAAGTCAACGCCGCCGTCAAGGCGTGCAGGGAGGCATGGGAGACCTGGTCGCGTACGCCCTGGGAGCATCGCGCCGCGATCTTCCTGAAGGCCGCCGACCTGCTGGCTGGCCCCTATCGCGACGCCGTGAACGCCGCGACGATGCTCGGCCAGGGGAAGACGGCTCACCAGGCGGAGATCGACTCGGCCTGTGAGCTGATCGACTTCTTGCGCTTCAACGCGAGCTACCTGCAGCAGATCTACGAAGACCAGCCGACGTCGAGTCCCGGGGTCTGGAACCAGGTGGAGTACCGTCCGCTCGAGGGTTTCGTGTTTGCGATCACGCCCTTCAACTTCACGGCGATCGGAGGGAATCTCCCGACGGCGCCGGCCCTGATGGGCAACGTCGTCATCTGGAAGCCTGCACGGACGGCGACCGCCAGCTCCTACCTCGTCTACAAGATCCTCGAAGAGGCCGGACTGCCCCCCGGCGTCATCAACTTCATGCCCGGACCCGGCTCCGTGCTCGGCCCGGCTCTGCTCGACCACCCGGAGCTCGCCGGCGTGCATTTCACGGGCTCGACCGCGGTCTTCCACGGCATCTGGGAGACCATCGGCCAGAACATCCGCAACTACAAGAACTATCCGCGCATCGTGGGCGAGACGGGCGGCAAGGATTTCGTCTTCGTTCATCCTTCTGCCGACGCGAGCGAAGTCGCCACAGCGCTCGTTCGAGGCGCCTTCGAGTACCAGGGACAGAAGTGCTCGGCCGCCAGCCGGGCCTACGTGCCCCGCTCGCTCTGGACGAGCATCAAGCGCGAGCTGAAGGCCCAGCTGAAGGAGGTCAAGGTCGGCGATCCGCGCGATTTCTCCAACTTCATGGGCGCCGTCATCGACGAGTCCTCGTTCGAGAAGATCACGGGCGCGATCAAGTCCGCGCGTCGCTCGAAGAGCGCGACCTTCGTGTGGGGCGGCGAGTTCGACAAATCCAAGGGCTACTTCATCGACCCGACAGTCATCGAGTTCAAGGATCCGAAACACCGCATCATGCGCGAGGAACTTTTCGGGCCGGTGCTTGCCGTTTATGTCTACGCAGACAGCAAGCTGGACGAAGCCCTCGATCTCTGCGACGAGGGCAGCGAGTACGGACTGACCGGCGCCGTCTTCGCGCGCGACCGGTCAGCCGTTCTGGCGATCGCCAACAAGCTCCGCCACACCGCGGGCAACTTCTACATCAACGACAAGCCGACCGGCGCCGTCGTGGGTCAGCAGCCCTTCGGCGGGAGCCGCGCCTCTGGCACCAACGACAAGGCGGGCTCCGCGCTGAACCTGCTCCGTTGGGTCACGCCGCGCACGATCAAGGAGACCTTCGTGCCGCCGCGTCACTTCTCCTACCCCTTCCTTGCGAAGGACGAAGACTGATCCCTGAGCGCGGGGGCGTCGTTGCGGCGCCCCCGCTTTTCGTTCCCGTATGAATGTGCGCGGGACCCCGGAGTCGTCGATCATGGCCAGCACCTATGCCCCCATCCGCACTGCCCGACGCGTCGAAGGCGTCCACTACGCCGTTCGCGACGTCGTCCTCACGGCGCGCGAGGCCGCTCGACGCGGCAAGGACCTGATCTATCTCAACATCGGCGACCCCTGCCAGTTCGACTTCAAGACTCCAGACGTCGTCGTGGACGCGATCGCGAAAGCGTTGCGGGACAACAAGACCTCCTACAGTCCCTCCGAGGGCATTCCCGAAGCCATCGACGCGATTCGCCGTGACGCGGAGGTGCGCAAGGGTATCCGCGGCGTGCGCGACATCCTGATCGGGCATGGCGCGTCGGAGCCGATCGAGACGCTCCTGGGCGCGCTCCTCGAGCCAGGAGAGGGCGTGCTCCTGCCGAGCCCCGGCTACCCGCTCTACGAAGCGATCCTCGCCAAGCTCGGCGCACGCGCGATTCCCTACTACCTCGACGAGGACGCCGGCTGGCTCCCGAATCCCGACGAGATCGGGAAGCTCGTCGACGAGGGCTGCCGGGCGATCGTGCTGATCAACCCCAACAATCCGACGGGCTCCATCACCGGCCACGAGACCCTCGAGAAGGTGCTCGAGATCTCGGCAAAGCACCAGCTCGTCGTGCTCTCGGACGAGATCTACGACCAGATGATCCTCGATCCCGCGCAGGAGTTCACCGCGACGGCGTCGATCCGCGACGACATTCCGATCGCGACCTTCGGCGGCCTCTCCAAGGTCTGGCTCGGGCCGGGTCTGCGCATCGGCTGGAGCATCCTGAGCGGCCCGGAGGACACCCTCGCACCGTTGATGGAGGCCATGGGCAGGCTCGCCCGGGCACGCCTGTGCGCCAGTCATCCCGTGCAGCACGCGATCGCGCCCGCGCTGCTCGGGCCGAATCCCCACATCGCCGAGGCGAACGAGAAGATGCGCCGGCGCCGCGACGTGACCGTGGAAATGGTCAACGAGATCCCCGGGATCAGCCTCGTGGCGCCC
>JAZBPO010000038.1:0-27242 GCA_036351675.1 Pseudomonadales bacterium
AGGCGGGCCTCGAGGGGCTGGCAGCGGGCGCCATGGCGGCGGTTCCTTCCTTCGCGCCCCTGCGCGTCCGCCTCGAGGGGCTCTGCGGCTTCCTGCGTGACGGCTGCGGCTTCGGAGGTGATGCAGAGCACTACTACGAGCCGGACAACAGCCTCATCGATCGCGTGCTCACGACCCGACGCGGTATCCCGATCAGCCTGGCCGTGGTGTACGTCGAGGTCGCGGCGCGCGTCGGTCTGGACTGTGAGGGCGTGAACTTCCCCGGGCATTTCCTGGTGCGGGCCTTCGGCGACGAGGAGACCCTGCTCGTCGATCCCTTCGCGGGGACCGTGCTCGACGACGCGGCGTGTCTGCACCTGCTGCGCAGCACCCGGGGGCCGGACGCCGAGCTGCGCGAGGAACACTTCGCCGCGGCGTCGCCACTCGTGGTGCTGGTCCGCATGCTCAACAACCTCAAGCAGCTCGCCGTCGCGCAGGAACGCTGGTTCGACGCCCTGCGTTTCTCCGAGCTGATCCTGCTCGCGGAGCCGGGGCTGGTGTTCGAGCATGGTGAGCGCGCCGCACTGTTCGAGCGCATCGGTCAGCCCGACCTCGCGCTGCTCGAGCTGCAGCAGCTCGAGGCGGCCGTGGACGACGCGACGCTGCGTGCGCGCGTGGGTCGGGAGATCAGCCGCCTGACGCGGCTCGGTGGGGGCGATCGGACCGTGCACTGAGTCCGGGGCCCACGCGGCGGGTCCCGGGCGAACTCAGTCGCACATGTCCTGCCAGGGATTCGGCAGGTCGAGGTTCACGCGCTGCTCGAAGCCCGGGATGGCGATGCCGTCGCTTTCGATGTTCAGGTCCGGGCCGTCCAGCACGCCTTCGCCGAAGCGGTAGATCGGTGCTTCCCGGCCGGCGGTCATGCGGACGTCGTAGGCGGCGATTTCCTCGCGCACCCCTTCGTTGCGCTCGGCCCAGGCGCGCATGGCGTCGGCGCCGTGGCGCTTGCCGAGCATGCGCCTGACCACCTGCGGTGCCAGCACCACGCCGGTGCCGTTGTTGCCGCCGAAACCCTTGGAGTTCAGGAACGTCACGTCCATACCGTCCGTGCCCACCTCCTCGTGCTCGAGGGGGAAGGCGAGACGGTCCGTATGCACGTCTTCGGCGATGTGGTCGATGCTGGTGATGCCCGGGATCAGGCCGTAGGCGAAAGCGCCGAGGGCGGCGGCGAGTTGATCACCGGCAGCCGGCGCGAGGGAGTGCCCCAGATAGGCCTTCACGGCACCGATCAGCCAGCGCTCGATGCCGAACACCTTCGCCATCTCGCTCATGATGTGCGACTCGGTGACGCGGTTCTGCGGCGTGCCCGTACCGTGCGCGTGCATGTAGCTGCGACGCTGCACCGCTTCCTCGCCGAGGATGGCGCGTGCGCATGCGAGCGCCTTGCCGACGGTGACGTAGTTGCCGATGCCGGGCCCGGGGATCGACTTCTTGTAGCCGTCGGCGTTGATGAACACGTCTGGGACCGCGCCGAGGATGTCCGCCCCGAGCTCGACCGCCAGCGCGTCGTCCATGAGCACGGCCCAGACCGTCGATTCGGCGAGCGTGAAGCCGCAGTTGTCGGAGAAGGGGCGGCAGGCGCGGCGATGGTCGGCGCCGTCGTTGCGGCCGTCGAGGGCCATGAGCGCCTCGTCCTCCGCGAGCGCGCCCATGGTGCGATAGCCCTCGATGATCTCCGGCGTGATCGGCGCCTCGGCGTTGCCGACGAAGACGATGCGGCGGCGGCCGGAGCGGATGTCCTCCACGCCCTGGCGGAGGTTGTAGAGATAGGTCGCGCAGGCGCCGATGTTGGTGCCCGTGGAGCCGACGCTGCCCAGCACGTAGGCGTTGACGAAATCCGCCGGCATCTGCGGCAGACCGAGCGGCAGCTGCTTCGCGGTCGCGCGCTTGCCCACGAGCTGTGCGGTCATCATGCCGCCATAGCCGTTCGGGTCGAGCTGGCTCATGCCGCTGCCGGCATAGACCGCGATCTCGTCCGGCGCGACCGAGCCGCGCAGCACGTCCCAGGGGATGCCCGTGGCGCGCAGGGCGTCCGATGCGCCATAGACCGACAGGGCGAGGCCGCGCGGATGGCTGCGCGACTGGTACAGGCGCTCCGGTTCGAAGCCCGTGGGCAGCTGGCCCGCGGACTGGACTCGCGAGACGCGCGTGGTCGGCAGGAAGAGATCGACCGCGGCCGGTGCCTCGACCCGCACGTGCCCCGGGTCGTCGGGGAGTTCGGAGACCTTCCAGTCCGGCGGCAATTCCTCCGGCAGGCTCTTGCGGCGGGCGCGGAACACGATCGGCGCGCCGTCCAGGCTCTCCATCTGCAGACTGCGATTGCAGGGGATGGCCTCGGCATCGAACAGGTTCTTTTCCAGGCGACGGATCAGCGTTCCTTCGAGGATGCGCTCACGGCCCGCGGCGTCCGGATCGGCGCCACTCTCCGTCAGCCGCATCATGGCGGCCAGAGCGCGCCAGGTCGGCGCCGCGTCCGCCTCGGAGAGGCGGTCGATGACGAGGCGCCGGTAGGCGTGATGCGCCGACAGGCGACCGGCGGGATTGGCGCCGCCGAGACCGACGATCACGGGTAGCCGCAAGGCCTTCTCTCCAGGGGACTGAGCATGGAATGCGAACGTCCGAGTGTAATCGTGCCGCGGTGGCGCGCGCCATACGGCGTCGCGCCTCGGCGGTCGTCGACTGCGCCCGGGGCCGCTCGTCAGTCGACGCGCTCGATGGCGATCGCGGTGGCTTCGCCGCCGCCGATGCAGAGTGCGGCGATGCCGCGGCGCTTGCCCGCGGCCTCGAGGGCGTGCAGCAGCGTGACGACGATGCGGGCGCCGGACGCACCGATCGGGTGGCCTAGGGCGCAGGCGCCGCCGTTGACGTTGACGCGCTCCGGATCGAGGCCAAGCTCGCGCGTCGCGAGCATGGTCACCATGGCGAACGCCTCGTTGATCTCGAACAGGTCGACGTCGTCCTTCGACCAGCCGGTCTTCGCGAGCAGCTTGCCGATGGCGCCGATCGGCGCGAGCGTGAACTCCTCTGGCGCCTGCGAGTGCGTCGCGTGCACGACGATGCGGGCCCGTGGCGTCAGGCCCTCGCGGGCGGCGGCTTCGGCGCTCGTGAGCACGAGCGCCGCGGCGCCGTCGGAGATGGAACTCGAGTTGGCGGCCGTGACCGTGCCGTCGGCCTTGAAGGCCGGGCGCAGCGTCGGGATCTTCGCCGGGTCCGCGCTCCGTGGCTGCTCGTCGGCCCGGATTTCCGTCTCGCCCTTGCGCGTACGCACGGTGACGGGAACGATCTCGGCGTCGAAGCGCCCTGCGTCCTGGGCGCTGCGGGCGCGCTCGAGTGAGGTGGTGGCGAAGGCGTCCATCTCCTCGCGGGTGATCTGGTGCGCGTCGGCCGTGTCCTGCGCGAAGGTGCCCATGGCGCGCCCCGTGTCCGCATCCTCGAGGCCGTCCGTGAACATGGAGTCGAGCATCTCGCCATGCCCCATGCGCTGGCCACCGCGGGCCTTCGTGAGCAGGTACGGCGCGTTGCTCATGCTCTCCATGCCGCCGGCCACGACGAATTCGTTCGTGCCGGCGCGGATCGCGTCCGTGGCCAGCATCGCGGCCTTCATGCCCGAACCGCAGACCTTGTTGACGGTCACGGCGCCGGTGGCGTCCGGCAGCCCCGCCTTGCGCAGCGCCTGCCGCGCCGGTGCCTGACGCAGCGCGGCGGGCAGCACGCAGCCCATCAGTACCTCGTCGACCTTCTCCGCGCCGACGCCGGCGCGCTCGATGGCCGCCGCGATCGCGGCCGCGCCGAGTTCCACGCCCGTCAGCGGCGTGAGGGCGCCCTGGAAGCTGCCCATCGGGGTCCGTGCGGCCCCCACGATCACCACGTCCGTCACGCTCATGCTGTCTCCCTCGAGTTCATCTGCCGCCGCAGCCGGCCGCGGATGCTAGCAGACCCGCCTCCCCGAACCTGAACAGCCGACCCAGGGCCGATGTTCAGGTTTCCGCGTTCCGAGGGTGCAGTACACTCGCCGCGCCCCGGTCGGCTGGACCGGGCGCTTCGCAGCAGCACGCAGAGGAGAGGAAGATGGCGACCGCAGCCGAGAAGGCGATCGAGATCCTGCAGGGACAGGTGGGCACCCCGGACGGTGCGAGCGAGTGGCTGGAGGTGGACCAGGACCGCATCAACCTGTTCGCCGACGCGACGCTGGATCACCAGTTCATCCACATCGACCCGGAGAAGTCCGCGCAGCTCTCACCCTACAAGGTCACGATCGCGCACGGCTTCCTGACGCTCTCGCTGCTGCCGCACCTGACGTCGAGCATTCCGCCCCAGAACGCCGCCGTCTTCGAAGGCATGGTCATGGGCGTGAACTACGGCCTCGACAAGGTGCGCTTCCCCAACCCGGTGAAGGTGAATTCCAAGGTGCGTGCGCATCGCGAACTCATGGAAGCGACGCTCGTGAACCCGAACACGATCCAGATGAAGAACAAGATCACCATCGAGATCGAGGGCGAGGAGAAGCCCGGCTGCGTGGCCGAGTTCCTGACCCGTATGATCTACGGCTGAAGTCCGGTCACGACTCGTCGCGATAGCTTCGGGAGCGCATCGCATCCGCCTCGGCGGGGGGGCGCATCGGCCCTCCGCTCCAGGGGCGGTGGGTGCGTCGCTCCGGACCGATGGGACCCCCGCCGGGCTCGCTCGAGAGCGCCGAGCAGACCTGCCCCGCCGCCCGCGTGGTATGCGCTCGGCAGCGAGCAGGCCCGCGGACCCGGTGCGGGTGTGCGCACGGCGATGCCGCGAGATCACGGCTTCGTCCGTCGGCCTCGCGCTCGGCTTCGCGCCTCACACCTCCAGGAAGCGGTCGATCAGCTCCACGAAGTTGCAGGGTCGGTGCCGCGCGTCGAGCTGGCTGACGAGGATCCGGTCCCAGGCCGTCCGGCAGGCCCCGCTGGAGCCAGGCATGGAGAAGATCAGGGTGCCGTTGGCGAGGCCGGCCACGGCCCGGGACTGGATCGTCGAGGTGCCGATCTCCTCGTAGCTGAGCTGCCGGAACAGCTCGCCGAAACCGTCGATGGTCTTGTCGAACAACGGAACGAGTGCCTCCGGCGTACTGTCGCGCCCCGTGAAGCCCGTACCGCCGGTCGTGAGGATCGCTTCCACGCCGGGGTCGGCGATCCAGGTCGAGACGCGGGCGCGCAGGCGATAGCGGTCGTCCGGTTCGATCGCGCGGTCGGCAAGGCGATGCCCGGCGCCCTCGAGGCGCTCGACGAGCAGGTCGCCCGACCGGTCGTCCGCGCGCGTGCGCGTGTCCGAGACCGTCAGGACGGCGATGGCGAGTGGTCTGAAGCGACTGTCTTCCATGGAGATCGTCCGGTTCGGTCGGCGTGCGACGTCGTGGTGGCGGTGCGCCGCGTGTGTGTCCGCAAGGCGGCGGGACCCGGCGCCGCGGCATTGTCCCGAGCCCGCAGCGAAGGTGTCCACCGCGGGTGCCGGCGTCCGCGCGATCCGTCCTCGCCCGGCCGCGGGGCACCTCGTCGCGACCGGGCGCGCCCGGACCGCGGCGCTCCGACGCGCGCACCCAATTGATGCGCCCGTGACCCTTCGGTAGATTCCGTTAAGTCAACGGCTTACCTCCGACATCGCAGCACGGGCGCGCACCGAAGTCGGATGGCTTCCTGCGTCGTACGTGCCACCGACGGGACCTCTCATGACGAAGACGCACGACCAGGGCGATCAGCTTTTCTTCATCGCCGAGAACCTCGCGAAGGACTTCTCCCTGTTCGCCGAGCGCGAGACCGACGCCATCGAGGACCACGTCGAGGGTCTGCTCGGCCGGGGCGCCATCGAGAAGGAGCTGAAGACCCTTCGTGATCTCGAGATCGACAGCTACATCGAGCGCTGCGTCGCGCCCGCCGAGGCACCCGGGCGCATGGGCGCCAGGGCGATCATCGAGCAGCTCGGTCGCGCACCGGTGTCCGTCGAGGAGGACGGACCCTTCTACAGCGCCCTCGTCGAGATGGACTTCCCCGGCCCGGATGGCAGCGTCGACAAGCGCATGGTCGGCTTCATCGCCCAGGAACGCGGTGCCGCGAGCGGGCAGTGGATGCCCCAGCATCACCGCGCAGCGGCCCGGCGCCTCGAGGACTGGTCGCGGCGCCAGTATCCGCTCGTTTCCTTCATGGACACGCTCGGGGCCGATTCCGGCGCGGAGGCGAACGCCAACAACCAGGCGCACGCGATCTCGCTGCTCATCGCGGAAATGTGCAACTGCGACATTCCCACGATCGGGATCATCCTGGGCAACGGCTATTCAGGGGGCGCCATCCCGCTGGCGGCCTCGAACCTCATCCTCTCGACGCGCGATGGCGTGTTCAACACGATCAACCCGCGCGGCCTCGCGAACATCGCGCGCAAGTACAACCTCTCCTGGCAGGAGTGCGCGAAGCTCGTCGGTGTCTCGTCCTACGAGCTCTACGAGCAGGGCAACATCGACGGGATCATCGACTACGTTCCCGGCGAGGACGAGAAGCTGGGCAACCTGCGCGCGGCCATCGTCACGGGCATCCAGTCCGTCGAACGCTCCATCGGTACCTTCGTCGCGGCGAATCCCTACATCGTCGATCACTACCGGCGTGCGGTGGAGCGCTACCTCGATCCCGAGCGCAAGCTGGTGCCGCCGGAGGCGAGTTCCTCGCTCTCCATGCAGCGCACGATCACCGAGTACACGAACGTCTTCGGCGTGGCCTACCGCTATCTGCGCTACCTCGGCGTCCGCAAGCGCATTCACGCGACCACCACGAAGCAGTACGGTCGCCTCGCCGATGCGGAGATCCCCCGCGGTGAGCTCTCCGACCGTCAGCAGCGCGAGCAGCGGCGCGCCTTCCTGTCCTGGCTCCAGGATCCGGACAAGCTCATCTACGACGACTCGCTGGCGAAGGCCTGGAAGAACTATTCGGAGAAGAAGCAGGCCGTGCACGACGAGCGCGGGCGCATCGCCCAGCTCATCTTCGGTGAACCGAAGAAGAACTACGACGAGGCGCGTGCTCAGCTCGTCCTCACGGTCTGCACCTATCTCTACAACCGCTGGAAGACGGTCGCGGCGGCGAACTTCGTGGCGCTGGTGGATCATCTGCGGTCGCCCGAGGCGACGCGTCAGCTGCTCCGTGTCCAGGACATCCAGGATCCGCGTGGCCTGGCGCTGCGCCTGAAGGACGATCAGGGCGCGCTCGCCAGCTGCCTGCGCGAGTCCATCTCCCACGAGGGCCGCAAGCTCCTCTCGAAGAAGGGCATCGCGGACAAGTCCGACGGGTTCCTCCGCTTCGCGCTCGCGACGGAGCTGAACCTGATCCTGACCTCGCGCAATCTGCTCTCGGACGGCCGCGTCGATGCGGCCACGCTGCCGGACGATCTCCGCGCGCTGGCTTCGGCCGGCTCGCCGGTCGGCGCCCCCGAGACCGTCCGTGTCGGTCGCGCGCTGCTCGCGGCGGAGTTTCCCCAGTACTTCGCGGCGACGGGCGGCAACGGTGAACCCAGGCCGCTCTCCGAGATGACCGTGGTCGACGTCCTGCTGATGGACGAGCTGCGCGAGGAGTTCCAGCGCGAGTGCGTGGACGTGCTCGTCTTCGACGGCCTCTACGACCAGATCCTCCAGACGCTGGACACGATCGCCGCAGAGGCGAACGAGAATCGCGCCCTCTCCGAGCAGGCCATGGGCAGGTTGCTCGATGCGGCCCTCGAGCGTGCGGCGCGGACGCTGCCGCAGGGTGATCTCGGTCTCACCGAGGACGACGTCGCCACCGGTGCGTTGCGCGAGCGGCTCTTCGACTGGCTCGAGCAGTTGCGCCTGCATGGCAGCCCCGACGCCTTCCTGAAGGCCGTCGAGGAGTGGAAGAAGGGTGGCTTCCCGCATCTCTCGGACACGCTGCTGGTGGTGGTCACGGTGCTCTTCGAGCGCCTGGTGCCGTCCTATTCGGCGTCCCTGCGCGCCAGCAAGCGCTACGACGGTCGCATCAATCCGCGCAACATCGGCCGCCGCAAGGATTTCTGGAACAGGCTGACCATCGCCTACCACGACCTGCAGATCCAGAACGTGCTCGCCGCGGAGAAGGCCAAGCGCAACACCACCGTGCAGGCCTTCGTCGACGAGTACTTCGCGAACTTCGAGGAGCTGGACGGCGACCTGCTGTCCTCGGATCCGGTGCAGTTTCCCGGCTTCCGGGTGTCGATCCAGCAGGCGATCGAGAAGGGCGAGACGCCCTGCGGCATCGTCGCGGGCATCGGCGAGTTCAAGGCCGCCGGCGGCAGCTTCCGCTGCGGCACCCTGATCTCCAACGTCGGCTTCCAGGCCGGCGCCTTCGACATGGCGAGTGCGGAGAAGTTCTGCAATCTGCTCGTGGCCTGCGGCAAGCAGCGCCTGCCGGTGATCTGCTTCATCTCCTCCGGCGGCATGCAGACGAAGGAGGGCGCTGGCGCGCTCTTCTCCATGGCCGCCGTGAACGACCGCCTCACGCGCTTCGTCCGTGACCTCGACCTGCCGGTCATCGTGTTCGGCTTCGGTGACTGCACGGGCGGGGCGCAGGCGAGCTTCGTCACGCATCCGCTGGTGCAGACCTACTACCTGTCCGGCACAAACATGCCCTTCGCGGGTCAGATCGTCACGCCCTCGAATCTGCCCTGTCAGTCCACGCTGTCGAACTACCTCTCGCAGACGCCCGGCTCCATGCAGGGGCTCGTGAAGCACCCCTTCCAGGCCGGGCTCGACGATGCGCTCCGCGCGATCGATCCCGACATCCCGGTGCCGACGGAGACCGTCGGGGAGGTCGTCGAGCGCATCATGGGCGGCGTGATCGCGAGCCGCGCGCCGGAGGTGCCCGCGTCCGCGACGGAGCACGGTGAGGCGGCGCTCGTGCGCCCCGTGAAACGCACGCTGATCCATGCCCGGGGCTGCACGGCGACCAAGCTCGTGCGCATCGCCCAGCGTCAGGGGATCGACATCGTGCTCGTGCAGTCGGATCCGGACATGGAATCGGTCGCGGCGGACATGCTCGGGCCGCGTGACCGACTGGTCTGCATCGGTGGCAACACCTCCGACGAGAGTTACCTGAACGGCCTCTCCGTCGTTCGCGTGGCGGAACTGGAGGGCGTCGATTCGCTCCATCCGGGCATCGGCTTCCTCTCCGAGTCGGCGCAGTTCGCCGAACTCTGCCGCTCGCACGGCATCAACTTCATCGGGCCGCCCGTCGACGCGATGGAGACCATGGGCAACAAGTCGAACGCCATCAGCACCTCGCGGCGGCTCGGCGTACCGGTGGTTCCCGGCAGCTACGGCATCCTCACGAACGCGGAGAACGCCGTCGAGGTCGCGGAGCAGATCGGCTACCCGGTGCTGATCAAGGCCGTGCACGGCGGTGGCGGCAAGGGTATCCAGGTCGTCGAGCGGCCCGAGGAGTTCGTCGACCTCTTCCGCCAGGTGCGGGCCGAGGCGCGTGCCGCCTTCGGCAACGGCGACGTCTATCTCGAGAAGTTCGTGACCTCCCTGCGTCACATCGAGGCGCAGCTGCTGCGCGACACGCACGGCAACACCTTCGTGCTCGGCATCCGCGACTGCTCCGTACAGCGCAACAAGCAGAAGGTCGTGGAGGAGTCGGGTTCGACGGAGCTGCCCCCCCACCTCGATCAGCAGGTCCGCGAGTGCACGGCGGCGATCGCGAACGAGGTCGGCTACGTCGGTGCGGGCACCGTCGAGTACATCTACGACCTCGCGAACGAGGCGGTGTACTTCATGGAGATGAACACCCGTCTGCAGGTCGAGCACCCGGTCACCGAGTACACCTCGGGTGTGGACATCGTCGCGCAGCAGTTCCGCATCGCCTCGGGCGAGTCCATCGCGGACCTGGAGGTGAAGGACGAGGGCTACTCCATCGAGGTGCGACTGACGGCCGAGAACACGGTCATGGCGGGCGGCAAGCTGACCTTCCGTCCGGATCCCGGCCTCATCACGCGCTGGGACGCGCCCGAGATGGAAGGCATCGACGTCATCGCCGCCTACGGCGAAGGCAAGACGATCTCGCCCTTCTACGATTCGATGATCGCGCAGGTGATCTCCGTCGGCACGGATCGTGACGATGCGGCCGACAAGCTCATCGCCTATCTCGAGGCCATGAGGATCGAGGGTATCTGCACCAATATCCCGCTCCTGAAGCGCATCCTCGCGGACGAGGTGTTCCGGTCCGGCAAGTACGACACGAGCTACATGGAGCACTTCCTCGAGCGCGTGGACGGCGAGGCCATGATGGCCGAGATCGCCGAGGCGTCAGGCAAGGGCGACAGCGCGGTGGATGCGGATGCGCTGAGGATCGAGGGGAGCGAGGAACTCAAGGTGCTGTCGCCGGCGACCGGCATCTTCTATCTCACGCCCTCGCCGTCCGAGCCCGAATACGTCTCCGCGGGCGACGTGGTCGACACCAGGCAGACGCTCTGCCAGATCGAGGCCATGAAACTCTTCACCCCGCTCACGCTCGCGTCCTTCAACGGCGCCGGTGACGCCGTCTATCCGGACGATCAGCGCTACGAGGTCACGCGCATCAACATCCCCAACGGTCAACAGGTCAACGCCGGTGATCTGCTGTTCGTGATCCGTCCCCGTCCGGCGCTGGAGTCCGTCGCCTGACGTCTCATCGAACCTGAACGAAGGGGCCAGGGCCTCTGTTCAGGTTCGCTGCCGGGTGGTTCGCGCTGATCCGTTCGCGATTCAGGTATCTCGCATCCGGCCCTCGGGAGCGGAGGGTGAATGCGCCACGCGACGGGCGGATGTGACCAGCCCCCCCTTCGAACCTGAACAGGGGCCCTGGCCCCTTCGTTCAGATTCGGTGTCAGCTGGCCCCGTCGAGGAAGTCCGTGAAGCCGGCGGGGGCGTACGGGCCGACGACGATCTGCTCGAAGACGCCCACGCCCTCGCGCTCGCCGTCGCTGGCACGCACGATCTGCTGCGTGTGCAGGTTCTCGGGCGCGAGCGGGTCGAGCTGGTCCGGCCAGAAGGACTCGCCTCCCATCGCCAGTTCGCCCTTCCACATGCCCTGGCCCCACTCCGGATGCATGTAGCCGAGTCCCTTCATCTGGAACTTCAGCGTCGGTTCGAGCGTGATCGTGCGGAGTTCGCCCTCGAGCGGGACTAGGTCGAGCTCGACGTGCGATGCGAGGCGCGTGCCGCGGTGATAGGCGATACGGTGCCGGGCCGTGGCCATGCGGGTGTCCCGCGCCTCGCCCTGGTCCGGAATGGCGTCCTCGGAGTCGTAGAGTGGCGCCGTCAGGCCCTCGCGCACCAACGCTTCGCCGTCGGGGCCGTCGAAGAAGATCGCGTGGCTGACGTGGTCCTCCCAGAACAGCGGCGCCCACATGAAGGCGATGCCCCGCGGCGTGTGCGGGGCGCCGCCGGCTTCGCGCTCGCCTATGCCGCGCACCCCCCAGGAGCGGTCCTTGGTGCCGTGGCAGCTCGCCGGTTCGACGCGGATCTCGCCGTCGGGATGGCGCACCGTGCCTTCCCAGACGCCGAACTGATCGAAGCGGGTCGCGTCCATGGTCGCGCGGGTGCCGGTCCAGAGCGTCTGCCGCGCCTCCTGGATGCCTGCCGTGCGCGCGGAGAAGGTCAGATCGCAGGCGACACCCGAGTCGTTGTCCTCGAGGATCACTCGGGTCCTGCGTAGCGGTTCGATCACCTCCATGCGGAAGGGGCCGACGACCATCTCCGTGCGTTCCGCCGGCGCGCGGCGCGAGCCGTAGAAGCAGTGCTGGCGGCCGCCCTGCTCGACGACGGAGAAGGCGCAGTCGAGGATGCCGCGGTGCGGATAGATCGCCATGCCGATGCCGAAGTACCAGCGACCGTCGGCGACGTAGCCATTGAACCAGGTGCGGTCGTAGACGTTGCGATCGCTGGTCGCCGGATAGGCCACCGGCAGCGGCGTCTGGTGGATGGGATAGTCGTCGAGGCGATTCAGCATGTTGCCAGTGTCCCGTGTCGAATCAGAGCGGCGAAGCCTTCGCGTAGTCCACGGTGAGCCAGCGCTCGGGGCGGATGCTCACGCGCAGTTCCGGACGGCCGCCCGTGGCGCTGGCGTACTGATCGCCCAGCTCCGGGCCGAGGTAGCGATGGGCGAGAGCGCGCAGCGCTTCCGCGTGCGCGCCGCTCTCCGCCGCGGTCACCGTGCCCTCCACGCTGACGTAGGCGTAGGGAGGGGCTTCGCGCTGGGCCACCATGGACACCTTCGCGCCTACTTCCAGCAGGCGCCCCTTCAGCGAGTCCGGCCCCGTGAGGACCACGATCTCGCCGCCGGGTTCGTAGCCGTACCAGATCGGCGCGGCGAGCGGTGCGCGATCGGCTCGCGGGATCGACAGGACACCGACGTGGAGGCCGGCGAGGAAATCCTCGCGCTCGGCCTGCGTCATGCGCGTATCGCTCATGCTCCTTCCCCTCCCCGGGTCGTCAGCGCATCACCAGTTCCGTGACCCCCGTGATGGTACACGCGGCGCCGATGGCGAGGATGATGCGCTCGCTGATGTACCGGAACTGCGCGTCCTCGATGCGATCGAGCAGGCGGGTGCCGATGCGCGTGCCGAGGAGGGCCACGGGCACGACCGCGACGAAGAGCCAGGCGGGCGCGTCCCCGTCGAGGACGAGGCCGTCGCCCGGGAGGAACGCGAGCGTTCCGTAGTAGCCCAGCTTGGTCAGATGCCCGAGTGTCTGCGTGATGGCCTTGGTGGCGACGATCTCGTGCCGGCTCAGCCTCGAGCGCAGGAAGAAGATGTCGAGCAGCGGGCCGGAGGCGCCCGCGAGCAGCTGCGCGGCGGTGACGATGGCGCCGCAGGCGAACGCCGGTCCGCGGCGCTCCACGTCCAGGCGCTCGATGGCGGGCAGGACGCGGCCGATCCAGGGAAACAGGCCCACGAGCATCAGCACGACGCTGCGGTCCGGGATCAGGGTGAAGACCGCGAAGAAGGTGATGCAGGCGCCCACACCGAGCAGATAGGGCGGCAACACGGACCACCTGACGTGGGCTCGCAGGAAGAAGGCGCGCGAGCCGTTGGCGCCGGCCTGCGTGACGCCGTGCAGCATCATCGCCACGGGCACGGGCAGCAGCAGGGTGAGGACCGCCATCAGGATCATGCCGCCTGCCATGCCGAGGACGCCCGAGAGGACGCTCGTCGCCAGCACGGTGATCAGGATCGCTGTGGGGAGCATTGCGGACGCCTCCTCGCGCGGCGAGTCTGCGCTTCGATCTGAAGTGAAGAAAGCGACTGAAAGGAATAGGATCCAGTCCCTTTCGGAAAGTCAGAGTGTGCCGCGGTGGTCGAGAATCTGGAGACGCTCATCACGCTCTCGAAGACGGGCACCATGCTCGAGACCGCGACGGTGCTGAAGATCTCCCAGTCGGCGGTCAGCAAGCGCATCGCTGCGCTGGAGCGCCACTACGACCGTCAGCTCGTCGAACGGCGCGGGCGCCGGGTCGTCCTGACGGCGGAGGGCACGCGCCTCGTGGAAAAGGCCGCGCCGCTGGTCGCGGAGCTGCGCAGCATGTTCCTCGAGGAACCGACGCTCGCGCGCGGCAAGATCATCCTCGGTGTCTCCGAGGCCATTCTCGCCTCCTGGGGGCCGACGCTCTTCGCGCGCGTTCGCCGGGCGCTTCCGGAACTCGAGTACGAGTTCCACGCGCAGCGCTCGCCCGTCGTGCTCGACCGGATCCGTTCCGGTGAATACATGGTCGGGCTGTGCACGGGCTCCGCCGAGGCGGATACGGACCTGGTCTCCGAGGTGCTGCGTCTCGAGCCGATGGTGATCGTGCCCTCGAACCTGGAGCCCTTCGACGCGGACGCGCTGAAGGAAGTGCCGGTCATCACCATCGAGTCGCGTTCCGGCGCCTGGGCTTCCATCGAGGACGACATGCGGCGCCTTCGTATCCGTCGCGAGACCTCACTCGAGTCCTTCTTCATGGCGGCGCAGATGGCGCTCGCGGGTTTCGGCCACGGTCTCGTTCCGCGCGGCGTGGCGCGGACGCTCGGGGTGCCTGACGAGCGCTGCATCGACATGGGTCGTCGTGGTCTGAACCGTCCGGTACGCTTCGTGGCCCGCAAGTCCATGTTCTCGCGACCGCTGGTCCGCAACTTCCACGCGGCGCTCGCGAAGGAACTCGAGACGCTCGACGAGGCGCGCTGAGGGGGAGACTTCGCCCATGACCGGGATCGTCCTGCACCACTACGCCGGCTCGCTCTTCGCGGAGAAGATCCGCGCCATCCTCGGCTACAAGCAGCTCGCCTGGTACAGCGTCGACGTCTCGCCGATCATGCCGCGACCTGACCTCGTCCCCGAACTCACTGGTGGCTACCGCCGCATCCCCGTACTGCAGGTTGGCGCCGACGTCTACTGCGACACGCACGTCATGACCGAGTATCTGGACGATGCGCATCCCGAACGGCCCCTGCATCCGGAGCCGCACGGCTGGGAGGTGCGCACGCTCGCGCAGCGCGCCGATACGCACCTGTTCCAGGTCGCGGTCGCGATCTGCTTCCAGCCGAAGGCCGTGGCCACCATGCTCGGTACGCTCGGAGAGGAGATGGCGGCGAAGTTCGCCGCTGACCGGGCGCAGCTCGTGGAAGGTACGCAGGGGGTGTCATCGCTCGCCCCGGACGTAGCCGAGAGCTATCTGCACGACGAGCTCGGCCACCTCGAGAGTCAGCTCGCGGCGAGCCAGTGGCTCGTCGCCGGCATGCCCACGCTCGCGGACTTCGCCGTCTACCACTGCCTCTGGCTGATCGCCAACAACGCCGTCGTGGCGCCACTGCTCACGCCCTACGCAGGCGTGCGCGCGTGGATGCGGCGCATCGCCGGCTTCGGCCACGGCGAGGCGACCGGCTGTTCGAGCGCCGACGCCCTTGCCATGGCGCGTGACGCGGAGCCCGCGCCGCTCGAGATCGCATCCGGTCATTTCCCCGCCGGCATCGACCTCGGCGACGCGGTGACGGTCACGCCCGTCGACTACGGTCTGATCCCGGTGGCCGGCACCCTCGAGTACTGCACGGCCCACGCCTGCGCCGTGCTGCGCGAGGACGAGCGTGCCGGGTCGGTACGCGTCCACTTCCCGCGCGCCGGCTTCCGCATCGACGCTGCGGTGTGAGTGGCTCAGCGCGCGGCGTTGAGGTTCCAGTCGTAGGCGTGGCGTAGCCGGCCGTCGAAGGCGCGCAGTGCCGCGCCCAGCTCGGGCTCCGCGTAGTCCGCGAGCCATGCGAGCAGCGCCGCCCGGCCCGACGGGAAGTCGCCGCGGTACCAGTCGAAGATCGACGACAGGGTCAGGCGCCGGCCTTCGAGCGTGACCCCCCGCGGGTGATTCACGTAGGTCCGCGCACCGCGCTCCAGCAGTGCTTCCAGGTTCGTCGCCGTGTAGGCCTCCGCGGCCAGATCGGGGCAGCCGAGCGATGCGCAGTTCACCGCGAAGTGGATGCGCGGGTCCCGGTAGAGGGGCCGCAGGATGCGGTGCTCGATGTCGTTGAGCGTGAGGTCCTGCCCCGCCACGCGTGTGAGCTCCAGATCCCAGGGGCCGAAGCTGAAGAGGCCCGAGGAGATCTCGCGGATGCTCTCGACCTCCGGGTGTTCGAGGATCAGCTGCACCGTCAGGCCGTTGTAGAGATTGATCCAGTAGGCCATCTGCGCGTCGCGCGAGGCGCCGCGGGGATCCGTGCCGGCCAGGGCCTCCAGCCAGGCATCGAGGCTGCGTCGGTCCTCGGCGCTCACGGCGCCGTAGCGCACGAGGTGGATGCCGTTCGCCGTATCGGTCACGAGGTAGCGGTCGAGGAAGTCCTGCCAGGGACCGTGGTCGAAGGGGTCGTCGTCGCCGCCTGCGTCCGGACGGAACAGGTCCAGCGCCTGGCCCTCGTTGAAGGCTGCGTGGCCCGGGAGCGCGAGCGCGCAGGCGACGAGGATCGACAGGTTGAGGAACCTGCGACGGGTGGTCGCCGGCTTCAGGGTGCGGGGCGCTGGGGGGTGCATGGTGTCCTCCGTGGGGTCTGTCGCATCCATGGACCGCTGCCGTCGGCGACGGTTCCCGGGCTCAGAGGCCCAGATCGGGCAGCAGGCGGGGCCAGAGTTCGAGCAGCGCGTCGTCGACGTCGTCGCGACAGCCCGGAGCGTCGGCCGCGATCCAGCACTGCCGCGCCGACGGCAGCCAGGGGGCCCAGTCCGCTCCGGGTCGGCCGTCGCGGGCGAAGGCCGACCAGCGATCGATCATGCGCTCCGAGAGCCGCCGGGCCGCATCGTCGCTGCCGGCGAAGCGTTCCATGCCCGGCGCGTCGAGCGTGCCGAGTACGAAGGGGATCTCGAGCGCGTGACAGGCGCCGAGGCGTCCGCGGAGCGCCGGCGAAGGACGGTCGAAGCGATAGAGCCAGGTCTCTGCACCGGCTTCGGCGCGGCGTGCTGCGATGGCGAGCGCCTGCAGGCGGTAGTGGAGGTCCGTGAACACGGCGGAGAGCCGCTCGGCGTGGGTCGCCCCGGCACCGTGCGCCGCGTAGGCCGCCAGGACTTCCTCCGCCGCGGCGCCGGCGCCCGGCGCCCGGCGCTCGAGGGCGGCGGCCAGTCGCGCGCGTGCCTGGGCCGCGTCGAGGCGCACGCGGAGATTGACGAACAGGCGCTGCTCGTCCCGATTGGTGCCGAGCAGCAGCGGACGCCGCAGGTTCACGGGTCGCTCCTGGGCCTCGAGCGCTGCCGTGGCGACGAGGTCGCCGTCGAGCAGCGGGCGCCAGGCCCCGCGTCCGGTGCTGCGTCGGAACGCCTCGCCGACCGTCCCCTGCGCATCGAGCAGCGTCGCTGCGGGCAGGGTCGCCCAGGCGCGAGGGTCGTCCGTGGCCAGCGCCGCCGCGAAGCGGGCATGCACCTCCGCGGCCCGGTCCGGGCCCTGCAGCCCGCCCACGGCGCCGGACTGCAGGATCGCGGCGCTGAAGAGATCGTCCGCGGCGGGCGTGCCCATCAGCGCGAGGATGCTCATCGCACCCGCGGACTCGCCGAACAGCGTCACCCGCGCTGGATCGCCACCGAAGGCGTCGATGTTCGCCTGCACCCAGTGGAGCGCGGCGAGCTGATCACGGAGGCCGACGTTGCAGCGCTCGGGCACCTCCGGATCGTGCAGCCAGCCGAGGGCGCCGAGGCGGTAGTCGAGGGTGACGAGCACGACGTCGCCGCGCGCGACGAGACGTCCGCCGGCGTGGATCGGGTCGGCCGCCCAGCCGTTGGTGAAGCCGCCGCCGTGGATCCAGACCATCACCGGGCGTGCGCCCTCGGTCGACGGCGTCACCACGTTCAGATGCAGGCAGTCCTCGGAGGTGGCGCCGACGGGGCGCGTGCCCAGGGCCGGACCCGGGCGCTGCAGGGGCCCTGCGCGCAGCGCCTGCGCCGACCTGAGGCCCTGCCAGTGCGGCGCCGCACCCGGCGCCCGGAAGCGAGCAGCGCCGATCGGGGCCGGCGCGAAGGGCACCCCGTCGAAGCGGAGCACGCCGCCGCTCCGGCGGCCGCGCAGGGCGCCCACGCCCGGACGGGCGATGGGATCGAGGGGCGGCACGAGCTGCGGCGACTCAGCCGTTCGCGGCAGCGTCCACGGTCATCGGTTCGGCGTGGGGCTCCGGCTCGTCTTCCTCGAGCTGCCGGGCGAGGAACTCGACCCAGTCCTGCCGCGCGTTGAGGCACGGGATGAGGGTGTAGCGCTCACCGCCGGCCTCCATGAAGGTCTCGCGACCCTCGATGCCGATCTCCTCCAGCGTCTCCAGGTTGTCGGCGACGAAGGCCGGGCACATCACGGCGAGGCGACGGATGCCGCGCGCGGGCATGGCTTCCAGGGTGGCGTCCGTGTACGGCTCGATCCACTTGGCGCGGCCGAGGCGGGACTGGAAGGACACGCTCCAGCGGTCCCGCGGCAGGCCGAGTTCCTGCGCGACGAGTTCCGAGGTCACGAAGACCTGGTGCCGATAGCAGCGCGAATGGGCCGCCGGGTCGTCGACCTGGCAGCAGTTCTCCACCTGCAGACAGTGATGTCCGGTCGGGTCCGTCTTGCGGATGTGACGCTCCGGTACCCCGTGGTAGGAGAAGAGCAGGTGATCGTCCTCGTGCAGATGCTCGCGAGCGAGGTCCGCGAGCACCCGGATGTAGCCGGGTTCGTCGTAGAACGGGGCCATGGGCTCGAGCAGGAGCGGCAGATCGTGCTTGTCGATCACACGCTCCGCCTCGACGATCGAGGTCTCCGACGTCGACATCGCCCAGTGCGGATAGAGGGCGACGAACTCGACGTGACGCACGCCCTCGGCGGCCAGTTCGACGAGCGCATCCTCTATGGAAGGTGAGCCGTAGCGCATGGCCCAGCGCACCGTCGGGGCGATCCGTTCGTCCAGGCGTGCGGCGAGATCCCGCGCATGCACCTTCAGCGGCGAGCCCTCGTCCGTCCAGATGCTGGCGTAGGCCTCTGCGCTCGACTTCGGCCGGCTGCGCAGGATCAGCCAGACCAGCAGGCGCCGGACGGGCCAGGGGAGGTCGACCACGCGCCCGTCCATGAGGAACTGGTCCAGATAGCGACGAACGTCCGCCACGGCCGTCGAATCGGGGGAGCCCAGGTTGACGAGCAGGACCGCACGGTCGCTGGCCGAGCTGGCGTACTCCGGCATCGGGGAATCCGGTGATGACTGCAGGGGAGGGCTCAGGATAGTATCCGCGTCCTCCCGGATTGTCACACCCGACAGGTCTCCTTTTTGATGGCTGCCACCGTCATCGTCGACTACGACGCCGGCAACCTGCGCAGCGTCCTGCGTGCCTGTGCGGAAGTCGGTCTGGATGCGGAGATCAGTGCCGATCCGGGTCGGGTGGCGCACGCGCAGCGGGTGATCTTTCCCGGGGTGGGACAGGCCGCCGCCGCCATGGCCACGCTGCGCAGGACGGGGCTCGACGCGGCACTGCGAGCGGCCCTCGACGCGGGCACGCCCATGCTCGGTATCTGCCTCGGCCTGCAGATCTCGCTCGACCGCTCGGAGGAGGGTGACACCCCCACCCTCGGGCTCATCCCCGGCGTCGTGCGGCGCTTCGCGCTCGACGATCCGCGTCTGAAGGTCCCGCACATGGGCTGGAACTCGATCCGCGTGCTGCAGCCCCACCCGGTGCTCGCGGGCGTGGATCCGGAGGACGAGTTCTACTTCGTGCACGGCTATCACGCGGTCCCCGCGGATGCGGACGAGACCCTCGCCACCGCGGTCTACGAGGGCGAGTTCTGCTGCGCGCTCGGTCGCGACAACTACGTCGGCGTGCAGTTCCACACGGAGAAGAGCGGTCGCGCCGGTCTCGGTCTCATCGAACGCTTCGCCGCCTGGGACGGCGTCTGGTCGCCGGCGGCGGCCGCCGAGGCATCCTCGTGCTGAGCCGGCGCCTCATCGCCTGTCTCGACGTCCGCGACGGCAAGCTGGCGAAGAGCGTGAAGTTCGTGGACACGAAGGACATCGGCGATCCCGTCGAGAAGGCGCGCGAATACTACGAGGACGGTCTCGACGAACTCGTCTTCTACGACATCACGGCGTCGAGCGAGAAGCGCGGCATCATGCTCGACGTGGTGGAGCGGGTCGCGGCGGAGGTGTTCATTCCCCTGTCCGTGGGCGGCGGCGTCCGTTCCGTGGCCGACGCGACCGATCTCCGACTCGCCGGCGCCGAGAAGATCAACGTCAACTCCGCCGCCGTGAAGCGTCCGGAACTCATCGCCGAGTGTGCGGAGGCGATCGGCGATCAGAACGTCGTGCTCTCCATGGACGTGCGCCGTGCGCCGGTCTCCCCCGAGCTGCCCTCCGGCTACGAGATCGTCATCGACGGCGGTCGCCGACCCATGGGCATCGACGCCCTCGCCTGGGCCGAACGCGGGGTCCAGCTCGGCGCGGGGGAACTCGTCGTCAACTCCATCGACGCGGACGGAACGCGCGAGGGGTACGAGCTCACCCTCACCAGGCTCGTCTCCGACGCCGTTCGTGTGCCCGTGATCGCCTCCGGCGGAGCGGGCCGCCCGGAGCACCTCGAGCAGGTGCTGACCGAAGGACACGCCGATGCGGCGCTGGTGGCCTCCATGGTCCACTACGGTGACTACACCTGCTCCGGCCTCAAGCGCTACCTCTCCGACCGTGGCGTGAAGATGCGGATGCGCTGGTGAGCGGCGGGGCGACTTCTGCCGGAGCGGACCGGCACGGCCAGGGGGAACGCATCGCCGAGCTGGAGGCACGCTTCGCCTTTCTCGACGAGCAGGTGCAGCAGCTCGACGCGCTGGTCGTCTCGCAGCGCGACCTGCTCGACACGCTGGCTGACGAACTCGGACGCATCAAGGAATCGCTCGAATCGATGCGCCCCGATCTGCCGGATGGCGGTCCCGAACCGCCCCCACCGCACTACTGAGCCGGCGCCGGCGGGCCCTGTCCTGCGCGGCCGCGTCCTACCCCTGCACTCTGGATCTGGCGCTCTCATGCTGCCGTTTCAGGCGCTGACGCCGGAACGCCGTCATCTCTCCCCACCTGTGGACGCGTTCCCGCAACGTCCCGTTCACCCGGGGTTGTCGCGCTGTTGACCGACGCTGCCGAATCGGACCGATGAGCAACCGCTCGTCGATTTTCGAGCGATTCAATCGGATTTTCAGAGGCAGAACCGGCGATTCCGTCCTAGTGTGCTGAAGACAGGCGGCGACCGACGGAGTGGCCCGGCGGCCGCGGTCGACCACCCTGGTACGAGGGCAGCCGAATGAGTCGGATCAAGCTACTCCTCGCAGCGCTACCGATCGTGGGCTCGCTGCTGACGCTGGCGATGCTGCTCGCGATCTCCACGCAGCCCGGCGACGCGGCCGCGCGACGCCTCGATCTCGCCCTGCGCCAGGCGAACGAACTCGCACCGCGCATCGTGTCCCTGAACGCCGAGTCTCTGGCCGGCGCCGGCCTGACGGACCTGGCGGCTGCCATCACCGAGCTCGACGGCGCCTTCGCCGAGCGCCTCGACCTCGCCAACGAGGCCTTCGCGACGCTCTACCCGGAGAATCCCGCCGCCGGCACGCAGGCCAGGCAGCTGGTCTCCCGGTGGTTCGACGCCATCGACATCGGCGCCGGAGACGCCGCGTCCGCTGAGGCGCTGCGGTCGGACTTCGCGGCGGTGAACGCGACCGCAGCGGTGTTCAGGACGCGCACGGACGCGGTGCGGCGCGCGCACGCTCGCTGGCAACGGCTCGATCGCTTCGTCGAGAGCGAGAGCCGTGGGCTCGTGGGTGACCTCCGTTCCCGGGGTGCCGACGACGAGGCGGATCGCATCTTCGGCGCCGTTCAGCAGCTTCGCGAGCGCCTCTCCCGGACCATCGCGGTCCGGCCCGCGGAAGCGGATCAGATCGTCTCCGCCATGGCGCAGAGCGTGGTGCTCGCGGACCCGGACGAGGCATCGCGCCTCCGCGGCCTCGTCGCCGCCATGCGTGATCTCAGGCCCTCTCGCGGAGCGCTGCGCGACGCTGAGGAGGCGCTGGCCGACAGCCCGCTCCCGGGACTGCTGACCGGGCTCCGCGAGCAGGTCGCCGCCGGCCTGCTGCAACGGTCCTCGACGATCGGCGACGCCCGGGTCCTGCTCAACGTCTACACGGCGTCGCTGCTGCTCGTGCTCGTCTACTTCGGTCTGCGCCTGCGCGGTTCCTATGCCGAACTCGGCCGCTCCTACGAGCAGCTCGAGGTGCGCGTCGAGGAACGGACCCGCGACCTGGTGCGGGCCAACGAGGAACTCAAGGAGTCGCAGGTCCAGCTCGTGCAGGCGGAGAAGATGTCGTCCCTCGGTCAGCTCGTCGCCGGCGTCATGCACGAGATCAACACGCCGCTCATGTACGTGCGCAGCAACGTCGATACCTGCGCCGACAACATCACCGCGCTCGCGGAGGGGTTCTCGCCGGCGGTGGAGCTCGCCAGTGCGCTCAGGCAGGGCCGGACCGACAAGGCCACGCTGCAGCAGCACCTGCTGGCCATGAAGAAGGGCATCGACCCGGAGGAGATCGACCTCTCCCTCGAGGAGATCACGCAGCTCACGATCGATACGCAGGAGGGGCTCGAGCAGATCTCGGAGCTCGTCCAGTCGCTCAAGGACTTCTCGCGCCTCGACCGTGCCGACGAGGATCGCTTCGACGTCCGCGAGGGCCTCGAGAAGACACTGACGATCACGCGCAATCTCCTGAAGTACGGCGTCGAGGTCGTCAAGGACTTCGGGGACGTGCCGCGCATTCTCTGTGCCCCTTCGCGCCTGAATCAGGTGTTCATCAACATGGTGACGAATGCCGTGCAGGCCATGGACGGCGAGGGTCGCCTCGAACTCGCGACGCGCGATCTGGGCGACGCCGTGCAGGTCGTCATCTCCGACACGGGCTGCGGCATCCCCCCGGAGCATCTGTCGAAGATCACCGATCCCTTCTTCACCACGAAGCCGGTCGGCGAGGGCACGGGGCTCGGCATGTCCATCGTCCGGCAGATCATCGACGAGCACGGCGGTGAGCTCGACATCGCTTCGGAGGTGGGCGTCGGCACCGTCATGACCGTGACGCTGCCGGTCGAACGCGCCCCCCGGGACAGCGCCGAGGACTTTCCCGCAGAGGAGGCCGCGTGATGAGCGCCCAGGCCAGGATCCTGTTCGTCGATGACGAGGTGCGCGTACTCACGGCCATGCGCGCCATGTTCAGGCGTGACTACGAGGTGCACGTGGCCAATTCCGGCGCCGAGGCACTCGAAGTGCTGCGCGAGCATGCCATCGACGTGGTCGTCTCCGATCAGCGCATGCCCGAGATGACGGGCGTCGAGATGCTCAAGGAGGCGAGGCAGGTCGCGCCGCAGACCATGCGGGTGCTCCTCACCGGCTACGCAGACCTCGCGGCGATCGAACACGCGATCAACGAGTCGGAAGTCTTCCGCTATCTCATGAAGCCCTGCGCGCGCGAGCAGCTGAAGGAGACGGTCTCTCTCGCGGTCGATGCGGCGCGCGCCAGCGCGGCGACCGCGCGTCCCGCCGCGTCCCGCGCCGCGGCGCCCGCCGGCGAGGCGGGAGATGGCGCGGCCGTCCCCGACGACGTGGCGCTGCTGGTGCTGTCCGAGGATCAGGCGCTCTCGGCGGCCGTGCGCGAAGCGGTGGCCGGCGCCGGTACCGTGTGCACGGCGAGCACCCTGGAGGAGGCCGTGCGCCTGCTCGGAGAGCAACCTGTCGGCGTGGTCGTCACGGACCTCGCCGTGGACGAGGACCAGATCACCGCGCTGACGACCGAGCTGAAGCGCGAGGCGCCGGAACTCGTCACGATCGTCGCGAGCGACCGCTCGGACGCCCACCTGATGATCGATCTCATCAACCACGGCCAGGTCTTCCGCTTCCTGCTCAAGCCCGTCTCCGTGGGGCAGAGCCGGATCTGGCTCGCTTCGGCGCTCCGGCGCTACCGCGAGCTCGCCAGCCATCCGGAGATCGTCGATCGCTACCGCGCCGACGGGGCGGGTTCGACGCCGGCGAGCAGCATCGTCTCGCGCATGCTGTCCGGCTTCCGCTCCCTTCGCCAGCGCAGCGGCCGTGATCGCGCCGGGGTCGACGCATGAGCACCGCCGCCGGCCATGACGTGGCGCAGGGGGCGCCGGGTGGCGGCGCCGGAGAGCGTCTGTTCCTCAGCTTCTCCGCGGCCTCGCTCCTGGTGCTGCTCACCGTGCTCGTCGCCTGGGTGCTGGTGAAGCGCGCTGGGGGCGAGGAAGAGCTCGCGGTGCGCGACCTGTCCCTCGAGGTGCTGCCCACGACCGCGCTCGCGCGCTCCCGTGGGGGTGTGGCGACGCTCCTCGACCAGGCGGACGTCGCCTTCGCCGCCGGTCGCATCATCGAACCTCGCTTCGACAACGCCCTCTATTTCTATCGTGCGGCACTGGAGCAGTCGCCCGGCGATCCGGCGGTGCAGGCCGGCGTCGAGCGAGTCGGCCAGTGGCTCGGAGGGCAGAGTGATCTGGCCCTCGACGAAGGCGAATTCGCCCGTGCGGCGGCCTTCGCCGCGCAGATCGTCGAGCTCCGGCCCGGCGATCCCGCAGCTTCGGCGCGCTTCCGGCGCACGCGGCGCATGAGCGAGCTCGCGGCGGACGCCCGGCTCCAGGGAGAACAGGGCGAGCTCGCCGCGTCGGCGCAGAGCTGGCGTGCGTTGCTCGCGCTCGATGCCGAGAACCGTGCGGCCCGCGAGGGTCTGCGGACGGTGGCCGTCGGGCTCGTGGAGGCCGGCGGAGCGGCGGCGACCGCGGGCCGTGTGCAGGTCGCAAGGCAGCTCCTTGCCGCGGCCCGGGAAGCCGACGACTCCGTACCCGGGTTGTCGGCGCTCGGCGCTCGCATCGAATCGCTGGATCGAGCCTCCCGTGAACGGGCCCGCAGCACGCGCCTCGCGGAGATCCGGACCACCATCCGTTCCGGTCTGTTGCTGGGGGACGAGGGCCCGTTGGACGCCTTCGCCCAGATCGACGCGCTGGCGGCCGAGCAACCGGACGAAGCGGAACTCGGGAGCCTTCGCGCGGATGCAGGGCTGGCGCTCCTCGAGCTCGGGCGCAGTGCGCTCGCCCTCGAGGATTTCGATCGCGTCGAGCGTGTCCTCGAGCGTGCGCGCGAGCGAGGCGTCATGGCGGCGGAGCGTGAGCGCCTCACCGCCGACCTGGAGCATCGCCGCTATCTGGCGGCCTTCGCGCGCGGTGAATGGACCCTGCAGGCGATCTCCGATCTGACCGTGCTGGAACAGGTGGCGCCCACCTATCCGGAGCGAGCGACACGCGCCGCGGAAGGCTGGGTCGATCTCGAGTTCACGGTCGCGGCCGATGGTAGCGTTCGCGATCCCCGCGTCCTCGACTCGTCGGCTCGCGCCTTCGTCCGGCCCAGCCTCGACGCGCTGGAACGCTGGCGTTTCCAGCCGAGCAGTGTGGGCGGCCGGGCGGTGCCCGTGCGCGCCGTACTCCGCTTCACGTTCCGCAGCAACTGATCCCGACGCCGGCCCGGATGCCGCATCGAAACGGCATCCGACGAGCGGTCTGAACCGATGGCGCCGTGCTGCCGATGTACGTCTTGATGGCGGGGCGTGCATCGAACCGCCGGCGTTACATACCGACCATCGGCCGCGGGGACGTAGATGACCAGTCTGAGGTTCGTCCTCACCGTTGCGCCCATCGCCACCGCGCTGGCGCTGTCGGGTGATCCGCTGCTCGCTTCGACGCAGCCGCGGGACGAGGGAGCGCCCCGTTCGGCCGCCGCGCTTCGCCAGGCCCGTGAACCCGCTCCCAGCAGCGTTCTCGCCTCCCGCAGCCTTGCAGTCGGTTCCGATGCATCGTGGTCCAGGCCGTGCTTCGAGCCGGGCGCGCGCACGGTCGTCGATGCACACGACGGGCAGCTGGACGACGCGAAGCTGGACGTCCACGCGACGGAGACCCTGCCGGTCGATGGTGGTGTGGCAGCCGCGCAACAGCGAGAGGAGACTGCTTGATGTCCGCACAGGCGAGAATTCTGTTCGTCGACGACGAGGCGCGCGTACTGACCGCCATGCGCGCGATGTTCCGGCGCGACTACCACGTACTGATCGCGAACTCCGGAGCCGAGGCGCTGGAGCTGCTGCGCGAGCACGACGTGGACGTGATCGTCTCCGATCAGCGCATGCCCGGCATGACCGGTGTGGAGGTCCTGCGGGAAGCGCGCGAGATCGCGCCGCGAGCCATACGCATCCTGCTGACCGGCTACGCGGACCTGGCTGCGATCGAGCACGCCATCAACGAGGCCGAGGTGTTCCGCTATCTCATGAAGCCCTGCCCGCGGGACCAGCTGCGCGAGGTCGTCGAACTGGCCATCGACGCCTCGCGGACGGGAGCACTCGCGGCGGAGAAGGCAGCACTGGCGGAGGAGGCTGCAGGCGCGGCGAGCGAAGCTCGGCCCGTACACGACGAAGCGCCTCGTGCAGCGGCCGAGTCCTCCGGATCGACCCCGCCCGAGGAGGTCGGCCTGCTCGTCCTGTCGCAGGACCATACGCTCGCCAGCGGCGTACGTGACGCCGTGGGCGCGCAGCATCCGGTCCACGTCGCGGAGACCATGGATCAGGCGGTCGCACTGCTGCGGGCCAGGCCGATCGGTGTCGTCGTGACGGATCTCGCCGTCGATGAGCGGGCCGTGACGGCGCTGACCGCAGAGCTGAGGCGACAGGTTCCGGAACTCGTGACCATCGTGGCGAGCGATCGTTCCGATGCGCATCTGATGATCGAGCTCATCAACAAGAGCCAGGTCTTCCGCTTCCTGCTCAAACCGATATCGGTCGGGCAGTCGCGGATCTGGCTCGCCTCGGCGGTCTCTCGGCACAGGGAGCTCCTGAGCCATCCTGATTCGGTTCGTCGTCTGCAGGCCCAGGAACCGGCGACCGCAGGCTCCCAGCGCGAAGGCGACGCTCCCGGCGCGCATGCTGCGCCCGCGGCCGCGACGACCGAGACCGGTAGTCTCGGCCGGGTCCTGAGCGGTATCCGTGGACTCCGCAGTCGCGTGACGTCGTGAGCGACAGCCGTGCGTCCCGTTCCCTGATCCGGAGCCGGTCATCGTGAACGCAATCGATGCCCGGATCGACCCGAGCGCCCGGGCTTCGTAGGTCGGCAACGCGACCGAGCTCGCCAGCGGCGCGCCCCGCCAAGGCGTTCTCCTTCTGCCGTGCGGCGCTCGGGCAGGACGACGACGACACGCTCACCCCAGCGGATCTCTCCAGGTGGGTCCATCGACGCCGATCGCCCGGCCGTCGCCGATGTTCCTCCGCCAGGCGGCGCGCCCGAGTGCCGCCAGTCTTCGAGGCGATCGTTGCAGAAACCGCCTCCGGCGCGCGCCGTCATGCGCTGCCCGTTTCTCGACCGAAGCGGGACGCGTCAGCTCACCGACGATCGAAGGGCTGGACCCGTCCTCTGGAGCATCCTTACCATCCGCGCACTTCCGGAGGACGGAGCGTGGCATGAAGGCGATCGAGACCGAGGGGACGGAACTCGTCTGGCGTGAAGTCGAGGATCCGGTGCCCGGTGTGGGCGAGATCCTGATCAGGAACCATGCGACGGCCGTGAATCGTGCGGATCTCGTGCAGCGTGCCGGCGCCTACCCGCCTCCGCCCGGGGCGAGTCCGATCCTGGGCCTTGAGTGCGCCGGCGTGGTCGAG
>JAZBPO010000039.1:0-2046 GCA_036351675.1 Pseudomonadales bacterium
CATCAGGTCCGCGAGAGCCTGCTGGGCCTCCGGTTTGGCGTTCTGAGCGAATCCCCAGAGGCGGAAAGCCCCGGCAGAGCCTACGTCCGCCGTCATGATCTGGAAGGGATCCATGATCAGCGCGCCCGCCACTTCGACGGAGCCGAGGTCGAGCGTCGCGGGCTCCGCGTGCGCGAAGAGCGTGCCTCGGCCGCCTCCCGGCCAGTCCGAGGGACCTGCGAGGTCCTGCGTCAGCGAGGGCCGATAGTAGTCGACGCGGAAGCGTGGGTTGAGCGTGTCTCCGGCCAGCTTGCGCTCGGCCCAGAAGGTCGTGTTCGCCGGGCTCTCCGGGAAGCCTTCCTCGTGCATGTAGGCGAGGTGGTAGAGCCCGCCCTGCTCGCGCTGGATGCGGATGCCCGCGCGCGTGAGGCCGAAGTAGGGCAGCTCGATCTCGCCGAAGGAGTGGTAGTAGCCCCAGGGCGAGGATCCGCCGACGACCGAGCCCTGGCTCGGCGACCCGGCCTGCAGCCAGTCGTTGAGATCGAAGAGCTCCAGGTCGTAGGTGTAGGGCTCGGCGACGCCGGCGTGGCGGTCGAAGCCGACCCGGTTCACCACCATCGGCTTGATACCGCCGGACTGCCCGTCACCCTTCATGTAAAAGTCCGCGTCGAAGTCGGGCTCGATGTGCGGCACGGGCGTGAGGCCCGCGACGCAGACCGCGTCGGCCTGGCCGGTGTTGCCGCACATGCCGTCCCCACCCGCTCCGGTCACCGGACAAGGCGACTCGCCGGCCGGCGGCGCGGGGTTCGGGAAGCTGAAGAAGTCGAGACCGTAGGGGCGGAACTCGGCGCTCCAGTAAAGCAGGCGCTTCTCGATCAGCACGTCGGGCGCGTCGGCGCTCATCGGCTTGCCACAGGTGCACTGCGAGAGATCCTGGAAGGGCAGCGACTCGTCCGCGGGCCAGTCGAAGAGCACGCTGCCCTCGGTGATCGAGTCGGCGAGCTCGTTGGTCGAGATCTTGAATGCCACGCCGTAGCGGTCGAAGCTCATGTCGAGGGGCGGACCGTTGATCGAGAAGGTGTCGTCCCCGCCATCGAAGACGCCCGTCACACCGGAGCGGCGCGCGACGAAGACCATCTCGCGATCGACGTCGTCGCCGACCTGCGGGTGGATCGCGAAGCTCTTCGCCGTCCCGTTGATCTGCGTGAACCAGCGCGGCGGATTGAGCGCAGGCAGCTTGGTGGGACAGAGCGGAGAGAAGCCCCCGTCGACGCAGGTCTCCCCGGCTTCCGTCATGCAGTCGCTGTCGCTGATGCAGAAGCGGTCAGTCAGCGTCAGGTCCGACGCCTGGCACACCTGCTGCCGGTTGTAGTTGACGCCGCCGTAGATGCCGCGTCCGCGGACCGTGGGCACGGCGCTCTCGTACCACGCGACCTGTGGAAGGTCCTGCGAGTGAAAGGGAGGTGCGTAGACGGTGCCGCAGGAGAGGTTCCCGGCCTGGTTGAAGGTCCAGTCGATGCGCGGATTCGGATTGCTGTCGAGGTCGAGCGCGAGGTCGGTGATGCCGGCCATGACGCTGCCGTCCGGACCGATCTGCGGGCGCGACTCGCGGTCGTTGAGCGCCCACTTCCAGGTCTGCGACTCGCCGCATCCGGTCACGCGGTCCTGGTGCAGCCACGTGAAGCCACCCGCGAAGGTGCCACCGGTGATGCGGCCTTCGCCGATGCTGATGTCGGCCGGGCTCTCCAGCTCGAACCAGATGCCGCGCGGATAGTGCGTCTCGTAGCCCACGGTGACACCGCTGGGCAGCGATAGGGTCGTCGTCATACCGTTGAGATCGAAGGTCGTCGTGCCGGGCTCCCAGAGCGTCTCGTCGAAGTAGCCCATGTTCGAGATGGTCGAGGAGCCCGTGCAGAGGATCGCGGGCACGCCCAGCGAGGGGCAGCTCTCGATCTGCACGGCACCGAGCGTGGTATCGGGCGGCGCGGGCTCGTAGGGGTCGAAGCCCGCACTCGTGCCGAGATCGAGGGTCGCGAGGTCGTAGCGATAGCGGGTGCTCTCGGGCGC
>JAZBPO010000040.1:0-3323 GCA_036351675.1 Pseudomonadales bacterium
CGCTGTTCACGCGCCTGGCGACTATCCGCTGAGCGAGGACGACACGGTGGAGGACCTGGTCGCTGCAGCCGGCGGTCTGCGTGACGACGCGTTCCTCAGGGAAATCGAGCTGCGCCGCGTGTTGCTCGACGAAGAAGGCGCGGCACGCGTCAGGAACATAGCAGTCGATCTGTCCCCTTCCGCCGAGGCGGAACCGACGGTGCTGCGGAGCCGCGATCACGTGCTCGTGCGGAGCGTGCCCGACTGGAGGCCTCGGGACGCGGTGGAGATCGTCGGCGAAGTACGATTCCCGGGTTCCTACGTCATCGGCCCGGGCGAGACGCTCGCGGACGTCCTCGAGCGCGCGGGCGGATTGACCCGCGACGGCTTCGCTGATGGCGTGCTCTTCACGCGCGAGACTCTGCGGGAACAGGAGGCGCGCGAGACTCGTCGATTCATCGAGGAATTGCGGCGTAATGCTGCTTCCGCAACGCTCACTCTGGAGCGCGGCAGCAATTTCGACGTTCGTGGTCTCGACGAACTCGCTCGATCGCTCGAGAGCTCCGAGTCTCTCGGGCGCCTCGTCGTGGACCTTCCACGCATCCTCCTGGGAGACGAGAGCGCCGACGTGGTACTTCAGGACGGAGACCGCATAGAGGTACCACCGCTGGTCAACACCGTCTCCGTGATCGGCGAGGTCCAACGGCCGGGCTCTTTCCGTTTCCAGCAACGCTTCTCGGTGGAAGATTATCTGTCGCTCAGCGCGGGAATGACGCGTCGCGCGGACGATGATCGAGCCTACGTTCTCCACGCAGACGGAACGGTAACGCCCGTAGAAGGGCGCAGCTGGTTCCGCTTCGAGACTCGCGATGGCGCCCTGCGCCCCGGCGACACGATCGTCGTGCCCATCGACAGCACCTATCGGAATTCGCTCGAGTACTGGGAGGCCATTGTGCAGATCGCCTATCAAAGCGGTATCGCACTCGCCGCGCTCCTGGCCATCTGAGCATGGCCGCCGAACGACTGCAGGGATCCCCCGAACTCGACCTCGTGGAGGTGGTTCGCGCCCTCTGGCGAAGGAGAGTGCTCATATTCGCTTCCGCGGTGCTCGGGGCCTTGCTCGGCGCCGTCGGCGCCTGGCTCCTCCCCGACGTTTACCGATCCGAGGTGATCCTTGCGCCGCAGCGGACGGACAATGGCCTCGCCGCACTCGGAGGGGGCCTCGGGAACCTGGCCAGCCTGGCGGGCATCGGTCTCGAGGACGGCGGTCCCGATCCGAACGACATCGCGCTGGAGTTGATCCGGTCCCGCCGCTTCTTCACCGAGTTCGTCGAGCGTCATCCGGTCCTGCCGCAGATCGCCGCTGCACAGTCCTGGGATCCCGCCACGGGCGAGTTGCGATTCGACGCGGCGATCTTCGACGCGGCGAACGGGCAGTGGCTCGAAGAGACCGGGCCCTCCGGAAGTCGCCGGCGAACGACGGTGCTCGATGCCCACGACCTCTTCGTCGACGAGATGCTCACGGTGGAGCGTGACGACATCACCGGTCTCGTCACCATCGCCGTCGAACACATCTCCCCCGTGGTGGCTCAGCAAATCGCGGAGTGGCTGGTGCGGGACATCAACGCCGCAATGCGCGACGCAGCGGTACAGGAAGCCCGCCGGGCGATCGAGTATCTGCGCGGGCAGTCCGAGGCGACCGCCGTCGCAGAGCTGCGACAGGTGATCTACACGCTCATCGAAGAGCAGATGCAGACAGTCATGCTCGCCAACGTCCGCGAAGAGTATCTCTGGCGGACCATCGATCCGCCGATCGTGCCGGAGGAGCGCAGTGGGCCGAACCGGCCGCTCATGGTGGTGCTCGCCGTCTTCGCAGGGTTCGCGCTCGGCCTGCTCCTCGCCTTGTTCCTGCCAGTGATCCCCTCCGCAAGTAGCGGGGACGCGCCGGCGGGGCAGGCGCAGGCGTGAGCATGGCGGATACTCACGTCCGGCCGGGCGGTCGCTTCTGGTGGTACGTCGTCGGTGGCGTGACGGTCCTGGTGCTTTTCGGCACCTTCGGTGTCGCCCTGTTCTTCGCGTTTCTCGCGCTGGCGCCCCGGCGGCCTCTGCCGGTCCTCGATTCGAGCCTTGCGCCGCGAGAGCGACCGGAGGCAGCCAGCGCCCGTGCGCTTCGGGGCGACGTGGGTCGCGATGGTCTCGCGCCGCTGCTGATCTTCCTACTGTCGGACGTGATTGCCCTGGTCATCTCGCAGTATCTCGGCATCGTGTGCGCGGCAGCCTTCTCGGAGCCGGATGCCCTGCTCCCGGAGCTCGACGCCCTGCTGCGCATGCTCCCGGGTACGCTCTCTGCAGCTCTCGTCGCCATGGTCCTCGCTCGCCGTTACCGGGCGCCCATGCGCGAGAGCACGGCCTTCGTGGTCGGCTGCCGTGGCGCGGCAGCCGGTCTCGCCATCGGCCTTACCTTGTCTCGGATCTTCGGCTACGAGCTCCGCTTCCCGAGCCTGATCCTGCCGTGGGCGGTCGCTCCGCTCGTGCTGCTGGTGATGCACCGGATCGCTCGCATTCTCGTCGATCGTCTCGAACTGCCGGTCTCCCAGTGGATCGTGCTGCACCACTCCGACGATCCGCGCACGCTCGAGGATCTCGACATCGAGGGCGTCCCGGGAGGGCGACGACAGCTGGGCATGCTCGCGTTCAGTCCCTCGGGATCGGAGCGGACGGACGCCGGCTACCTCGCTGCTGCGCTCAGTCACTGTCCCCGCTTCGCTACGGCAGTCGTCGTTCTGCCCCTCGAGGGGGACGTCATCACGGCAACGCGCATGGCGGCGATCGCGGAGTCGCTCGGACTCCGAGCGTTCGTTCAGGTCGACGGTGCGAGCGGTCTTCGCTTCGACGCGGCACGGCACGTCCGTGTGGAACATGTTCCGGTGGTCCGAACCGGCCGCCCCTATCTCTACAGGGAACTCGCGAAGCGTTGCCTGGATATCGCCGGCGCGGTGATCGCGATCATGCTTCTCGCCCCGGTCTTCATCCTGCTTGCTGCGCTCGTGATGCGTGATGGCGGACCGCCCATCTTCCGCCATCAGCGTGTCGGCCGTCACGGGCGCGGTTTCGGCTGCATGAAGTTCCGTTCCATGCGACCCGATGCGGATCTCGTGCTGGCGCGCCTGCTCGACTCGGACCCGCACGCGCGCGCCGAGTGGGAGCGTGATTTCAAGCTGAGGAACGACCCGCGCGTGACGCCGCTCGGGCGTTACCTGCGACGCACGAGTCTCGACGAGCTGCCGCAGTTCTGGAATGTCCTCGTCGGCGAGATGAGCCTCGTCGGGCCGAGACCCGTGGTC
>JAZBPO010000041.1:0-3149 GCA_036351675.1 Pseudomonadales bacterium
CCCGCGACGGGGTGGATGACGAAGCGGACGTCGGTGCCGTTCTCGGTGAGCACGTCGGCGAGTTCCTGCGCGGCGTGCTGCGCCTGCGCGACGGCCATGCCGTAGCCCGGCACGATGACGACGCGGCGAGCGCCGTCGAAGAGCATCGCGACCTCTTCGGGGCTCGTCGCCTTGACCTTGCCCGCGTAGACCTCGTCGGCCGACGCGCTGTCGCCCGTGGGCCCGAGCACTCCGAAGAGCACGTTGGTGAGCGAGCGGTTCATCGCCTTGCACATGATCTGCGTGAGGATCAGCCCCGAGGCGCCCACGAGCGAGCCCGAGATGATCAGCACGTTGTTGTTGATGACGAAGCCCGTCGCGGCGGCCGCGAGCCCCGAGTAGGAGTTCAGCAGCGCGATGACGACGGGCATGTCGGCTCCGCCGATCGGCAGCACCAGGCCGATGCCGAGCAGGAAAGAGGCGCCCGTGAGGATCCAGAAGGGCTGGGGCTGCGAGGGGTCGTAGGCGAGCCAGGCAGCCGAGCCGATGGCCACGAGAACGAGCAGTGCGTTGAAGACCTTCTGTCCGGGGAAGGTCACGTTGCCCGTCGAGATGAGGACCTCCTGCAGCTTGCAGAAGGCAACCAGGCTGCCCGTGAAGGTCACGCCGCCGATCAGCGCGGCGGCGCCGATCGAGACCAGCTCCTGCAAATCCTGCGTGCCGCCGGTGTAGGTGCCGAGGCGCGGTAGAAGCGTGGCTCCTGCGACCAGCACGGAGGCGATGCCGCCGAAGCCGTTGAAGATGGCTACCATCTGCGGCATGCCGGTCATCTGGACCTTCAGCGCGGCGAAGGCGCCGATGATCGAGCCGACGGCGACGCCGGCGATGATGACGCGGTAATCGAGCCCGACTTTGAGCAGCGTGGCCACCGCGGCCACGAGCATGCCCGTCGCGCCGAGCATGTTGCCACGCACCGCGGTGCGCGGATGCGTCAGCCCCTTCAGCCCGAGGATGAAGAGCACCGATGCGACGACGTAGGCGATGTTGACGCCACCGATGGGAACGTAGAACTCGTTCATGGCGTCAGTCCTTCTTCTTGAACATGTCGAGCATGCGGTGCGTAACGAGGAAGCCGCCGACCACGTTGATCGACGCGAACATCAGCGCGAGCCCCCCGAGGATCATCGTGATGGTGTCCGAGCCCTGCTGGGCGGTGAGGATCGCGCCCACCAGCGTGATGCCGGAGATCGCATTCGAGCCCGACATCAGCGGCGTGTGCAGCGTCGGCGGCACCTTGGTGATGATCTCGAAGCCCACGAAGATCGCGAGCACGAAGATCGTGAGAAGCATGATCAGCATCAGGCGCCTCCTTCTTCGCTGCCGCCCGCCTGAGGAGCGGGAGCGAGCGCGGGCAGTCCGAGCAACTCGCGAACCTTGGTGTGCACGACCTCTCCGTCCCGGCAGACCAGCGTATCGCGCAGGACCTCGTCCTCGAGATCGATCGTCAGCTGGCCTTCCTTGACGAGGCCCTTGAGGAACTCCGCGACGTTGCGCGCGTACATCTGGCTCGCGTGATAGGGCACGCTTCCCGGCACGTTCTCGGGGCCGAGGATGGTGACGCCCTCGTGGTTGACCGTCCTGCCGGGCTCAGTGAGCGCGCAGTTGCCGCCGCGCTCCGCCGCCAGATCACAGACCAGCGAGCCGGGAGCCATGGCCTCGACCATGTCCCTGGTGACCAGCACCGGAGCCTTCTTGCCCGGCACCGCGGCTGTCGTCACGACGACGTCCGAGGCGGCGATGTGCTGGGCCATCAGCTCCTGCTGCTTCTTGATCTGGTCCTCGCTCTGGGCCTTCGCATAGCCGCCCGCGGTCTCCGCGCCTTCTGTCTCCAGCTCGAGCTCGACGAACTTGGCGCCGAGGCTCTGGACCTGCTCCTTGACGGCGGGCCGGATGTCGTAGGCCGAGACGACGGCGCCGAGGCGTCGCGCGGTGGCGATGGCCTGCAGGCCCGCAACGCCCGCGCCGATCACGAGCACCTTGGCGGGCTTCACCGTGCCGGCCGCGGTGTTGAACATCGGGAACATCCGCGGCAGCTCCGTCGCCGCCAGCAAAACGGCCTTGTAGCCTGCGATGCTGGCCTGCGAGGAGAGGACGTCCATGCTCTGGGCCCGCGTGATCCGGGGGACCAGCTCGAGCGCGAAGAGAGTGCAACCGGTCTCCGCGATCCGCTGGGCAGAGGCCGAGTCCCCGAGGGGGTCGGCCTGCGCGATGACCACTTGGCCCCTGCGCAGCGACCCGAGCTCTGCGTCGAGCGTGTCCGGCGCCGCGCCTGCGGCGCGAATGCCGACGATGATGTCGGAGCGCTCGAAGAGCTCGGCGCGTGAGGCAGCGATCGTTGCCTTCTTGTCCACGTACTCGGAGTCGGGAAAGCCGGCGGCGCTGCCTGCGCCCGGCTCCACCAGGACCTCGATGCCCAGTTTCTCGAGCCGGGCGAGGTCTGCGGGAATCATCGCGACGCGTCTCTCGCCCGCGCTGGTCTCCCGTGGAATGCCCAGGATCATGGTCGTCTCCCTCTACTTGCTGGATGGGCACCGCGCACGCGCCGCCCGCCCGGATGGACCGCGAGGCTCTCGCGGCGGCGGACAGTCTACTAGGAGTGAGCGTGATTGCCGGGTGCGTCGAGCGGCGGTCAGGGGGGGGTCATATGTCTTACTTGTCATCTCGTTTGTGTTTGTATAGAGTTTTCGATCTCCGGAGGCATGACCCTGTGGCCGGGCTTACGACATCCACGGTATTACTGCGAAGTGGTCGCGTGCTATTGACTTAGCGAGGTCAGAAGTCCGTTCGTCACCTCTTGACAAAGGGTGCCACCGCAGTACGATCGCCGCGCCATGTCGAACAATCGATTCGTTTTTCCCCGTTGGACGAACCTCCTGCGACCGGCACTCCTCTTGGTGCTCGTGGGGGGGCCGGCCTATCTGGTAACCCTCTTCTGGGTCGGGGGCTCCCCCAAGGCCACGGACGTGGGTTACATGCCCGAACAGCCGGTGGAGTACAGCCACAAGCTGCACGTCGCCGAGCTGGGCATTGATTGCAGGTACTGCCACAACACGGTGGAGCGCCAAGGTCACGCCGCGATCCCACCGACGCAGACCTGCATGAACTGCCAC
>JAZBPO010000042.1:0-2579 GCA_036351675.1 Pseudomonadales bacterium
CACCTACTCGCAGCAGTTCGGCTTCCTGCCCTCGCCCTGGGACGGCTTCGGCGTGCAGCTGAACTACACCTACGCCGAGGACGACGCGACGACGCCGCCGCTGTTCAACCCGGCCACCGGTCAGAACGACGGTGCGAGCCGGAGCACGGGACTCTCCGGGGCCTCCGACGAGACCTACAACGCCTCGGTCTTCTTCGAGAAGTACGGTGTGTCGGCCCGTCTCTCCTACCAGTACCGTTCCGAGTGGCTGAACGCGATCGATCTCGGCGAGCCGCAGCTCGATCGTTTCTGGGACGAGCGTCCTTCGCTGGACGCGTCCTTCCGCTACTCGATCTCGGACAACTGGCTGCTGTTCCTCGACGCCAACAACCTCACGGACGAGTTCGGTCGCCGCTTCAACGGCAACACGAACAACGTCTACGAGGTCGAGGGCTTCGGTCGCTCCTACCTCTTCGGCATTCGCGCTAACCTCTGACGCGAAGCCGCAACGGGCCCCGCCAGCCGGCGGGGCCCGGTCAGATTCCCGACGCGGAGGCGACACCATGGTCGAGATCGAGGTCACCCTCCGCGACGGCACCCCCGAGGACGCCCGCGGGCTCCTCGTCCCCATCCCCTTCGACAGCTGGCACCAGACCTACCTCGGATGCGAGCTCGAAGGCGCCGAGATCGCGGCCACCGTTCAGGCCACGAACTCGGGCCAGTCCTGCTACTGGGTCGAGGACTTCTCGCCCTCCGATTTCAGGCTCGTCTACCGCTTCGAGCGGACCCCCGCCTCACCGCCGGCGTGGCTGTGGGACCTGCCGGGACATCCCTTCGCGGCGTCACCCGATCTGCAGGAACAGGCTCGGGAGATCACGGCCGCCTCCGGCGATCCGATCCGTTCGCTCGTCGATCACGCCATCGGCCACTTCGACTACGGCCATCCGGAGCGCAGCATCCTCGCGGACCGGGACACCGTACCCGCCGTCTGCGACCTCACGGAGGGGAGCTGCGTCGACATCCACACCTGGTTCATCAGCGCCCTGCGCGCCTGCGGCGGCGAGGCGACCTATCTGCATGGCTACTACTTCAGGGACGGCGAGACTTCGCCCGGTTTCCACTGCTGGCTCGCCACGCGCGACGGTTCGGACATCGCGGACTGGGATCTCTCCCACGCCCTGATCTTCGACGAGAAGCCCGCGCGCCCGGGCTTCGACGCCTACCCGGGCGAGCGCGTCGTGATCGGCGCCGGCAAGGACCTCGAGTTCGATCTCGAAGGCATGCCCGTGCGATGCCACATCCTCTGCCATCCGACCTTCGTCGGCGCCGAAGGCGAGGCTGCCCGGAGCGCCGTGCGTGTGAGACAGCTCGATCCAGCGCCAACGGACTGACGTGCGTCGGCGCCCGGCGACCCGTCGCGGGTTTCATCCCTCGTCGGCGGTCACGCGCTGCAGCGCCTCCACGAAGCGGGCGACGGCGGTATCCGGTTCGGCGTCGTTGCGGATCTCCGTGACGTCGTCGCCCGAGACCTCGAAGGCGGCAGCGCGTGCGATGCGCGCCTCGATGTCCTCGTGCGACTCGCGCCCGCGCGCCCGGAGCCGCTGGCGAAGCTGCGACTCGGGCACGGTCACGCTGAACACGTGGACGCGCGGAAAGCGTGCGCGGGCTTCGTCGAGGACGCTGCGCGAGACGTTCACGACGAGGTGCCTGCCGGCCAGCAGCTCATCCACGGCCGATGTGCGCACGCCGTAGCCGAGATCGTGGGCGCGCCAGGACAGGGCGAGCGCCCCCTCCGCTTCCAGGGTCTCGAAGCAGGTCTCGGAGATCGCCTCGTGATCCTCGCCACCGGCATCCGCGCCTCGTGTGATCACGCGCTTCGGGAACAGATAGGCGGCGCCGAGGCGTGCCCGCGCGCCGTCGAGGAGCGTGTCCTTGCCCGCGCCCGAGGGGCCGACGACGAGACAGAGGACGCCGGGCCCTTGCCCGGAAGCGCACATGCGTCAGCTCCGGATCGGCGCGACGGCCTCCGGGACGCGTGCGTCGTCGTGGTGACGCTCGCCGCGGAACCGGAACCATTCCACGACGCGGAAGGGCGCCTGCCGGTCCACCTGGCCGAACAGGGCGATGCCCTCCACGAGATGGGGCGTTTCCGTGTGCGGCGCGAAGAGCTCCGCGAGCGCGGCACGGATCGGCTCCTGGGAACTCCGGCAGGCGATGCGGCTCGTCAGCGTCATGTGGAAACGGAACTGGTCGAAGATGTAGGGATAGCCCCACTGCAGGAGAAAGGCGTCCTGTTCCGGGGTCAGGCGCCCCTTGCGCCGGCGTGCGACGTCGGCATCGGAGATCGGTGCACGGTGTGCATCGAGCGCGCGCACGCAGTCCCAGTGCAGCTCCTTCATGGCCGTCGACGTCTCGGCGAGGCGCAGGGCCATGAAGTCGCCGAGGGGGGCGACCTCGAAGCGCACCTCGAAGGGCGAACGACGCCGTGCGAAGGCTTCCACGGAGTCGAGGAGCGCCGCCTCGACGTCGGGTCCCGCGGGCTCGAAGGGCGCCTTCAGCGTGGCGTGGAAGCCGTAGCGGCGCGGCCGGCGCGTCAGCGC
>JAZBPO010000043.1:0-13992 GCA_036351675.1 Pseudomonadales bacterium
GGGTCGCCGAATGTGAGACACGGGGCCGCCGCGAGGCAAGGCGCATCGAAGCCGTCGGGCGGCCTCGGCCCACCTGACGCGCGGTGGCTCGCGGTGCATCATCGCGCCTCTGCCCAAGCGTCCGGAGCCCACCGTGACCCAGCGCCTGCACAATGCCTTCCCGCCCGGCAGCCTCGCCGCCCGGGACCTCGACGCCCTGCTGCACCCCTCCACGAACCTCGCGCTGCACGAGCAGACCGGCCCCATGGTGATGGAGCGTGCCGAAGGCGTCCGCATCTGGGACGCGAACGGCAAGGAGTACATCGAGGGCATGGCGGGGCTCTGGTGCACGGCCCTCGGCTACGGTGTCGACGAGCTGGCGGACGTGGCGGCGGAACAGATGCGGCGCCTCGCCTACAGCCACATGTTCGGCAGCAAGAGTCACGAGCCCGCCATCGAGCTCGGCGAGAAACTGAAGGCGATGGTGCCGGTGGAGGACGGGCGCGTGTTCTTCGGGTCCTCCGGCTCCGACGCCAACGACACGCAGGTGAAGATCGTTCGCTACTACAACAACGCCATCGGCCGGCCGCGGAAGAAGAAGATCATCTCGCGCCTCAAGGGCTATCACGGCGTCACCGTGGCGGCCGGTTCTCTCACGGGACTGCCACCCTTCCATGCGCACTTCGATCTGCCCATGGACGGCGTCTTCCACGTCACGGCGCCCCATCATCGCCGCTTCGCCGAGCCCGGGGAGACGGAGGCAGAGTTCGTGGCGCGCCTTGCGGAGGAACTCGAGCAGACGATCCTGCGCGAGGGACCGGACACGGTCGCGGCCTTCATCGCCGAGCCCGTGCAGGGTGCTGGCGGCGTGATCGTGCCACCTGCGGGCTACTTCGAGGCGATCCAGGCGGTGCTCGCGAAGTACGACGTCCTGTTCATCGCCGACGAGGTCATCTGCGGCTTCGGCCGCACCGGCAATCCCTTCGGGTCCCAGAGCTTCGGCATCCGACCGGACACCATGAGCCTCGCGAAGGCGCTGTCCTCCGCCTACCTGCCCATCAGTGCCGTGGTCGTCCCCGAGAGGATGGTGGCGCCGATCACCGAGGCGTCCGGCGAGGTCGGTGTCTTCGGCCACGGTTACACCTACTCCGGCCATCCTGTCTGCGCCGCCGTCGCGTCGCGCGTCCTCGACATCTACGCCGAGCGCGACGTATTCGGCCACGCCGCACGCGTGTCGGGCCGCTTCCAGGCCCGCCTCGCCGCCCTCGGGGATCATCCGCTCGTCGGAGAGACCCGTGGTGTCGGTCTCATCGGTGCCGTCGAGCTCGAGGCGGATCCCGCGAGCGCCACGCCCTTCGACCCGAAGGCCGGCATCGGCGCCTTCTGTGCCAAACGGGGCGAGGCGCACGGTGTCATCGTCCGGCCCCTCGGCGACAGCATCGCCTTCTGCCCCCCGCTCATCATCAGCGAAGAGGACATCGACCAGGTCTTCGACCGTGTCGAGAAGGCCCTCGACGACACCCACGCCCACGCGAAGTCCGAAGGCCTCCTCCGAACCTGAACGAAGGGGTCAGGGCCCCTGTTCAGCTTCGAAACTGAACGAAGGGGCCAGGGCCTTTCTTCACGCACGCCGCGTCCCGACGCACATACGCCGACGCGCCGTGCGCCTCACCCCACGCACGAGTTTCTGAACAAGGGCCCTGGCCCCTCGTTCACGTTCCTGAACAGGGGCCCTGACCCCTTGTTCAGGTTGGGGGATAGAATCGCGGGCTTGGAACGGGGGGATTGAGATGGCGATCCTGAAGTCGGCGGTGCGTGCGGACGAGGAGGCGTTCCGCGTCAACGCGGCGCATCACCGGGCGCTCGCGGCGGAGCTCGCGGCGCTGGTGGCGGAGACGTCGCTCGGCGGCGACGAGCGCTCGCGCAGGCGTCACGTGGACCGGGGCAAGCTGCTGCCGCGGGACCGGGTGCACACGCTGCTCGATCCGGGATCCGCCTTCCTCGAGGTGGGCCAGCTCGCGGGGCACGAACTCTACGAGGATCGGGTGCCCGGAGGTGGCCTCGTCACGGGTATCGGCCAGGTCGCCGGCGTGCCCTGCATGGTCGTCGCGAACGACGCCACGGTGAAGGGCGGCACCTACTACCCCATCTCCGTGAAGAAGCACCTCAGGGCGCAGGAGATCGCCCTCGAGAACGGCCTCCCCTGCGTCTACCTCGTCGACTCCGGCGGCGCCTTCCTGCCCATGCAGGACGAGGTGTTCCCGGACCGCGACCACTTCGGCCGCATCTTCTACAACCAGTCGCGCATGTCCGCCGCAGGCATCCCGCAGGTGGCCGTGGTCATGGGCTCCTGCACGGCCGGCGGCGCCTACGTGCCTGCCATGTGCGACGAGACGGTGATCGTCAGGGAGCAGGGAACGATCTTCCTCGGTGGCCCGCCTCTGGTGAAGGCCGCGACCGGCGAGGAGGTCGACGCGGAGGCGCTCGGTGGCGGCGACGTGCATGCACGCAGCTCCGGTGTCGTCGATCACCTCGCGGCCGACGACGAGCAGGCCCTGGCCATGGCCCGGGACATCGTCCGGCACCTGCACGTGCGCCGGACCAGCGCCGTGGAGCGTCGCGATCCGTGTGCGCCGCGTCTGGACCCAGCGGAGATCCCCGGCATCCTGCCGCGCGACACGCGCACGCCCTTCGACGTCCGCGAGATCATCGGTCGCCTCGTCGACGACTCGGAGTTCCACGAGTTCAAGGCGCTCTACGGCGAGACGCTCGTCACGGGCTTCGCCCACGTCCATGGCTATCCGGTCGGCATCGTCGCGAACAACGGCATCCTCTTCCCCGAGTCCGCGCAGAAGGGCGCCCATTTCATCCAGCTCTGCGACCGGCGCCGCGTCCCGTTGCTGTTCCTGCAGAACATCACCGGCTTCATGGTGGGCCGCAAGTACGAGAACGCCGGCATCGCCAAGGACGGCGCGAAGATGGTCACGGCCGTGGCGAGCGCCTCGGTGCCGAAGCTGACGGTCGTGATCGGGGGCAGCTTCGGTGCCGGCAACTACGCCATGTGCGGTCGCGCCTACTCGCCGCGCTTCCTCTACACCTGGCCGAACGCGCGCATCTCCGTGATGGGCGGGGAGCAGGCCGCCAACGTCCTCGCCACGGTGCGCACGGATGCCCTCGCGGCGCGCGGCGAAAGCTGGCCCGAGGACGAGCGCGAGGCCTTCATGAACGGCATCCGCTCCGACTACGACCGCGCCGGCCATCCCTTCTACGCGAGCGCCCGGCTCTGGGACGACGGCGTGATAGATCCGCTGCAGACGCGCGACGTGGTCGGTCTCGCCCTGTCCGTTGCCACCACGGTGCCCGAGTCGGCCGACGCCGACTTCGGCATCTTCCGGATGTGAGGGTCATGACCGGACCGAGACCCATCACCACGCTGCTCGTCGCCAACCGCGGCGAGATCGCCTGTCGCGTCATCCGCAGTGCGCGCGAGCTCGGCATCCGCACCGTCGCCGTCTACTCCGACCCGGATGCGACGGCCCTGCACGTGGAACTCGCCGACGCGGCCGTGCGCATCGGCCCGGCGCCTGCGCAGGAGAGTTACCTGCGCGGCGAAGTGATCCTCGAGGCGGCGCGGGCCGCCGGCGCCGACGCCATCCATCCCGGCTACGGCTTCCTTTCGGAGAACGCCGCCTTCGCCGAGGCCTGCGACGCCGCCGACATCGTCTTCGTCGGCCCGCCCGCGGAGGCGATCCGCATCATGGGCTCCAAGGACGAGGCGCGGCGCGCCATGGTCGCCGCGGGCGTGCCCGTGGTGCCTGGCGCCGACGTCGACGAGGTCCTCGCCGATGCGGCCGGCGCGGCCGAACGCGTCGGCTTCCCGCTGCTCGTGAAGGCTGCGGCGGGTGGCGGCGGCAAGGGCATGCGCGTCGTTCGCGCCGCCGGCGAGCTCGAGGAGGCGCTCGCGGCCGTGCGCCGAGAGGCGCGCGCTGCCTTCGGCGACGACACGGTGCTGTTCGAGCGCTGGGTCGAGGACGCGCGCCACGTCGAGGTGCAGATCTTCGGCGACGCGCACGGCGGCGTCGTGCATCTTCTCGACCGCGACTGCTCGACGCAGCGTCGCCACCAGAAGGTGATGGAGGAGGCGCCGGCCGTCGACTACGGTTCGGAGGAGATGCGCGCCGCGGCGGTCGCCGCCGCCCGTGCCGTCGACTACGTCGGCGCCGGAACGGTGGAATTCATCGCGACGCGCAATGCCGGCGAGTTCTTCTTCCTCGAGATGAACACGCGCCTGCAGGTCGAGCATCCGGTCACGGAGATGATCACCGGCCTCGATCTCGTCGCCCTGCAGCTCGCGGTCGCAGCGGGCCGTCGCCTCGACGACGTCCTCGACGAAGTGAAGGGTCGGGGCCACGCCATCGAGTTCCGCCTCTACGCGGAGGACCCGGCATCGGGTTTCCTGCCGTCCACGGGCACGCTCGCGCATCTCGTGCTGCCGGAGGGCCTGCCGGGCATCCGCATCGACACGGGCGTGCGCCAGGGCGACGTCGTCAGTCCCTTCTACGATCCGATGATCGCCAAGATCGTCGCGCACGGACGCAACCGCGCTCAGGCCCTCGCGCGCATGCGCGCGGCGATCGCCGCGACCCGCATCCACGGCCTGCGCACGAACCTCGACCTGCTCCGCGCTCTGCTCATGGACCCGCTCTGGTGCGAGGTGCCCGTGAGCACGACCTGGCTCGAGCGTCAGGTCGAGCGCCTGCTGCCCGCGCACGCCACCGACCCCCTGGACCTCGTCGCCGCGGCGCTCGCGCTCGTGCTCCTGCGCACCCCCGGGGTCTCGGCGACCGCCTCGCCCTTCGAGGCGCTGCCCGGTTTCCGGCTGAACGCCCCGGCTGCGGATCGGGTCCGCCTCGGCCATGACGGCGGTGTCACCGAAGTGCTCGTCGAGCGCCCACCGAACGGTGCACACGTCACCGTCGACGGCGAGCGGCACGAGGTCCGAGGGCGCCTCGATGGCGATCGACTCACGGTCGAGATCGACGGCGTGCGCCTCGACTTCACGGCCCTGCGCGACGAGACCGGCTCTGCGCCCGTCATCGTCCTGCTCGGCGAACGCGGTGCGCGCGCCTTCGAGATCGTCGACGAACTCGCCGGCGCCCTCGCCCGCGACGAACAGGTGCCGGGCTCGCTGCTCGCACCCATGCCGGGCCAGGTGATCGAAGTGAAGGTCGCCGCCGGCGACACGGTCGCGGCCGGGGATGCACTGCTCGTCCTCGAGGCCATGAAGATGGAGCACACGATCCGGGCGCCGCACGATGGACAGGTGCGTTCCGTCGCCTACCGATCCGGCGACCGGGTCGAAGAGGGTAGTGTCCTCGTGGAACTCGAGGAGCCGGGTTAGGAGGTCCTGGCTCGACAGGGAGGTACTCATCGCCAGCTCGCCATCTTCGATCACGAGGGAGGGGTGGGGACGTCGACCGCCACGATCTTCATGGCCGACTTCGCCAGCTCCCTGCGCATGAAGGACGCGGCCCGTCTGCCGCGGATCCTCGTCCTCGACGCAGACGATCGATCCTCCGCGGCGACGGCGCTCATCGGCCGCGACGCCGTGGCCGATCTCGTGCGGCGTGAGCGCGCCCTGGTACACCTTCTGGATGGTCTCATGACCGGAGTGGAACTCTCGCTGGGCGACTACGTCGCAACGCGAACGCCGCCCCCGTCCGAAGGGAGGCGCATACGCCTGGCACCGCTCGACGTGATCGTGAGCGAGCAGGCGTCGAGCCTCGATCGCGATGAACGGCACTAGGGCAAGTTCCTGCAGCTGGCCATGCGCGCTCTGCCGCAGCTGCTCGCCCGGCACTACGATCTGGTACTCGTGGATTTCCCGGCACGTGTCTCGGCACGCGACCACACGCTCATGGCCCTGCTCGCCTCCTGCTCGCACGTGCTCGTGCCGACGGAGGCGACCGACCTCTCGCTCGGTCCCCTGCAGGCACGGACCTTCGGAACGCTCGATGACGCGCGCGCCCTCGCGCGCCAGCTGCCAGCTGAGGGGCGCGCGCGGCCCCGAGTGCGTGGGCATCCGGATGAACAAGGTCAACCGGACCTTCAAGTCGTACCGCCGGCACCATGCGGAACTGGTCGACGTCGCAAGAGCCAACGGGATGCGCGTTCTCGCGAACCAACTTTCTCCGGCATCGGCGTTGATGACGGCAACGGACGGCACGCTCGACTTCGCCACCGTGCGCGAGAAGCACGAGACCTACGATGATCACGTCCGGAAGGCGACGACGGAGGTTCTTCGGGTGATCCAGGAAGCGCCCTGACGTCCGTTCAGAGCGGCAGCCGCGTCGTGTACTTCACCTGTCTGAGTGCGAAGGTCGAGCTGAGCGAGCCCACGGCGGGAATGTGCACCAGTCGCTGCTTGAGCAGCTTCTCGTAGGCGGCGACGTCCTGAACGACCACGCGCAGCAGGAAGTCCTTCTCGCCGGAGACCGTGTAGCACTCCACGATCTCCTCGATCTGCTGCACGGCGTCCTCGAAGGCGTTCAGCGACTCCTCGTCATGTGCCTTCAGGTGCACCTCCACGAACACGTTGACGGAGAGATCGAGGCGCTCCGGGTCCAGGACGACGACGCGCCCACGGATGAAGCCGGCTTCCTCGAGTTTCTTCACGCGCCGCCAGCACGGTGTGTGGGAAAGGCCGACCCGTTGGCCCAGTTCCACCATGGACTGGTCTGCGTCGGTCTGCAGGGCACGCAGGATCCGTCGATCGAAATCGTCGAGCTGATCGACCGCCTTCATCATGGGATGCGTATCCTAATCGAGCGCATCTGAATGGGATGATCTTGCACGAGCGGGACGAGCGGCGCGAACTCCGCAAACCCGTCCTCCGTCCGACGCCCTAGCATTGACGGACGCTCCCGGCAGAGGAGACCCGCCATGAATCGTGAAGACGTCACCCTCGACGATCGCTACGCGCTCGAATCGGGCCAGATCATCCTGTCCGGCATCCAGGCACTCGTGCGCCTGCCCCTGCTGCAGGCGCGCCGCGACCGCGCTGCCGGCCTCGATACGGCCGGCTTCGTCTCGGGCTACCGCGGTTCCCCGCTCGGCGGACTCGACAAGGCGCTCTGGGAAGCCCGGCCCTTCCTCGACGATGCCCGCATCGTGTTCCGCCCCGGCGTCAACGAGGACCTCGCGGCGACCTCGGTCTGGGGCACGCAGCAGGTGGGCCTCTATCCCGGCGCGAAGCACGATGGCGTGTTCGCCATGTGGTACGGCAAGGCGCCCGGCGTCGACCGTTCCTGCGATGCCTTCCGCCATGCCAACGCGGCCGGCACGGCGCCGCACGGCGGCGTGCTCCTGGTCGCCGGTGACGATCACGGCTGCAAGTCCTCCACGCTGCCGTCCCAGTCCGAGTTCACGCTCATGGATCTCGGCATCCCGGTGCTGAATCCGGCGAACGTCCAGGACGTGCTCGACTTCGGTCAGCTCGGTTGGGCCATGTCGCGCTACGCAGGCCTCTGGGTGGGTCTCATCGCCCTCGCCGACACCATGGACTCCACGGCGACCGTCGACGCCGGCGCCCCGCGCATCATCGTGATCCCGTCGGACTTCACGCTGCCGCCGGACGGCCTCTCGATCCGCCTCGAGGACGAGCCCGTCGCCCAGGAGCAGCGCCTGCTAGAGCACAAGATCCCGGCCGCGCAGGCCTTCGCGCGGGCCAACGATGTCAACCGCCTGGTGGTGCCCGCGCCGCAGGCCGAGGTCGGCATCGTCGCTACGGGCAAGGCCTGGCTCGACGTCTGCCAGGCCCTAACGGAGCTCGGTCTTCTCGACGACGCCGACGTGGAGCGCGCCGGCGTGCGCCTCATGAAGGTCGGCTTGCCCTGGCCCCTGGACGACGTGCACGTCCGCGAGTTCGCCCGCGGCCTCGATCGCATCCTCGTCGTCGAGGAGAAGCGCCCGCTGCTCGAGGACGGCCTGCGCAATCTCCTCTACGGTACGGCCGGTGCGCCGCGCATCCTCGGCAAGCACGACGAGCAGGGCGCGCGGCTCCTGAACACGGTGGGCGAGCTGTCGCCGGCCATGGTCGCCCGGGCCATCGCGAAGGTGCTGCCGGACCGCGCGCGAACCGAGCGCATCGAGCAGCATCTCGCTTTCCTGCTGCGCCGCGAGGACGCGCTGCACGAGAAGCCGCCGAGCGCGCAGCGCCAGCCGCTGTTCTGCGCCGGCTGTCCGCACAACACGTCCACGAAGGTGCCCGACGGCAGCCGCGCCATGGCCGGCATCGGCTGCCACTACATGGCGCGCTGGATCGAACCGCATACCTCGACCTTCACGCAGATGGGCGGTGAGGGCACCCCCTGGATCGGTCAGTCGCCCTTCACGGAAACCGAGCACGTGTTCGTGAACATGGGCGACGGCACCTACTTCCACTCCGGCCTGCTGGCGATTCGCGCCGCGGTCTCGGCAGGCGTGAACGTCACCTACAAGATTCTCTACAACGACGCCGTCGCCATGACCGGCGGCCAGCACGTGGACGGCTCCCTGTCCGTCGCCGAGATCGTCGCGCAACTGCGCGCCGAGGGCGTGGAGCGTCTCGAGGTGGTCGCCGACGATCCCTCGCGTCACGAAGACGGCTCGCTGCCGGGCCTGAAGGTCCGCCATCGCGACGAGATGGACGCGCTCCAGCGCGAGCTGCGCGAGACGCGCGGCTGCTCGGTCATCGTCTACGATCAGGTCTGCGCGACCGAGCTGCGCCGCCGGCGCAAGCGCGGTCTCGCCGCCAGGGCCACGCAGCGCGTGCTCATCAACGAGTTGGTGTGCGAGGGCTGCGGTGACTGCACGGCGGCGTCGAACTGCGTCGCCGTGGAGCCGCTGCCGACCGAGCACGGCGTGAAGCGGACCGTGAATCAGTCCCTCTGCAACGTCGACACCTCCTGCGTGAAGGGCTTCTGCCCTTCCTTCGTGACCGTCGAGGGTGCCGAGCCGCGGCGATCGCAGGCGCGCGGCGGTGACGCGGATCCGGCCGCCGAGCTGCCGCTGCCGACCCTTCCGGAACTCGACGACCCGCTGAACATCGTGATCACCGGCGTCGGCGGCACGGGCATCGTCACCGTCTCGCAGCTCCTCGCCATGGCGGCGCATCTCGACGGCAATGCGGCCGTGACGCTCGACATGACGGGGCTCGCACAGAAGGGCGGCGCGGTTCTTTCGCACGTGCGCATCTGCCGTGAGCGCGGCCAGCTCTATGCCACGCGCGTCGCGGCGGGGCGCGCCGACCTGCTGCTGGCGTGCGATCTGGTCACGGCCGGCGGCGAGGCGTCGCTCACGCGCATCAGCCCGGAGCACACGTTCGCGGTCGTGAACACGCATCTCATGCCGACGGCGGACTTCGTGCTCCGCGGTCAGACCGACTTCGGCGACGCGTCGCTGCTGGCGCGGGTGAAGCGCCATGCGGGTGACGTACGCAGCGTGGATGCGACGGGCCACGCCGAGCGGCTGCTCGGCGACGCCGTCGGCGCCAACCTCTTCGCGCTCGGCTACGCCTGGCAGCTCGGCCGTGTGCCCGTCAGCCTCGAAGCGCTGCTGCAGGCCATCGAGCTGAATGGCGTGGCGATCGCCATGAACCGGCGGGCCTTCGCCTGGGGCCGCCTGGCGGCCGCGGCGCCCGATCATGCGGCCTTCGAGGCCGGCCCGGATGCCGACGTGACCGTGGATCCGGTGCAGCATCTCGATCTCGACGCGTTGCTCGACGCGCGCAGTGCGGCGTTGACGGACTACCAGGGTCCGGAGCTGGCCGCGCGCTATCGCGAGCGCATGGCGTCGCTCCGCGCATCCGTCGAGCGCGTCCATGCAGGGGGCGCTGCGGGCGAGCGCCTGCTCGAGACCGCCGCGCGCCAGTACGCGCGCGTGCTCATGGTCAAGGACGAGTTCGAGGTGGCCCGGCTCTACAGCGACGGCCGCTTCGCCGACCGCCTCCGCCGGACCTTCGAAGAAGGCGGCAAAGTGAGCGTTCACCTCGCACCGCCGATCCTTCCGCTCGGCGTCGACGGCCGCGGCAATCCGCGCAAGATCGCCTTCGGGCCCTGGATGCTGCGCGGCTTCGCGATCCTCGCCCGCTTCCGGCGCCTGCGCGGCAGCTGGCTCGATCCGTTCCGGGGCACCGAGGACCGGCGCCGTGAGCGCGCGCTGATCGAGACCTACGAGTCGCTGCTCGACGACGTGAGCACTCAGCTCGACGCCGCCAACGCCGACGCCGCCATCCGTCTGCTCGCTTCCGCGGAGCAGGTACGCGGCTTCGGTCCCGTGCGGGCCCGCAACGACGCAGCGTGGCGCGAGGCGCTGCCTGCGCTGCGCGAGGCCTTCCTCGCACCGCCGATGCCCGTACGCGTCGTCGAGCCGGGATCGCCGTCGGTTTCGCGGGCCGGACCGAACCCGGGTTCCCGCCCGGGCGAGGCTGCCTGAGCAGGGCGTAGAATCCCCGCGCATCCTCGGACGACAGGAGACCACAGTGGCCGGCGCCATCCCGGAATTCGACCATGGGCTCGGTGAGACGCTCGATGCGCTGCGCGATGCCGTGGCCCTGTTCGCGGACAGGGAGATCGCACCGCGCGCAGCCGCGATCGACCGGGACGACGCCTTCCCGCGTGATCTCTGGCCGCGCCTCGGCGAACTCGGCGTCCTCGGCATCACCGCCGGGGAGGAGTGGGGCGGAACGGGCCTCGGCTATCTGGCGCACTGCATCGCCATGGAGGAGATCAGCCGCGCCTCCGCTTCCGTGGGCCTGTCCTACGGCGCACACTCGAATCTGTGCGTGAACCAGATCCACCGCTGGGGTACGGAAGCACAGAAGGCCGCCTACCTGCCGAAGCTGATCAGCGGCGAGTGGCTCGGGGCGCTCGCCATGAGCGAGCCGGGCGCGGGCTCCGACGTCATGAACCTGAAGCTCCGCGCCCGGGACGACGGCGATGCCTGGGTGCTCGACGGCACCAAGTTCTGGATCACGAACGGACCCACGGCGGACGTCCTCGTCGTCTACGCGACCGTCGATCCCGAAGCGGGCACGAAGGGTGTCACGGCCTTCCTCATCGAGGGTACGGACGCCGGCTTCTCCTGCGCCCAGAAGCTCGACAAGCTCGGCATGCGGGGTTCGGACACGGGCGAGCTCGTCTTCGAGGAGTGCCGGATCCCGAAGGACCGGGTGCTCGGCGAGGTCGGGCGCGGCGCTGCCGTGCTCATGAGCGGCCTCGACTACGAGCGCGTGGTGCTCGCGGCAGGGCCAGTCGGCATCATGCAGGCCTGCCTCGACGTCGTGGCGCCCTACCTCCACGAACGCCGGCAGTTCGGCCAGCCCATCGGCAGCTTCCAGCTCATGCAGGGCAAGCTCGCCGACATGTACGTCGCGACCAGTGCCGCGCGCAGCTACGTCTACTCCGTCGCACGCGCCTGCGACGCGGGCCGTACGACCCGCTTCGACGCCGCAGGGTGCATCCTGTTCGCCTCCGAGCAGGCGACACAGCTCGCCCTGCAGGCGATCCAGGCGCTCGGCGGCAACGGCTACGTCAACGACTACGCCACGGGGCGCCTGCTGCGCGACGCCAAGCTCTACGAGATCGGGGCCGGCACGAGCGAGATCCGGCGCATGCTCATCGGCCGGGAGCTGTTCGGCGCAACGGAGTAGACGAGTGGACGAGGCTCGCTACACCCGCCCCGGACGAATCGCTATACTCCGCGCCTCACGCGGGCCGGGACGATCGTTCCGGCCCCTTTTTTGTCTGGCGATAAACCTTTCGGAGTGACCATGATCCGCGAACTTCGTCGCACGGGCCGATTCGTTCTCGCCGCTTCGCTGGCGAGCGTCGCGCTCGCTGCCGCCGCACTGCCGCCCGGGACCGAGGACGAGATCCTCGAGCGTATCAAGCCGATCGGCACGGTGAAGGTCGCCGAGCCCGTGGCGGCCGAGTCGCCCGACGCCATGACTGCCGACGATGTGGCCGTGGCCGGTGCAGGCCGTTCCGGTGAAGAGGTCTACAACAGCTACTGCACGGCCTGCCATTCTGCCGGGGTCGCCGGTGCGCCGGTCTTCGCCGACGCAGAAGCCTGGGCGCCGCGCATCGCCAAGGGCATCGAGACGCTCTACGAGAGCACCTACAACGGCCTCAACGGCGTCATGCCGGCCCGCGGAACCTGCGCCGACTGCTCCGACGAGGAGCTTCGCGCCACCGTCGACTACATGGTCGCCGCGGCAGAGAGCTGAGCGCCGACGGCTGCCGCGCGGGCGGCCGTCGCTTCAGTCGAGCAGATTCCTGAGCGCGGCGAGCGACTGCTCGGCGCGCGCCTGTTTCTGCTCCGCCGGTTCGTCCTTTCGCCCCTCCCAGCGCACGTACTCCGCCGGCAACTCCTTCAGGAAGCGGCTGGGTTCCGTGGTGATCTGCTCGCCGCGCAGGCGGCGCTTGCGGGTCAGCGTGAGCGCCAGGGATTCCTGGGCGCGGGTGATGCCGACGTAGGCGAGGCGCCGCTCCTCGCAGATCGACGCCTCCGAGGTGCTGTTGCGGTGCGGCAGCACGCCCTCCTCGAGGCCCATGATCCAGACGTGCGGGAATTCCAGCCCCTTGGACGCGTGCAGCGTCAGGAGCTGCACCTGGTGCGGCGTCGGCTCGTCGTCGTCCGACGGATCCTCGAGCAGCAGGCTGCGCAGGGCCTCCTCCGGTGAGTCGCCCATCGCCGTGTTCCGGGCCACGGCGCGCAGCAGGATCTCGACGTTCTCGAAGCGGCTGCGGGCGCGGCTCGCCTCCCCGCCCTTGCCGCGATCCTGGCGGTCGAGCCAGCCCGCGTAGTCGCAGTCCTCGAGCAGCGCCCGGAGCGCATCGGACGGGCCGACCTCCGGACGCTTCATGCGCGCGCGGAACGCGGCGAGCCATTCGGCGAAGGCCCTGAGGCGCTCCGCGCCGGCGCCCGCGGCGTGCTCGAGGGCCAGCGTGGACACGGCAGCCAGCAGCGAGCTGCCGCGCTCGGCGGCTACCCGCTGCAGGGCCGCGAGCGTGGCGGTGCCGATCTGTCGCCGCGGCACGTTCACCACCCGCAGGAAGGCGCCATCGTCGTCCGGGTTCACCAGCAGCCGGAAGTAGGCGATGACGTCGCGGATCTCGCCGCGGTCGAAGAAGGACGATCCGCCGCTGACCCGATAGGGCACCTTGAGCGCCTGCAGGCGCAGCTCCAGCTCCCGTACCTGGTGGTTGGAGCGATAGATGACCGCGTAGTCGCCCCAGTCGCCGCCCCGTGGTGAGTGACGCATCTGGTGCGCGACGATCTCGCCGGCGATGCGGTCCACCTCGGCGACCTCGTCCTCCACCTCGACGATGCGCACCGGGTCGCCCGGCCCGCGCTCGCTCCAGAGCCGTTTCTCGAACAGGTGTGGATTGTGGTCGATGAGGGCATTGGCCGTGCGCAGGATGTTCGAGCGTGAACGGTAGTTCTGCTCCAGCTTGACGACGACGAGGCGCGGATAGTCCGCGGCGAGCTGGTTGAGATTGTCGGGCCGTGCGCCGCGCCAGGCGTAGATGGACTGGTCGTCGTCGCCGACGACCGTGAAGCGGCCGGCGTCGCCGGTGAGCAGCCGCAGCAGGGCGTACTGGCAGCCGTTCGTGTCCTGGTACTCGTCCACCAGCAGGTGACGGACGCGGGCTTGCCAGCGTGCGCGGCGCTCTGCGCTGGCGCGCAGAGCGAGGACCGGCAGCAGGATCAGGTCGTCGAAATCGACCGCGTTGCTCGCCTTCAGGTGCTTCACGTAGTCGGCGTAGACGGCCGCCTGGGTGCGCTCGAGGCTCGAGCGCGCGGTCGTCGCCACCTCCTCCGGAGTGCGCAGGTCGTTCTTCCAGTTCGAGATGACGCCGGCAGCCGCGCGCGCCATCTCGCGCAGCTGGGGCGCCTCGACGTCACCGCCGAAGTGCAGGCGCAGCAGCTCGCGCAGCAACTGCTCGACGTCCTGTTCGTCGAATATGCTGA
>JAZBPO010000044.1:0-12003 GCA_036351675.1 Pseudomonadales bacterium
CCCGGATCCAGGCGAGCATGTTGCCCGCCTTAACCGGCACGGCCTCGAGCTCCTGCGCGTAGATCTCGGCCGCGCGCGCTGCGTCCTTTGCCGTCCCTTCGCCGGAGAAATACATGCCCGCGAGTTCGACGCGCGCGTCCGCGCGGCCGGCCGCCGCGAGTTCCTCGCAGAGCTGGAACGCACGGCGGAACCAGGGGCGGCCCGCTTCCGGGTCGGCCACGACGTCGGCGTCGCTGCCGGTGCTGAGGCGCTGACCGACGTTGCGATAGAAAGCGATCTCGAAGAGCGGCGCGAACGCTCCATAGACGGCGACGAGGTCACGGGCGCGGTCCAGGTCACGTGCGGTGCCGCTGCCGAGCGCGAAGGCGCCGGCGAGACGCAGCGCGGCACCGACATGTCCGAGCCGCGCGCCCTGGGAGGCCCACCAGCTCGCCTCCTCCGGATCCGGGTCGACCCCCCACCCCTCGCCCCAGAGCCGCGCCAGCTGCGCGGCCGAGGCGGCGGCGTAGGCCTGCGAGACCGCATCTCGCTCCCTCGCCGCCTCCTCGAGCAGCGCCAGCGCGCGTTCGCGATCGCGCTCACCGGCCAGCCCGAGGGCGAGCATGCGCGCCAGCGCACGGACGCTGTAGGCGTCGCCCTCGCTGTAGGCCTGCTCGTACCACCAGCGCGCGCGCCCCCAGCGCGCATCGTCGGCGCCGGCACGGTCCGCCCGCAGCTGCTGCTCGAGCGCGAGCGCGAACTCGCGCGGCTCGGGGCAGGCAGCCACCGGCTGCGGAAGGTCGGCGACGAGTCGGCGGCAGCGGAGCATGGCTGCCGCGACGTCGGCGGGCGGCGTCGACGCGTCGCGCGCGAGCAGGCGCGCGAGGCGGCCCTGCGTCGCCGCCTCGCTGGCGACGTCGCCGGCAGCGGCGAAGGCGGCCGCCGCCCGGGCGAGCAGGTCGCGGCCGCGCGCGAAGTTCTCGCGCGCGACCGCGGCCTCCGCATCCGCAAGCAGCGGCCGTCCGTCGAGGACGCCGGACGCCCAGCTCGCGAGGCGGGAGGCGAGTTCCGGCGCGCTCGGCGCGAGCGCATCGGCGACCGCTCCGGCATCCGCGGCGCCGACGCCGACCGCCGCCGCCAGGCGCGCGGATCTCGCGCGCCGGCAGCCGGCCACGGCCTGCTGCGCCACGCAGAGCCAGCGCAGACGGCCCGCCTCCGGAAGGGGCTGCAGCAGGAGCCAGCCGCCGGCGTCGTCGAGAAGCGCGACGGCGCCGTCTCGCTGGACGAGGAAGCGCCAGCCGCGTGGCAGCGGCAGCTCCGAAAGCACGGACGGCTCGACGGTCCGGGGCAGCAGGAAGCCGTCCGGCGAACGGAACACGCGCGCCAGCTCGAGCCGCGCGCCATCGAGCCAGACGCGCTCCAGCACGGGCCCGACACGCTCGGAATCCGCCCCGGCGACGCGCACCGTCCGGCCGCGGCCGGGCCGCGCCTCGCCATCGTCGCTCGCCGGGTCGGCCGCGGTCGACGCGCCGGTGCCGGCCCCGGACTCCGCGCTGCCCGTCGCCGGGGCCGGACCCGCTGCCGTTCCGCCATTCGAGGGCGCCTGCGCCGGCCCACGGAGGACGACCGCGACGAGTATCAGCAGCGCCCCGCCGAGCACCCCGAGCGGCAGCAGCGACGGCCACCGCAACGAAGACGGCGGCGCGGGCGCGGCCTGCTCCGACGGACGCCGTAGCTCGGGCGCTGGCTCGAACACCGGATCCGGTTCGGGTTCCGGAACCGGCTCCGGCGCCCGGAGCCGGTCCAGCAGGGCGCGGCGGGCGTGCACGGTGGCCGCGAGCGCCCGGTCGAGTCGGCGCTGCAGATCGGGATCGGAGGCACTGCGCCGCGCGGCCCGGAGTCTGCGCAACCGGTTCTCGAAGGCACGGCGCAGCTCGGCCTCGTCCGCGCCCGCATCGAGGCGGAGAACACGCAGGGCCTGCGCCTCGTTCACGGCAGCGTCCCGCCTTCACAGCGCCTGCGGAGAGCCTCGAGAAGAGGCAGATCGGCCGGTGCGAGGCCCGCCTCCTCGACGGCATGCGGCGCTCGCCAGAGCAGCGCGTCGTGCTCGCGCGCCTCCGGTTCGCCCGCGAGGAGTTCGGCGAGCCAGCCCTCGAGGCGGATCCGGCGATCGCCCTGAGCAAGCTCGGAAACGGCCAGTTCAGCGACGGGGCGGACCCGTATGCCGAGCTCTTCGTCGAGTTCGCGGACGAGGGCCTCTGCGGGCCCCTCGCCGGGCTCGAGCTTGCCGCCGGGAAACTCCCAGTGACCGGCTAGCGTCATGCCCGGTCCCCGGCGCGCGAGCAGCACGTCGCCGTCACGCAGGACCATGCCCGCAACGACCCGGATGATGCGATCCAACGTGCTTCGGCCCCCGTTCCGCGCCCGTGGTGGTCGCCTGCACGACACCGATGCCGCGCGGCCCCGCCCCGGGCAGGGCCCGGCGCCACTGTGAGAGCCAGCGTGGCGGGATTCAAGTGCCCCCGGGGCCGCGGGACGGGCCCCGACACCTCGTGAGCGCCGGGGCCCGCAGCATCCGGCTCCCCCCCTCCCCGGGGCCGTCTTTTCGGGCACCATCGTCGCCATGTCGGCGAAGCGGCCGGCAGCCGCGGGGCGCGACCGTCGTCGTGGTCCGCAGCGCCATCGAGACACGCTCCGGAGGCCCCCGACATGTCCACGACCGCCGGCAGCGCACCCGTTCCCGGGCGCCGCGACTTCGCGGCCTACCTCGGCGGCAGCGCGCTGTGGCTGGCCGGCTTCAACCTCCAGCAGTTCCTGGTGACCTGGATGCTGGTGGGCATGCTGCGTGAACCGGGAACCCGGGTCGGCCTCGCCCAGCTGCTGATCGCGCTGCCCGGCTTCGCACTCATGCTGCTCGGGGGCGGCACCGCGGATCGCAGCGACGGTCGCCGGCTGCTCATGGCCATGCACGCGCTCGCGGTGCTGCCGCCGCTGATCCTCGCCCTCACCGTCGACACCTTCGGCCTGTTCTATCCGACGGTGATCCTCTTCGGTATCGCCGTCGGCGCGCTCCAGGGTCTGTCGGACCCGGCACGCGTCGCCATGCTCAATCGCGTCTCGGCCGGCCACATCCAGCGCATGGTCGTGACCACGACGGCCGTCACCATGACCGTGGGCCTCGCCGGAACCTGGCTCGGCGGCCGCATCGAGGTGCTCGGTCTCGGCACGGTCCTCGTGCTGCAGGCCCTGCTCTTCGGCAGCGGCGGTCTCGCCGTGAGCGCGGTGACACCGGCGCTCACGCGCGCCGTCCGGACCGGCACCGCCCGGCCCTCGCGGCTCGCCGAGATCGCCGAGGGCCTGTCGGTACTCTGGCGCACGCCGCGCGTCCGCGACGTCATCGGCCTCAACTTCGTCTCGAGCGTGTTCAACGCCGGCGCCTGGTTCGTGGTCTACCCCTTCCTCGTCACACGCCTCTACGACGGCGACGCGGCACTCCTCGCCCTGCTCTCGCTGGTGTTCTTCGCGGGCAGCATCGCCTCGAATCTCGGCCTGCTGCGCTTCGTGCCCCTGGCCCGGCCCGGACGCCTGTTCCTGTCCATGCAGCTCACGCGCGTGCTGCTGTTCGGGTTGCTGCTCCTCCAGCCGCCGATCTGGGTGCTCGCGCTGGTGTCCGCCGGCTGGGGCATGAACATGGGCATCACCACGTCGACGGCTCGCATGATCGTGCAGTCGGAAGCCCCGGAGGCACAGCGCGCGCGGGTGCTGTCCGTGTTCATCCTCACGACCATGAGCGCGGCGCCGCTCGGTGCCCTGCTCCTCGGTACGCTCGTCGATGGCGCCGGCGTGCTCGCGGGCTTCGTGCCGGGCCTCGCGGCCTCCCTGCTCATCTTCCTGCTCGGCGTGACGCGAACGCGCCTGTGGAAGGACCGCGCGGAAATCGCCTGAGGCCGCGCGCGCGGCGCGCGGTGCAGCATCCGTTCAGCGCCGGCCGAGGACGTAGTCGGCCGTGAGGGCCGGATCCTCCATGGGGATGAAGTGCGAGTGGTCGGCGAGCTGCACGTCGCGCGCGTCCGGGAAGCGCTCGGCGAGCTGCGGCCAGGTCGGCGAGGAGGAGAAGTCCATGACGTCGCGGTCCGCCGCTCTCGCCTTCGCGCGCAGCACCGTCACCGGCTGCGCCACGCGCTCGACCAGTTCGTAGATATCGCGGCCCGCCGAGCCCAGATAGATGGACGCCTCGATGCGCGGCGGGCAGGCGAGCACCCAGTCACCCGTGGCTTCGTCCAGCCGCACGCCGTGACGGCAGTAGTCCTCGAGCACGCGCTTCTCCCAGGCCGCGAAGGGCATGCGGTCCTCGAAACGCCGGTACATCTCCTGCCAGTCCGCCCAACGGTCGCGGCGCTTCGCCGTCGGGTGTTCCTCGCCCTCGATCCACTGCGCGCGCTCCGCATAGGCCTCCGGCGGCAGGATCACCGGATCGACGAGCACCAGGCGCGAGAAGGCCCCGGGCACCGTGGCGGCGGCGTAGGTCACGCAGTAGCCGCCCATGGAGTGGCCGACGCCGACCGCGCCCTCCAGCCCGAGCGCACGCACGAACTCGACCAGATCCTCACCGAAACGGTCCCAGGGCACCGGCTCGGTGTTCTCCGTCCGGCCGTGCCCGCGCATGTCGACGGCGACGACACGATGACCCTCGAGGCCTTCGACCACCGCATCCCAGCAGCGCGCGTGGAAGCCCGTCGCGTGTACCAGCAGGATCGTCGCTGCGTCCACGTGAGCGGCGTCCGCGGGCCACTCGTACCAGGCCATGCGCAGACCGCAGTCGAGGGTGATCACGTGGTCCTGGGGTACGGCTGTCATCGGGACTCCGTTCGGGGCTTGCACCAGCTCGGCGGCGCGGGCCGCGCGATGGTAGAGAGGGCGCTGGGCCGCGGCAACGGCCCCGCCGGGCGCGAAGGCGCGCCGCGAACGGACCCGATCGGCTACGATGCGGCACAGCCGGAACGCGCCGCAGCCCGAGTCATGGATCCGAACGTCGCCCTGTTCGCCAACGACGCCTTCTACGTCGCCTTCGCGGCCGGTGATGCGGACGCCATGGATCGTCTGTGGGCGCGGACCCACGCCGTCAGCTGCATCCATCCCGGTTGGCCCGCACTGCTCGGCCGCGACGCCGTCATGGACAGCTGGCGCCGTATCCTCGCCAACCCCGACGCGCCGGCCGTGCGCATGCACAACGCCCGCGCCGTGCTCGTCGAGCGCCTCGCGAACGTGATCTGCTACGAGTCGATCGGCAGCCAGACCCTCGTCGCCACCAACATCTTCCTGCTCGAGGACGGCGAAGCCCGCCTGGTCCACCACCAGGCCGGCCCCTGCGCCGACCCGCCGGAACCGGAGACCAACGCCATCCAGTGACGCGCGCTCACAACGGGATCGCGGTCTTCTTCGTGACGGTCCGGAGCGTGAAGCTGGAACGGATGCGCACCACGTGTGGCAGGCGGGTCAGGCGGCCGTGGATGCGTTCGTAGTCCCCGAAGTCGGCGGCGATGACCCGCACCAGATAGTCGTACTCGCCGCTCATCAGATAGCACTCCATCACCTCGGGCAGCTCCGCGATGGCGGCTTCGAATTCGGCGAGGGCATGGTCTTCCTGCGCCTCCGTGGTGATCTCGACGAAGATGTTGCCGGGACGGCCCGCGAGGGTCTGGTCCACGAGCAGCACCACGCCCGCGACGATCCCGGAGCCCTCGAGCCGACGCACGCGCCTGAGGCAGGCCGATTCGGACAGATCGACCTTGCGGGCGAGTTCGGCGTTGGTCATGCGCCCGTCCGCCTGGAGCGCCGCGAGGATGCGCCGGTCCGTACGATCCAGCTCGATCTTCGCAGAAGGCATGCGCAGACTCGCGTCCAGTTCGCAGAATCTTGCGTATTGGGCGACGAGCGGCGCGTGAACGCAAGCACCTTCGACGCGTGATCGCGCACGCTCTCGCGAAACACTGCCCCCGGGGAGCAAGACCATGCGCATCGGAGTCCCGAAGGAGATCAAGGTCCACGAATACCGTGTCGGTCTCGTCCCGACGTCGGTCCGCGAACTGGTCGCGCACGGCCACGAGGTCTTCGTGGAGCGGGGCGCGGGCCTCGGCATCGGTGCGGGCGACGCGGACTACGTCGACGTCGGCGCACGGATCGTCGACGGCGCGGACGCGGTGTTCGAGGCCGCCGAACTCGTCGTCAAGGTGAAGGAGCCGCAGTCGGAGGAGATCGCGCGCCTGCGCCCGCACCACACCCTCTTCACCTATCTCCACCTCGCGGCCGACGCGGCCCAGGCACGTGGGCTCATGGAGTCCGGCGCGACCGCCATCGCCTACGAGACCGTGACGGCGAAGGACGGCTCCCTGCCCCTCCTCACGCCCATGAGCGAGGTGGCGGGTCGCATGTCGATCCAGGTCGGCGCCACGGCACTGCAGAAGGCGAACGGCGGCGCAGGCATCCTCCTCGCCGGCGTGCCGGGGGTGGCCCCGGCACGCGTCGTGGTCATCGGTGGCGGCGTCGCCGGCGCCAGCGCCGCCCGCATGGCCATCGGCCTGCGCGCCGACGTCACCATCCTCGACCTGTCACTTCCGCGCCTGCGTGCCCTGGATCTCGAGTTCCAGGGCAGGGTGCGACTGATCCACGCGACGCGTGATGCCGTCGAGCGCGCGGTCCTCGAGGCGGACCTCGTGATCGGCGCGGTGCTGGTGCCGGGCGCGGCGGCACCGAAGCTCGTGTCCCGGGAGCTCCTCGCGCGCATGCGCGACGGTTCGGCGGTGGTCGACATCGCCATCGACCAGGGGGGCTGCTTCGAGTCCTCGCGGCCGACGACGCACGCCGATCCCACCTACGTGGAGGAAGGCGTGGTGCATTACTGCGTGACCAACATGCCGGGCGCGGTCGCACGCACCTCTGCCTTCGCATTGAACGCGGTCACCCTGCCGTTCGTGGTGGCCATGGCCGATGAAGGCGTCGCGGCGGCGCTCGCGGCGGACCCGCACCTGAGCGCGGGTCTGAACGTGCAGGCAGGACGCATCACGCATCCGGCCGTCGAGGACGCGCTCCGCGGCCAGCTCGGGGACGTCGCCTGACGGGACGCATCGCGGCGCCCTCGCAGCGGGTCGTCCCGGCGCACGGATCCGGAGCGTGCGCCCGGGCGACCGATAACGATTCTCATTCATGGATCCTATCGCTCGTTCGACGCGACCCCATGGAAACAGCCGAATTCATGGACAGGACCGTGACGAAACCCTGACACTGCTCCCGAAACGCGCACGGACACGACGAAAGCATAGCCCCTGCCTATCGCCATCATCGTCACAACCGAATGTCGCGGCGCGGGCCCCTTCGTATACTCCGGGCCGCACCGACCCCGCGGACGCCTGCTCCGGCGTCCGGGAGCAACCAGCAGGAGAACCGTCATGGAACTCAAGGACAGCAAGACGCTGCAGAACCTGAAGGACGCCTTCGCAGGCGAGTCGCAGGCGAACCGTCGCTACCTCTACTTCGCGAACAAGGCCGACGTCGAGGGTGAGAACGACGTGGCGGCCCTGTTCCGCTCCACCGCCGAGGGCGAGACCGGTCACGCGCACGGCCACATGGACTACATCGCCGAGGTCGGCGATCCGGCCACCGGCATGCCGGTCGGCTCTACCAAGGAGAACCTCGAGGCGGCCGTGGCCGGCGAGACGCACGAGTACACCGACATGTACCCGGGCATGGCAGCCACCGCGCGCGACGAAGGCTTCGACGAGATCGCGGACTGGTTCGAGACCCTGGCCAAGGCCGAGCGCTCGCACGCCAACCGCTTCCAGAAGGCGCTGGACAGCCTCGGCTGAACCAGCCCGCGAAGGAAAGGCGCTGCACCGGCCCCGCGGGCCGATACGGCGTCCGCCCCGCCCCGGGGTGCTCCTTCGACCCGCACGGGGGCGCGACCGCGTCCCCGTGCCACCGAGGCCCCGCCTCGCTTCCCGGCCCCTCCCAGCGGAGTCATGCCCATGTCCGAGTTCCGTGAAGGCAATCTCGAGAAGGCCAAGCGCCTGCCGCACGACTGGAAGAACCCCGAGTTCTGGGACGAGCAGGCTCTGGAAAAGGAGCTGGAGCGGGTCTACGACGTGTGCCACACCTGCCGGCGCTGCGTCAGTCTCTGCGAATCCTTCCCTACGCTCTTCGATCTCGTCGACGAGTCCGAGTCCATGGAGGTGGACGGGGTCGCGAAGGAGGACTACTGGAAGGTCGTCGACCAGTGCTTCATGTGCGACATCTGCGCCGAGACCAAGTGCCCCTATCTGCCGCCCCACGAGTTCAATCTCGACTTCCCGCACCTCATGCTCCGCGCGAAGGCGGTGAAGTTCGCGAAGGGCGAGTCGAAATGGCGTGACCGCCTGATCACGAGCACGGACTCGGTCTTCAACGTGCTGCGCCAGCCCGGCGTCGCCCAGTTGGCGAACACCGCCAATCGCAACGGAAGACTGCGCGACCTCGTCGACTCGGTAGCCGGCATCCATCCCGACGCACCGCTGCCGAAGTTCCACTCGAACACCTTCAAGGACCGCCAGCCCGGCGTCGCCGGCGCCTCGCTCGAGCCCGTCGCCACGGCCCGTACGAAAGGGCGCGTCGCCCTCTTCACGACCTGCTTCGGCAACCACAACGAACCGGAGCTCGGCGAGGACATCGCCGCGGTCCTGAACCACAACGGCATCCCCATGAAGGTGGTGCAGGACGAGAAGTGCTGCGGCATGCCGAAATTCGAGCTCGGCGACCTGAAGGCCGTGGAGAAGCTGAAGGAACACAACATCCCGATCCTCAAGGCCCTCGTCGACGAAGGCTGGGACCTGCTGTCGCCGATCCCCTCCTGCGTGCTCATGTTCAAGCAGGAGCTGCCGCTCATGTTCCCGGACGACGAGGAAGTCGCTGCCGTCGCCGCCGCCTTCTTCGACCCCTTCGAGTACCTGCTGCTGCGGCAGAAGGACGGCCTGCTGAAGACCGACTTCGAGCGCCCGCTCGGCAAGGTCGCCTACCACGCCGCCTGCCACCAGCGCGTGCAGAACATCGGCCAGAAGACGAAGGAGCTGCTCTCGCTGATCCCGGACACGGAGATCACGCTGATCGAACGCTGCTCCGGTCACGACGGCACCTACGCCTACAAGACCGAGACGCACGACCACGCCGTGAAGATCGCGCGCCCGGTCGTGAACCGGGTGAGGAAGGCGGAGCCCGATCACTTCGGCTCCGACTGCCCCATGGCGGGCCGCATGATCCAGCACGGGTTGAAGGAAGAGCTGGGCGAATCCGAGCATCCCATCCGCATGCTCAGAATCGCCTACGGGCTCTGACGATTCGACGAAAGGAAGAGACTCCCCCCATGCAGAAACTCGACCGCACGACGCTCCACTCCCTCGAGGAGTACGCGACGCTCCGCGACGAATTCCGTCGCGAGGTGATCGAGCACAAGAAGCCGCGGCGCATCGCCGTGACGCCGAACGCCGTCCTCTACTTCGAGGACTTCACGACCATGAAGTACCAGGTGCAGGAGATGCTCCGCGCCGAGCGCATCTTCGAGGCGGACGGCATCCAGGAAGAGATCGATGCCTACAACCCGCTGATTCCGGACGGCTCGAACTGGAAGGCCACCTTCATGCTCGAGTATCCGGACGTGGACGAGCGCCGGGCGCGCCTCGCCGAGCTCGTCGGCATCGAGGACAGGGTCTACGTCAGGGTCGGTGAACTCGAACGCGTCTACGCCATCTCCGACGAGGACCTCGAGCGCAGCACGGAGGAGAAGACCTCCTCGGTACACTTCAGCCGCTTCGAACTCACGCCCGAGATGATCGCCGCGGCGAAGGGCGGCGCGGCGATCCACATCGGCATCGAGCACGAGAACCTGACCGCCGAAGTCGAGCTGTCACCGGCGAGCCGGGACTCGCTCACGGCCGATCTGGAACTGCCGCACTGACGATCGCTCTCCGGAGCGGGCTTGCACGCCTGCTCTGCGCACCACACGGGCTCCTCGATGGAGCAATGGTCCCATGTCCGATGCGACCGAAGAGACGACCCGCGGGTTCCTCGCGCGCTACTACGTCAGCAAGAAGCGCCGCTACCTGAAGGATCCGGATACCGCGGCCGAGATGATCACCGGCACGCCACACGACTGGGAAGACGCCGGAGGCTATGCCGAAGCGGTGAAACGCGAGGAACGCTGAAGCGGATTGCGGGGCGGCAGAACGAGAAACGGGCCCCAAGGGGCCCGCTCCCGTCTTGCCCGCTCCGTTTCCGGAGCGTCACTCCCCCCACAGGAGTCCTGTTCGTGGCGTTTCCGCCACGCCGGTGGTCTTGTCTTCTCCACCGATCCGTACGACAGACTACCATCATCATCGGCCGACGCCAGTGGAGATGAGCATGGAAGAACGCAGCGACCTGAAGGCCGGAGATCTGGCGCAGGCCGTCGCCGGCTTCGCCGACGGCGGTTTCGGCAGCATCGAATGCGAGCAGCAGAAGGACGGCCTGTGGCGCGTGCGCGCCTGGCCGGAGGCCGTGCTCGACGACGACGCGGAATGATCCGCTCGCCTCAGGCGAGCGCGGCCTCGAACAGCGCCAGCAGTCGCGCGTGCGCACGCTCCGCCTGTGCCTCGGCATAGGCGCGCGAATCGATCGCGCACCAGCCGTGCATGGCGCCCGCGTACACCTCGATCTCCGCAGGCACACCGGCGGCCTCGAAGGCCTCGCGCAGCACCGTCTTCGCCTCGGGCTGACGCTCGTCGTCGTTCTCGGCGATGGCGAGCAGATAGCGGCCTCGCAACTGTCCGATCAGATGGTGCGGGCTGTCCGCGCCGTCAGTGACCATGCGCGAGCCGTGGAAGGTGGCGCCGGCGCCGACGCGCTCGGGCAGCGTGGCCGCGGTGCGGAGCACCATGGGGCCACCCATGCAGTAGCCGGTCGTTCCGATCGGCCGTGCCCTGTCGACGGCGTCCTGCCCATCGAGCCAGGTGACGAAGGCACGAGCGTCGGTCTCGACCGTCTCGGCCGACAGGGAGCGCGCCAGTGGCATGACCCGCTCTCGCGTCTCCGGATCGCTGAAACTCGAACCTTCTCCCACCACCGGTGAACGCTCGCTCCGGTAGTAGGGGTTGATCGTGAGCACGGCGTAGCCGGACTCGGCGAGGCGGCGCCCCATGGTGCGGAACGCGGGCCGCAGGCCGAGGATGTCGGGCCAGACGAGCACCGCGGGCGCCACGCCCGTCGCCGGGTGCACGAAATGGCAGTCCGCCTCGCCGTCGGGCGTGACGATGGTGACGTCACGCTCCACCACCTCGACCGCATGGGCCGGACGCGGCAGCGTCAGGGCGACGGCGGCCGCCACGCTGCCGGCCGCGAAGGCACGCCGGGTCATGCCGGGCGCCCGTGCGTCCAGGTCCGCTTCCGTACGCTCGTCACACATCAGCTCGATCCTCCAGTGCGTTCCCTGCGCGCAGCCTACCTCAGGACGCGGCGGGCGCCGCGCTGGCCTGTTCCTCGCGCACCCGCGCCAGCAGGAGTCCGCCGAGGACCATGAGCGCGGCGAGGGAGGCGAAGCCGGCACGCTGCGATGCGAAGGCGCTGGTGACCGTCGCCACCATGAGCGGCGCGAGGAAGGCCGTCACGGTGCCCGAGAGCGCGAACAGGCCGAAGAACTGCGTCGCCATGGACGGCGGCGAGATGCGCGCCATGAGCGTGCGCGATGCCGACAGGCCCGTGACGAAGAACATGGCGAAGACCTGGTTCGTGCAGAAGTAGAAGCACTCGGCGACGGTGCGGAAATAGGGGAAGTCCCAGAACGGCTCGGTGCTGACGGGCACCAGGAACAGCACCGCGTCGGGCTGGATCGACACCAGCACGATCAGGATCAGCGAACTCGCCGCGATGGCCACGCGCAGCGCGCCCAGCGAACCGAGGGCGTCGTCGAGCAGCCCCCCGGCCCAGGCGCCGAGCATGGCCGAACCCGAGGTGCAGAGCCCGAAGATC
>JAZBPO010000045.1:0-9553 GCA_036351675.1 Pseudomonadales bacterium
CGCCCGGGATGCGACTCACGAGCTGCTGGGCGATGGGCTGCAGTTCCATCTGCGAGCGTTCGCGTTCGTCCACGGATACGAAGCGGAAGCCGCCGAAGCTCTGCGCCGGCGTGCCGCCGCCGCCGAGCAGCAGGAAGGAGCGCAGGTACTCGGGCAGCGTCTCGAAGGCCTTCACCACCTCGCGTGCGTGCGCCGCCGTGTACTCGAGTGTCGCCGTCTCCGGCGCGGAGATCTGCACGTTCAGCACCTCCCGATCCTCCGTGGGCGCGAGTTCCTTGGTGCTGCCCTCGTACAGGAACCAGATGGAGCCCGTGACCGCCGCGGCGACGAGAAGCGGGACCGGCAGGTGGCGCAGTGCGTCGCGCAGGAGGAACTGGTGCGCGCGCACCTGCAGCGAGAAGGCGCCGTCGACGAAGTGCTCGAGACGCGTGCCGTGCTCCCGATCCGGCAGGATGCGCGCGGCCAGCATGGGGGCGAGCGTGAGCGCGACGACGCCCGAGACGATGACGGTGCCCGCGAGCGTGTAGGCGAACTCCGTGAAGAGGGCGCCGGTGAGGCCGCCCATGAAACCGATGGGTGCGTAGACGGCCACGAGCGTGGTGGTCATGGAGATCACCGGCAGCACCAGTTCCCGCGCGCCCACGAGGGCCGCCTCGAAGGGGGTCTTCCCCTCCGCGATGTGCCGATGGACGTTCTCGACCACGACGATCGCGTCGTCCACCACGAGGCCGATGGCGAGGAGCATCGCGAGCAGCGTCAGCAGGTTCAGGGAGAAGCCCATGAGCAGCATGAGGAAGGCGCCGCCGACGAGCGACAGGGGGACGGCGAGCGCCGGGATGACCGCCGCCTGCCAGGTGCCGAGGGAGAGGAAGATCACCACTAGGACGATGAGTACCGCCTCGATGATGGTGGTGTAGACCTCGTCGATGGAGTCGCGGATGTAGAGGCTGCCGTCATAGACGAGGTTCAGCTTCATGCCCGGCGGCAGCTGCTCGACGACGTCGGGCAGCAGGTCGTTCACCTCCGCGGACAGTTCGAGCGGATTGGCGCCGGGCGTGGGCGTGATCGCGAGCATCACGGCCGGTTCGCCGCTGAACCAGCTCTCCTGGTCCGGATTGCTCGTCGAGAGCGTGACGTCGGCCACGTCCTTCAGACGCGTGACCGCGCGGCCGTCCGTACGCAGGACGAGGTTCTCGAACTGTTCGACGGTGGTGAGGTTGGTGGTGGCCGACAGGTTGATCATCACGCTGTCGCCCTTGGTACGGCCGACTGCGGACTGGACGTTCTCCTCGAGCAGTGCGCGCCGGACCTCGGCGGCGGTCATGTCCAGGGCGGTCAGGCGCTGCGGGTCGAGCCAGACGCGCAGCGCCATCTTCTGGTCGCCGTTGATGGCGGCCTTGGCGACGCCGGGCAGGGCCTGGATGCGCGGGATGATGCTGCGCAGGGCGTAGTCGGTCATCTGCGCCGTGTTCATGCCGTCCGAGGTGAGGGCCATGTAGATGAGTGCCCAGCCCTCCGAGGTGGACAGCGAGATGACCGGGTCCAGCGCCTCGCGCGGCAGGTTGTTCCGTTCCGACGCGATCTTCCCCTGGATCTCCGCGAGCGCGTCGTAGGGGTCGTAGTTGAGGGCCATGTAGGCCTGGATGATCGAGACGCCCTGGCGCGAGGTCGAGGTGACGTAGTCGAGCCCCTCTGCCTCGGAAGCGGCGCGCTGCAGCGGTTCGGTGATGAAGGACTGCACGAGGTCCGCGTCGGCGCCGGGAAAGGCCGTGGTGACGGTGACCAGGGCCTGCTCCGTCTTCGGGTATTCGCGCACCTCGAGGCCGAGGAGCGAGCGCACGCCGAGGAGCAGGATCAGCAGGCTGACGACGGACGCGAGGACCGGGCGGCGGACGAAGACGTCGGTGAGGTTCATCGGTCCACCACCCCTTCCGGCAGTGCCGGCCCCTCGACGATCTCCACGCGGGCGCCCTCGCGCAGCTTGAGGTGCCCCGTGTGCACGACGCGCTGGCCGGCCGCGAGGCCCTCGACGATCTCCACCCGTTCGCCGCGTGTGCGCCCGACGGTCACGGGGCGTCGATGCACGATCAGACCGTCGGCCGTCTCCTCGATGACGAACACGGACTCGCCGTAGGCGAAGAAGCTCACGGCGGTGCGCGGCAGGGTCAGCACCGGCTCATCTCCGGAGAGGATGAGATGGACGGTGGCGAACATGCCCGGCTGGAGTCGGCGGTCGTCGTTGGCCAGTTCGCCGCGGAGCATGAGTGTTCGGCTGCGCACGTCGACGTCGGGACTGACGACGGTGAGTTCGCCGGAGAAGGTCTCCTCGGGCCAGGCCGCCACCGAGAGTTCGAGGCGCTGGCCCGGGTCGACGCGTCCGCGCACCCGCTCCGGAACCGTGAAGTCGACGTAGATCGGATCGAGGCTCTGCAGGCGCACGAGGGGCGTGCCCGGCGCGACGATGTCGCCGAGGTTGACGCGGCGGATGCCGAGAACGCCGTCGAAGGGTGCACGGACGAGCTTGCGGCCGATCAGCACGCGCTGCCGGTCCACCTGTGCCTTCAACGACGCGACCTGGGCCCGCGCGCGGTCGAGCTGGGACTGGGAGAAGGCGGCGGAGCCGCGCAGGCCGGAGAGGCGCGCGTCCTCCAGCTCCGCGAGTTCGAGATCCGCCTGCAGCGAGGCGAGCTGGGCACGGTCGTCGGCGTCGTCGAGACGCACGAGCACGTCGCCGGCCTCGACGGCAGCGCCGGATTCGAAGGCGATCGCGACGACCTTGCCCGGGACTTCCGAGGCGAGGGCCACGTCCTGGACGGCGGAGAGGTCACCGACGGACTCGATGCGCCGGGCCCAGGGGGTGCGGGTCACGGTCGTGGCGGTGACCGTCGCCGGCGGCGGACCGCCCCGCATGGCGGCCGTACGGGCCGCGGACTGGCGCGTCTTGTACAGGTACACGCCGGCAGCCACGACTGCGATCAGGACGATCGCGGCGACGAGTCTCTTCAGCATGCGGCCCCCCAGCCCGGAAACTGACACATCTTCACATAGTCTCGTCGCGAAAGCGGCGACGCGTTCGGTTCCCCGGCAGCGGCAGGGGCCTGCTCCGGCCGCAGGGCGGTCCGACGGCCGTTATCGAAGTCGTCCGGCAGGGCCTGCGTCCGCCAGCTGCGCCAGCTGCAAGGTGCCCGGATCGATCGCTCGTGGATCGACACCGGTGCCCGAAGCGGTTCGCGGACGTCGGCCCGGTCGGCGCTGCAGGCACGACGGTCAGCCAGGTGCAGCAGGAGGTCGTGGATCGGCAGGGCCCGCGTCCGTTGCCGCCTCGCGGAGCCTGGCCAGGCGCGCCGCCGTCAGCGGGTAGCGCCAGAGGATCGGCAGTACCGCGAGCTTGAAGCAGCTCGGCAGGAAGGAGTAGAGGATCGTGAGCGCGAGGATCGCCTGCTCGGAGTTGCCGCCGGGAGCGCCGACGAGTGCGGGATCGCGCGTCGCGTCGAAGCCGAACAGGTCGATGCCCGCGAGTGCGACCAACGCCGCGAACGCCGCTGCGGACTTCTTCACGATGCCCCAGACGGAGAAGTAGACGCCGGCGCGCCGGGCGCCCGTGCGCACCGCGTCGAGTTCGATGACGTCTGCAGCCATGGAGGCACTGAGGGCTTCGAAGGAGCCGAGGGCGAAGCCCTTGGCTGCCTGCAGCGTGACGAAGCCACCGGCCACGGCCCAGACCGGCAGTGCGTCGAGGGTCAGCAGCGGCATGCAGAAGGCCCAGCAGGCGTACCAGACGATGGCGCCGACGAGGGCCCGGTGCTTGCCGAGGCGGCTGCCGAGCATGTTCCAGAACGGGATGCCGAGGACTGCGGCCAGCAGGTGCACGAAGAGCGCGACGGCGTACCAGGATTCGATGCCGAGGGCGTGCTTGCAGAAGAAGAAGGAGATCGCCCCGTCCATGGCGCCGGCGATCAGGCTGCCCGTGTACCCGGTCAGGATGCGCATGAAGGGGCCGTTCTCGACGATCACGCGCAGGCGCCGGGCGATGGAGGCGCTCGGTCGCGCGGCGCGCTCGATCGGACGATCGGGCACGCTTCGGAACAGCCAGCAGGCGGAGAGCGGCAGCAGGAGCAGGACCAGCGCGGCGTCGACGATCGCCATGTCGCGCACCCCGGGCACCCCGATCGCGACTAGGGCGATGGGCAGCGTGGTCGCGGCCAGCTTGCCGAGGAACCCCGAGAGCTCGCGCCAGCTCGCGATCGCCGTGCGGCCCGTGTAGGAGTCGGAGAGCTCGGCGCCCCATGCCAGATAGGGCAGATCCGCGACCGTGAAGGCGAAGTAGTACGCCACGATCCAGAACGCGAAGTAGCCGACGCTGGGGGCTTCGGGCGGCACGAACAGCATCCAGACGGAGATCATGAGCAGGGGCGTGCCTGCCAGGACCCAGGGCTTCCTGCGCCCGAGGGCCGCGTGCGTGCGATCGGACAGCCAGCCGATCAGCGGATCGGTCACGACGTCGCCGAGGCGCGCCGCCATCAGCACCGTGCCGATCAGCGCGAGCGGGATGCCGAGCTCACCGTAGAGCACCGGGACGTACACGAGCACGACCAGGCTCGTCAGCGAGAGCGGGAAGTGGATGCCCGCATAGGCGGCGAGGACGCCTGTTCGGGGAGCGATCGAGCTGAGGGATTCGTGCATCGACTCCTCGGGCGCCCGGGCGAAGGCGCAGCTCCGGCCGAAGCAGCAGGGGCCTTCCCGTACCTCTGCGGCGTTCGGCAGCTGCCGAGACTTCGGGCTCAGTGTTCTACCGTCGTCACCTTCGAGGCGCCCTCGGCTGCTCGGGTGCCGGGAAAATCGTCCTGATCCCAGACGACGATGCTGTCGGCGAGTTCCGGCGCGTCCTTCGAGACCACACCGCGCGCCGCCAGCAGGCCGGCGCTCATGGCGGCCTCGACGCAGCCTGCGCTGATGTTGGTCTTCACCCAGTCGCCGGCGAGAAACAGGTTGTCGAAGGGCGCCTCGTCGGCGGCCAGACGATGCTCGATGCTGCCCGGTACGGAGAGCACGTAGCGCTCTGACGGATCGACGTTGGCGCGGAAGTACTGATCCGCGAAGCCGTTTCCGTACAGCAAATCGGTCCGGAAGCGCCCGTCCGCGCTGACCGCCTTCGGCCAGAACAGGCCGATGTACCTGTCGAGCCAGTCCTCGCTGATCGTCCGCACGTAATCCGTCACGGTCTTCGGGAACACGGGGTCCGGCGCCGGCGGGTCCGGGTCCTCCGCATCGGGCAGCACGCCGCAGAAGTAGGCGATGCTGCCCGGTGCCTCGCCCTGCCAGTGCTCCTGCTCGGTGAGGAAGGACATGTCCGCCCAGGTCGAGAGCGGCTCCTCGTAGGCGACGGCCACGGTGCGTTGGGCGGTCCAGCCGAGTGCCCGTGCGTCCGGGTGGAGCCAGAGCTGTGTGCCGAAGGTGCGCGTCGTCTTCAGGCCCTCGCGCATGGTCTTCCAGGCTGGCGCGGCATCGAGTTCGCTGGCCATGTGCTCGAAGCTGCCCGCGGAGATGCCGAGTACGAGTTCGTCGTAGTCCTCGCCAGCGACCAGCTGACGCGTCTCACCGCGCCAGTCGCTCCAGTAGGACTCGAGGTTGGCGCCGCTGGCCTTCAGACGCTCGCCGTCCGGAATGCGATCGTAGATCGGCTGATTCGGCCAGCAGTCGAGGCCGTCGATGGAGAGCAGGGGATCGTAGTCCGGTGCGTCGACCTGCAGCTCGTAGTCGACGTGGGCGATGCGGCCGTCCTGCACCCCGAGGTTCGTGACCCGGTGGAAGAAGTGGACGCCCACGCCGCGTGCCTTCAGCACCTTGTAGATGGGCGCGAAGATCGTGTCGCCCATGCCGGCCTGCATGGTCCAGAGGATCGCGCCCTTGAAGGAGAAGAACACGCGCAGGGCACCGCGCAGGGCGATGCCGGTGGCCATCGAGGGCTGCGTGTAGTCGCCGTCGACGTAGCCGAAGACGTAGTCGTAGCCGCCACGCAGGTTCGGCGAGGCCAGGGCCCAGTCCGGTGCGCCGTTCGCCTTCAGGAAGTCGGTCAGGTCGTACCGATCGAGGACGTCGAAGCCGAGCCTCGGTACGTGCTCGTGCAGCAGCCCCCGGACGATGACGACGACCAGCGCCGCGACCTGCGCCCAGGCATAGGCTTCCGGATGGCGGCCCACGAGCCCCTCGACGGCGTGCTTCACCGTGTGATCGAGGCCCTGGAGCCAGCCCTCGCAGAGGTGCTTCAGGTGGTCGAACAGCGACTCGCGCGTCTTCGCGGGCGTGGCCGGATGCATCGCGTGTGCGGCAAGGCGCAGAGCGACGGCATGGCGGCCCTGCGCGACGACGGTGGCAGGGTCGGCGTCGTGCACGGCCAGCAGGTGCGTGCGCTCGGACAGCGCCCGCGGGGGAGCAGCGGTTCCGAGGTGGGCGTGGTCCTCCAGCAGGGACTGCCAGTGCCGGCGTTCGTCCTCCGGCAGCACGGCCGCGATGTCCAGTTCACCTTCGTCGCTCTGGTGATGATGACGATGGAAGACGAACTCGAAGAGCATGTGCAGGTAGTCCTCGATCGACAGATAGGTGCCGCTCGAGCCGGGCGGTTCGTCGTTGGTCGGCCAGTCGACGTCGATGTTCGACCATTCGCCTTCGTCCTCCATGCACATGGTCATGAAGTTCTGCGGCTTGAAGGCCGCATCGAAGCCGTCGAGGACGCCGTCGATGTCCGGATTGGCCGCGCACTCCGCATAGACTTCCCTGATCACGCGGAAAGCGTTGTTGTAGAAGCCGGCCCATAGATGCAGGCCGTGCTCCTCGATGCGGTCGCCGAGGGCCTGATTGCGCCCGGCGGCACCCTTGCCGCCGCAGCGCCAGCCCATCTGGTAGATGTCGAGCTGGAAGCGCGCGCGGAGTTCCGGCGTGCTGCTGAGGGCGAGCGCAGCGCCCATGGCGCCGCAGCCGGACCCGAGGATCGCCACCTTCTTCCTGCCTTGCGGTGTCCTGTCCGTCTCCCTTCCCGAGGACGTGGCGGGCTTCGCTGCGCCCGACCCGGTCGCGCCCGTCTTCGGAGCCGCGGTCTGCGGCGCCGCGCCGGCCAGGGGATGGACCGGATGGTCATAGCGCTCGGGATAGGACCAGCGCGCCGTCTCGGTGACGGCGAAGCCGCCGAGCCGGTCGGCGGTGAGCGCCGGGGCGCTGAACCGCAGGCCGTCGAAGCCGGGCACGTCCGGCCTGTGCAGCTCGAGCTCCATGGCGACCGGCGTGATCTCGGAGTAGCGGTTGGACACACGCCGCGAGACGAGGACTTCGTCGCCCTTGAAGGAGATGAAGGAGTCCTCGTTGGCGTCGTCGGTCGTGAGCGATGGAAAGGCCGACAGGGGGGCGGGTGTGCCGGTCGCTCCCAGGGTGGCCTCCAGCATCAGCGTCCCGCTGTCGTGGCGGCGGACCTTGTAGCCGGTGGGGCTCTCCTCGAGCCTCTCCAGCTCCTTCGGATAGCCGTAGAGGTGGCCGAGCCAGACGGGGAGGCGGCTGCTGCAGTACATGCGTACCCAGTAGGAGAACTTCTCGCGCCCCTGGCCCATGTAGAGGTTCGGAACGGCGAAGGTCGCTTCCTGATAGTCGACGCCGCGGAAGGGCCAGGCAGCGAGCTTGACGTCGGTCTGCTCGCCGTAGAGGAAGTACATCAGCCACTTGTCGTGGTCGTAGGCCTGCGTGGGCCCGCGCAGACCGGGCGGCAGGAGCGTCGTGACGAGCGCCTGGTCGACCCACAGCGGCATGCAGTGGAGGCGATAGGTCGACTCGAAGTCCCAATCGGAGGCCGGGACGGCTTCGGGGCCGTGGCTGGCCGGCTGCCGCCTGCGGCCGGGCCTCAGGATGCTGCCCGCACCGAGCAGCAGTGACTGGAGGTGGTGTCGGATCATCGCACGCCTGCCTTTTCCAGGGCGGCCAGATAGGCCTGATTGGTCGCCTCGGGGAGCGGGGAGGCATTGAGCGCCATGCGGTACAGGTCGAGGTTCCACATCGGCATCAGTTCGCGAGCGCGCTCCCAGGCCTTGATGGCCTTCTCCGTCGCGCCGCTCACGGCGTGGTTCTGCGCCAGGATCACCCAGCTGAAGAACCAGCCCGAGTAGGTGCGCGTGCTCTCCTCGCCTGCGCGCGCGGCGCTCTCGAAGTCCTGTAGTTCCGCGAAGCACAGACCCTTGAAGTAGTGCCAGAGGTAGAGCTGGCCGTCCTTCGGGCTGAGCCGCATGGCGCGTTCGATCGACAGGAGCCCCTCGGCGCCGCGCCCCGTGCATCCCTGGAAGAAGCCGGTCCATGCCCAGGCGGCCGCGTAGTTGGGGTTGATGCGCAGCGCCTTGTCGCAGAGCTCGAGGGCTCGTTCGTACTCGCTCAGGTTGCCGTAGGCGCCGGCGGCGGCGAGGAGCGTCAGCTCGTTGTCGGGGTCCATCGCCAGCGCCTCGTCTGCGGCCTGGCGCGCGAGGGGCAGATTGGACAGGTCGCCCATGATGGTCTGGAACCCGTAGTACATCGCTCGCTGGGCATGAGCTTCGACGTAGTTCGGCGCGATCTCGATGGCCCGATCGAGGAGTGCCAGATGCTCCTTCTGCGAGCGCTCGGAGAAGTAGGCGCCGCGGACGCGGTGCACCAGCTCCCAGGCCTCGAGACGTTCGACGGGCAGGGCCTCGACGCGCTTGCGCTCCTGCGACAGCAGTTCCGGTTCGAGCTGGCCGACGATGCCTTCGGTGATGTTGTCCTGGAGCTGGAAGATGTTGTCAGCGGTTCCGTCGAAACTGTTCGCCCAGTGTGTCCTGCGCGATTCCGTGTCGATCAACTCGACCATGACGCGATAGCGATCTCCGGCGTGGAGCAGTCGGCCACGGAGGACGTAGCGCACGCCGAGTTCCTCGCCGAGGAGGCGCGGGTCCGGCGCGTCCGCGTACTGGCTCGTCGTCGCGTCGGAGATGACCATGAAGCCCGGGAAGCGCGACAGATTCGAGATCACGTCCGAAGTGATGCCCAGCGCGAGAATGTCGTCGTCGGCCTGCGCGCTGGCGTTCTCCAGCGGCAGGATCGCGACGGACGTGGCGCTCTTCGCCGCGAGCAGGCTCGCGAGGTCGGGCCGGTCGGCGACGGGGGCGGCATCCGCAGGCCCCATGAACTCGCGCGCGCCGTCGAGGAGGCGCTGCTGGTAGACCTGTGGCGCCATCTCGTGACGGAACACGGCCTGCTTGTCACCGAGGCGGAGCTCGAAGCCCGGCGGCAGCCGCGTGGGCTCCAGAAAGACCGAGAGCAGCGGGCAGCGCCTGGACAGGGCGAAGTTCAGCTCCTGGAAGCAGTGCTGGGACTGCACGGAGTGAGGCGAGACGTAGATCAGGAAGACCTTGCAGCCGGCGATGGCTCGGGCGATCGTCTCGCTCCAGTCACTGCCGGCCTGGATGCCCTCGTCGAACCACACGGTGATTCCCTGGGCGTGGAGCCAGGCGAGATCGGGCACGACGCGCTGGTAGTCCCGATGGGAGTAGCTGACGAAGACGTC
>JAZBPO010000046.1:0-9963 GCA_036351675.1 Pseudomonadales bacterium
CGACTTCGAAGCCGGTCGCTACAGCGGCCGCGCGACGCCCGCTACGCCCGTCGCGCTCGAACTCGACGGGCTCGAAGCGCCCGGCGTGCATCCCTCCGCCGTTGCAGCCGCACTCACGGTGCTGCGCGCGCTCGGGGTCGAACCGGACGCCCGCCGCAGTCGTGACGTGCTCGCGGAGCTCGTCGTTCCCGGACGCCTGCAGCAGCTCGAAGTGGAGGGCGGCCGCGTCCTGCTCGACGTCGCGCACAACCCTCACGCGGCGCGAACGCTGGCGGCGCGTCTCCCCGGCGCGGCCCCCTACGAACTCGTGTTCGGCGCCTTCGCGGACAAGGACGTCGAGGGCATCCTCGCGGCCCTCGCGCCGCGCCTGTCCGGCGTGACGCTCGTCGCGACGCCCGGCGCCCGCGGCGCGAGTGCGGAAGTGCTCGAGCGTCGACTGTCGTCCTGCGAACTGCCCGGGCTGGCGACGGCCGCGTCGCTGGACGAGGCGCTCGCGCGGGCGTTGCGGCGGGCCGGCACGGCGCCCGTGCTCGTCTGCGGCTCCTTCACCGTCGTCGGCGCGGCGCTCGAGCTGCTCGGGGGAACGGCGTGAACGAGCACGGCCGGAATCGTCTCGCGGGTTCGATGATCCTGGCGTCCCTCGCCGTCATCTTCCTGCCCATGCTCTTCGACGGCGCGGGCATCGAACGCCGCGAGGTGCCGCTCATGCCCGTGGCCGATGCGCCCGAGCCGATCGAGCCCATCGACCCGACGACGGCCGAGTGGAGATTCGTGGAGGAGGCGCGGCGGCGCAGGCAGGATCCCACGGGCGGCGACGTGGTCGGTCTGCCGCGCCACGAGCCGGTCGCCCGGGCCGAACTCGAGGACGCGATCGCCGCGGGACCGGCCCTCGACGCGGACGGCGCGCCGATCGCCTGGAGCGTGCAGCTCGCGAGCTTCGCGGACGCGGCGAATGCGGAGCGGCTCCGTACCGAGCTGCGCGACGACGGATTCGAGGCCTACGTCACGGCGAGCGAGGAGGGAGGACGGGCGCTGCATCGGGTCGCGGTCGGTCCGCAGCTCGATGCGGACGCGGTCCGGCGCCTGCGGGACCAGCTCGCGGAACGCTACGATCTCGAGGGCATGGTCGTGCGCTTCACGCTGGCGGAATCCGGGACCGATGACGATGGCTGAACTCGCGCCTCTCGATCTCCTGATCCTCGCGGTGATCACCGTATCGGTGCTGATCGGTGCGGTACGGGGCTTCGTCCGTGAGGCCTTCTCCCTGGCCGTATGGGTGCTCGCCTTCGTCGTCGCCGCGCTCGGGGCCCGCGAAGCGAGTGGCTTCTTCGAGGGGTGGATCGCCGAGGAGGGGCTGCGGACGCCCGTCGCCTTCGGCGCGCTGTTCCTCGCCGCCCTGATCCTCGGCAACCTCGCCGTCCGTCTGCTCGGCATGCTGGTCGACGCCACCGGGCTCACCGGTCTCGATCGGACGCTCGGCACCCTGTTCGGTGCCGCGCGCGCCCTCGTGCTGCTCGTCGTCGTCAGCGCCTTCGCAGCGCCCCTGTTCGCGGATAGCGGATGGTGGCAGGCTTCGCGCCTCGTACCCTGGCTCGTCGACGCGCAGGCAGGCCTCTTCGAACTCTTCGACCGCATCGCGAGCACGGCGGGCGACTGGGTCGGCGCCTGAGGGCGCAGCTCGGTCCGGACGTCGTTTCGCAGGGAGACGCCAGATGTGCGGCATCGTCGGTATCGCCGGACGCCACCCGGTCAATCAACGTCTCTACGACGCGCTCACGGTACTGCAGCATCGTGGCCAGGACGCGGCGGGTATCGTCACGAGCGACGGCCGTCGCCTGGCCATGCGCAAGGCCAACGGCCTCGTCCGTGACGTCTTCCAGCTCAACCACATGCAGCGCCTGATCGGCGACGTGGGGATCGGCCACGTGCGCTATCCGACGGCGGGATCCTCGAGCGCCGCCGAGGCGCAGCCGATGTACGTCAACTCGCCCTACGGGATCATGCTGGCGCACAACGGCAATCTGACGAACGCCGAGGAGCTCGAACGCGACCTCTTCCGCACGGATCTCCGTCACATCAACACCGACTCGGACTCCGAGGTGCTGCTCAACGTCCTCGCGCACGAACTCGGTGCGCGCGGAGGTCACGAACCGACGCCGGACGACGTGTTCGACGCCGTCGCCGCCGTGCACCAGCGCTGCCGGGGCGCCTATGCCGTCGTCGCCCTGATCGTGGGGCACGGTATCCTCGCCTTCCGTGACCCCCTCGGTATCCGCCCGCTGGTCTTCGGCGAGCGCCTCACGGACGAGGGCAGGGAGTACATGATCGCCTCCGAGTCGGTGGCGCTGGATGTACTGGACTTCACGCTGATCCGGGACGTGGCGCCCGGCGAAGCCGTCTGGATCGATGCCCGCGGTGTCCTGCACGCGCGAAGTTGCGCCCCGGAGGCGGAGCGCGTGCCCTGCATCTTCGAGCACGTCTATCTGGCCAGACCCGACTCGATCATGGACGAGGTCTCGGTCTACAAGGCGCGGCTGCGCATGGGCGAGAAGCTCGCCGAGCGCATCCTCGCGAACTTCCCGGCGCGCGATCACGACATCGACGTCGTCATCCCCATTCCGGAAACCTCGCGTACCGCCGCGCTGCCGCTCGCGCACCAGCTCGAGGTGAAGTACCGCGAGGGCTTCGTCAAGAATCGGTACATCGGGCGCACCTTCATCATGCCGGGGCAGCAGGAGCGCCGGAAATCGGTGCGCCAGAAGCTGAACGTCATCGATCTCGAATTCCGGGGCAAGAACGTCCTGCTCGTGGACGATTCCATCGTCCGTGGCACGACCTCGCGCCAGATCGTCGAGATGGCGCGCGAGGCCGGTGCGCGCAAGGTCTATCTCGCTTCGGCAGCGCCCCCCGTGCGCTTCCCGAACGTGTACGGCATCGACATGCCGGCGGCGACGGAGTTCGTGGCGCACGGGCGCACGGAAGAGGAGGTCGCGCGGGAGATAGGCGCCGACTGGCTCGTCTATCAGCAGCTCGACGACCTCGTGCAGTGTGCCGCGGAAGGCAACCCGCAGATCCGGCGCTTCGAGTGCTCCGTCTTCGATGGCCGCTACGTGACCGGTGACGTCGACGCACGCTATCTCGCGAGGATCGCCGGCGCGCGCAACGACGGCGCCAAGCAGTCCCGGCAGTTCGCCGGCGCAGGCTCCGAGGTGACCACCTCGGACCTCCACGACCACGTGGAATGACCGCGCGTCGCGGATTCCGGGAGATCTGATGCGCGACAAGCTCGACGGTGTCATGGACCAGATCGGCACGGTACTGCTCGGCAAGGACCGGCAGATCCGTCAGGCGCTCGCCTGTCTCCTCGCGGGTGGTCATCTGCTCATCGAGGACCTGCCGGGCATGGGGAAGACCGTCCTCTCGCACGCGCTCGCGCGCACGCTCGGCCTCAGCTACAACCGCATCCAGTTCACGTCGGACGTACTGCCCGCGGACATCCTCGGCATCTCCGTCTTCGACCGCGAGAACGCCGCTTTCCGCTTCCATCCGGGACCGGTCTTCGCCCAGGTCGTGCTCGCCGACGAGATCAACCGCACCACGCCCAAGACCCAGAGCGCGCTCCTCGAGGCCATGGAGGAAGGGCAGGTCACGATCGAGGGGGAGACGCGGGCGCTCCCCGATCCCTTCTTCGTGATCGCGACGCAGAATCCCTCCAGCCAGGCCGGTACCTATCCGCTCCCGGAGTCGCAGCTCGACCGCTTTCTCATGCGCATAGAACTCGGCTACCCTGACCCTGCAGCGGAGCGCGAGCTGATGCGGGGCAGCGATCGGCGGGAGATGCTCGAGACGCTCGAAGCGCGCCTGACTCTCGAGGAACTCGCCGAACTCCAGGCCGGCGTCCGCCGGGTTCAGTCCACGGACGCGCTCCTCGACTACGTGCAGCGCATCGTCGGCCACTCACGCAATGCCTCCGAGTTCGCCTGGGGCCTGTCGCCCCGTGGCGCCCTCGCGCTCTTGCGCGCCGCACAGGCCTGGGCCTTCATCGACGGGCGTGAGCACGTCGTACCGGAGGACGTGCAGGCGGTGCTGCCGCCGGTGGTGGAGCACCGCCTGCGCGAGGCCGCCGGCCACGGCAGCGGCGCATCCGGCGTCGCGCTCGCCCAGCGGTTGCTGGCGGTCGTCGACGTGGTGAACTGAGCCAGGCGGCGTCGGCTCCGTGGCCGCTCGAGGGAAGTCCCGGACGCAGACGCTCGCGGCTTCGATCGTGGGTGAAGAGATGCCGCGTGGGCGCTGGCGCGCCTGGCTCGACCGGCGCGTACCGCCGCGTCGCATCGTGACGCTCGATCGGTCGAACATCTTCATCTTTCCGCCGCAGCAGGGCCTGGCCTTCGTCCTGCTGATCGTCCTGCTCGTCCTCGGTGGCATCAACTACCAGAATTCTCTGGTCTTCGGGCTCGCCTTTCTCCTCGCGAGTCTCTTCACCGTCGCCATCGGCCACACCTTCCGGAACCTCGCCGGACTGGAGCTCGAGGCTGCCGGGGTAGCGCCTGTCTTCGCCGGCGAGCATGCGCTGTTCACGCTGCGGATCGCGCGCAGCGGGGGCCGCCGGCACCACGCCGTGCGCATCGGCTGGCCCGGCGAAGCGGCGCAGACCTTCGATCTCGATGACGAGACGGAGCTGCGCGTGCGCATCCCGGTACCGGCGGATCATCGTGGCTGGCTCGACCCCGGTCGTTTCCGCGTCGAGAGCTACTGGCCCCTCGGGCTGCTGCGCGCCTGGACCTGGGTGGACGTCTCGCAGCGTGCGCTCGTCTACCCCGCGCCCGTCTCCGATGCGTCGCCCGAGCAGGCGAGCGTCGCGACAGGAGAGGGCGACATCGTCCTGAGGGGTGGCAGCGACGACTTTCTCTCGCTGCGCGAGTACCGGCCCGGCGATCCGCTCAAGCACGTCGCATGGAAGTCCTTCGCGCGCGAGGGCGAACTCCTGGTCAAGGAGTTCGGTTCCTACGCGGACCAGCGCATCTGGCTCGACTGGGACAGTCTGCAGGGTCTCGACGTCGAGCAGCGCCTGTCGCGGCTGACGGCGTGGGCGCTGGAGCTGGAGGCGCGCGGAGACGAGTACGGCCTGCGGCTGCCGGGCACGGTGCTCGAGCCCGCCCGAGGGCCGGAGCACCGGGCAAGGGTGTTGCGCACGCTCGCCCTGTTCGGCATCGCGGACCCTGCCGACGCAGGAACGCGCACGTGAATCACGGTGTCCTCGATCAGATCCCGAGGTCCTCACTGGTACTGCTGCTCGTCGCGCAGGCGGCGGTGATCGCGCCGCACGTCCCGCGCCTGCCGCTCTGGATCGTCGCGCTGTGGGGGCTCTGCGTGCTCTGGCGCGTGTGCGTCTACCTCGGCCGGTGGAGCTACCCCGGGACGCTGGTGAAGGGCGGCCTGATCCTGCTCGCCGCGGTCGGTGTCGGCCTGGGCTACGGCCAGCTCTACGGCCTGGATCCGACATCCGCACTGCTGGTGATCGCGTTCTCGCTCAAGCTCCTCGAGATGGCCGAGCGTCGCGATGCGCTCGTGCTGATCTATCTCGCCTATTTCGTGATCGGCGTGCAGTTCCTCTACGAACAGGCGATGGCTGCGGCGGGCTATCAGCTGCTCGCCACGGGGCTCGTCACCGCAGCGCTGGTGGGCCTGAACCAGAGCTGGAGCCGACCGCGCTGGGTCGACAGCCTGCGCACGGCGGGCGTGCTGCTGCTGCAGGCGGTTCCGCTCACCGTGGTGATCTTCCTGTTCTTTCCGCGGATCGCGCCGCTCTGGTCCGTGCCGTTGCCCGATCCGACCGCGCGCACCGGTCTCGCCGACAGCATGAGCCCCGGGGAGATCGCCGAACTCGGTCGCTCTCCGGAGCTCGCGTTCCGCGTCGAATTCGAGGGCGCGATACCGAGCCAGGCGGAGCTCTACTGGCGGGCGCTGACCTACTCGGAGTACCGCGAAGGCACCTGGTCCGGCGGCGCACGGCTCGATTCGCGCCAGGCCAGCAGACTGATCGACTGGGGGGGGCTGAAGGGTACGCCGGAGCCCTGGCTCGAGCGGCTGGAGCTCGGCGAACGCAGCCTCGAGTACTCGGTGATCGTGGAGCCCACCTACCGCCCCTGGCTCTTCGCGCTGGATTTCGCGGAGCCGCTGTCGCCGCGTGTGGGCATCGGTCGCGATTTCCGCCTCGTGGCGAGGGAGCCGATCACGACGCGCTCTCGCTACGAGGTGCGCAGCCACGTCGGTACGCGGCTCGATCCGGTGCTGCCGGACTGGCTGCGTGAGCGGTCCCTGGAGCTCCCCGTCGGCGGCGACACCCGCACGCGCAGCTTCGTGCAGGACCTGGTCGCGCAGGGCTTCGGCGGCGCCGCGCTCGCCGAGCAGCTGCTCAGCCACTTCCGGAGCGAGCCCTTCTTCTACACGCTCTCGCCGCCCACGCTCTCAGGCGACCGGATCGATCAGTTCCTGTTCGAGACGCGCCGCGGATTCTGCGCGCACTATGCGGGCGCCTTCGTGTTCATGATGCGCGCGGCGGGTGTCCCGGCGCGGGTCGTCGCCGGCTATCAGGGCGGCGAGCTGAATCCGCTCGCCTCGCACCTGATCGTGCGTCAGTACGATGCGCACGCCTGGGCAGAGATCTGGCTGGACGGCCTGGGCTGGGTCCGCGTCGACCCCACCGCCGCGGTCGCGCCCGAGCGCATCGAGCGTGGTGCCGAGGCGGCGCTGACGGCCGAGTCGGACGCCGCGGATCTGCCCTTCATGCCCGAGGGCCTGCGTTCGCTCACCTGGGCCATGGACGCGCTCTATTTCCTCGACTCGCTCGAGTACCGCTGGAACGTGCTCGTGCTCAGCTACGATGCGGACCGCCAGAGCGAGGTGCTGACCGAGTTGCTCGGGGAGGTGACGCCCACGCGCATCGCCATCGCCGTGACCATCGCCGGCGGGCTCGCCGTCGGGCTGGCCGGCATCGGGACGCTGCTGACGAGCCTGCGGCGTCGCAGGCCGCCCTTGTTGCGCGTGCACGACGCACTCGTCGGAGCCTTCGGTGCCGCGGGATTCCCGCGGTCCGCGCACGAGTCGCCGCGCTGCTATGCGGAGCGCGTGGCGCAGGCCTACCCGGAGCTGGCCGAGGACCTGCGCTTCGTCGCGACTTCGCTCGATGGTGCGCTCTTCGACCCTGCCGCCGGCGAGGCCGACGTCGCGCGTCTGCTGCGACGGGTCCGGAGCCTGCGCCTGCGTCTGGCGCTCGATCGCCTGCGGCGCACCCTTCGGTGATGCTCGAGGAGACCGCAGGCGCCGTGCCGCCGCAGCAGCAGGCGCTCCCGCGCGGCCACCGGAACAACCCACGTGCCCGCGCCAGCGAACGTCCCCTGAGCGCTCGAGGCCATGGGAAGACGCGCGTTCGCGGCGCTACAATGCGGCCATGACCACGCGATCCCATTCCCCGGGTCGACCGCGTACGCCCTGTGTGGGCATGTGTTCGACGACCTACGGCGATCTCGTCTGCCGTGGCTGCCGCCGTTTCTCGCACGAGATCGTGAACTGGAACGGCTATGACGACGACGAGAAGCGCGCCGTCTGGACGCGCCTGAACGCCTTCAAGGAGCAGGTGGTACTCGGCCGCCTCGAAGTGCTGGACTCGGGACGCCTCGAGGCGAAGCTTCGCGCCCACCGCATCCCCTTCGCCGAGGCCGACGGCCCCGGCGTGCGCGCCTACGAGCTGCTCCGTCGCGGCGCTCGCCACATGCGTCGCCTCGAGGCCTATGGCCTGCGGGCGCTTCCCGCCTTCGCGGATCTGGAGCCGGCCGCGCTCCGCGACCTCATCGACCGTGACCTGTTGACGCTTTCCGAAGCTCACTACGAGCGCTACGTCGTCCCGGGTCGCCAGGCCCTCGGCGCCTGATGGCGGACCTGCTCGCACCCGTGCGCGCCTTTCTCGGCGCCGCGACGCCGGAGGGCTGGTACCGCGCGGCGGTCGACCATCCGGACCTGCTGCTGCTCGATCACGCCAACTGCGAGAAGAAGGCGGCCTCGACGGCGCTGTCGCTGGTCTTCCGTTACGAGGCGCACGCGGGCCTCGTCGCCTGCATGAGTCGCCTCGCCCGCGAGGAGCTGCGGCATTTCGAACAGGTCGCGGCGCTGCTCGCGCGCCGCGGCATTCGCTGGCGCCGGCTCTCCGCGTCGCGCTATGCCGCCGGTCTGCGCGAGCTCGTGCGCGGGCCGGAGCCGGACCGGCTCCTGGACCTGCTGGTCTGTGGTGCGTTCGTCGAGGCGCGGTCCTGCGAGCGCTTCGCCGGCCTCGTCGGGCGCCTCGACGCGGAGCTCGACCGCTTCTACGGCCGCCTGCTGAAGTCCGAAGCGCGGCACTTCGAGACCTATCTCGAGCTCGCGCGGGAGATCGCGACGGCCGCGGAGGTGGCGGAGCGCGTCGCGCTGTTCCGTGACCGTGAGACACGACTCGTGACGGAGGCGGATCATGTGTTCCGCTTCCACAGCGGTCCGCTGACTCAGGACCAGGTCACGAGCTCCGGGGTGCCCGCATCCGCCCTGGCGTAGACGCAGTCGTCCTCCCAGGCGCCGAGAACGAGGCGGCAGCGCGATCTGCCGTCCTTCTCCCAGACGTGCGCGCCCGGGCGATGGGTATGGCCGTGCAGGAGCAGCTCGGCGCCGTGCTCGTCGAGCAGGGCGTCCACGGCGCCGGCGTTGACATCCATGATGTGCTCGGCGCGGTTCGCGTTCGCTTCCCGGGACCGCTGCCGCGCGGCCTCGCCGATGGCGCGGCGCTCGGTGAGCGGTTTCGCGAGCATCTCGCGGCGAAAGGTGTCGCTCCGCAGATGCTCCCGGAGCGCCTGATAGTCGCGATCGTCCGTACACAGCCTGTCGCCGTGCGTGAGCACCGCCGGCCCGTTCTCGAGGCGGAGGATCGTGGGATCGGTCACGAGTTCGGCCCCGCAGTCCCTGGCCAGGCGCGTGCCCATGAGGAAGTCGCGATTGCCGTGCATGAGCCTGCACCGCGTGCCGAGGCGGGTGAGGTGGCGCAGCGCCCGGCGCACGCTGTACGCGGCCGCGTCGTCGGCGTCGTCTCCGATCCAGACCTCGAACAGGTCTCCGAGCACCCAGAGTTCGTCAGCGGTCGCCGCGACCTCCCTGCAGAACCGTTCGAAGCGCTCGATGCCCGCAGGACGTGCCGCATCGAGGTGTAGATCGGAGACGAAGATGCGCCTCACGCGTACTCGAGATCCGCGAGCTCGGCCGCCTGCAGCGTGTTCTCGAGGAGCGCGGCAACGGTCATCTGACCTACACCGCCCGGGACGGGCGTGATCCATGCGGCTCGGTGGCGGGCCGCCTCGAACTCGACGTCGCCGACGAGGGAGCCGTCGTCGAGGCGATTGATGCCCACGTCGATGACGATGGCGCCGGCGCGGATCCAGTCGCCGCGTACGAGGCCCGGACTGCCCGCGGCGGCGATGACGATGTCCGAGCGACGCACGTGCGCCGCCGTGTCCCGGGAGAACTTGTGCGCGACGGTGACCGTGCAGCCGGCCAGCAGCAGTTCCAGGCACATGGGACGCCCCACGTGGTTCGACGCGCCGACGATGGTGGCGTCCAGCCCCCGCACGGGAACGCCGGTGTGGGCGAGGAGGGTCATGATCCCCTTCGGCGTGCAGGAGCGGAGCACGGGCCGACGCTGGGCGAGACGACCCAGGTTCCAGGGATGGAAACCGTCCACGTCCTTCCCGGGGGCGATGCGGTCGATCACCGCATCGCCGTCGAGCTGCGCTGGCAGCGGAGCCTGAACGAGGATGCCGTGGACGGAAGGGTCCGCATTGAGCCGGTCGACCTCGTCGAGGAGCATCTCCTGGGAGGTCTCGGCGGGCAGCGTCAGGACCGTCGACTCGATGCCGACTTCCTCGCAGGCGCGGCGCTTGTTGCGGA
>JAZBPO010000047.1:0-5336 GCA_036351675.1 Pseudomonadales bacterium
CGGGTGACCTATTCCCGCAAGGTGTTCCTCCCGCTCACGCACCTCTGCCGGGACGTCTGCCACTACTGCACCTTCGCCACCACGCCACGGCGCATCGAGCACGCCTACATGCCCCTCGAGCGCGTGCTCGAGATCGCCCGCGAGGGCGCCGCCGCCGGCTGCCGGGAGGCCCTCTTCACGCTCGGCGAGAAGCCCGAACTGCGCTACCGAGCGGCGCGCGAATGGCTCGAGGCGCACGGCTACGACACGACCCTGGACTACCTCGAAGCCGCCGCCCGAGCGGTGTTCGAGGAGACGGGCCTGATCCCCCATCTCAACCCCGGCACCATGACGCCCGAGGAACTCGAGCGCCTGCGCTCGGTGTCCGGTTCCATGGGGATCATGCTCGAGTCGACCTCCGCCCGACTCTGCGACAGGGGCATGCCCCACTACGGGTCGCCGGACAAGGAGCCGGCGGTGCGCCTGCGCACGCTCGAGGACGCCGGCCGCGCCCGCGTGCCCTTCACCACCGGCATCCTCATCGGCATCGGCGAGACGCGCCGTGAACGCATCGAGTCGCTGCTCGAGATCCGACGCATCCACGCGACCCACGGTCACGTGCAGGAAGTGATCGTGCAGAATTTCCGTGCCAAGCCCGACACGAAGATGTCCCGGGCCCCGGAGCCGGATCTCGAGGAAATGCTCTGGACCCTGGCCATGGCGCGTCTGATCTTCGGCGACAGTCTGTCGATCCAGGCGCCGCCGAACCTCTCGCCCGGGGTGCTGCCCAAGCTGGTCGCCGCCGGCATCGACGACTGGGGCGGCGTGTCGCCCGTGACCCCGGATTTCGTCAATCCGGAGGCACCCTGGCCCCATCTCGAGCAGCTCGCACGCGAGACGGCACAGGCAGGCAAGACGCTCACGGAACGGCTGACGATCTATCCCCGCTATGCGCGCGACGTCGAACGCTGGCTCGACGAGGGCCTGCGCACGCACGTGCTCGACGCGATCGACGGCGACGGCTTCCCGCGCGTCGACGACTGGACACCCGGCGCCGAGGCGCGGCCGCCCGCGACCGACCTCTCGCTCATCGGCAGACCCTGGGACACGGCCCGCGTCGGCGCCGATCTGATGGCGATCCTGGAGCGCGCCCGCGGGGGCGCCGCGCTCTCGGAGGCGGAACTCGTGCGCCTGTTCAGGGCACGGGGCGAGGAGTTCACGGCCGTCTGCGCGACCGCCGACGCGTTGCGTCGCGCGCAGTGCGGCGACGTCGTCAGCTACGTCGTCAACCGGAACATCAACTACACGAACATCTGCTACTTCAAGTGCCAGTTCTGCGCCTTCTCCAAGGGCAAGCTCTCGGAGAACCTGCGAGGCCGGCCCTACGACCTGGACTCGGACGAGATCGCCCGCCGGACGCGCGAAGCCTGGGATCGCGGCGCCACCGAGGTCTGCATGCAGGGCGGCATCCACCCCGAATACACGGGTCGAACCTATCTCGACATCATCGGCATCGTCCACGGCGCCGCCCCTGCCATGCACGTGCACGCCTTCTCGCCCCTCGAGGTCTGGCAGGGGGCTCGGACCCTCGGCCGCTCGCTGCGCGACTACCTCGGCGAGCTGAAGGCCGCGGGACTCGGCACGCTCCCCGGTACCGCGGCCGAGGTCCTAGACGACGAGGTACGGGCGATCCTCTGCCCCGACAAGATCAGTACGGCGCAGTGGCTCGAGGTCATGGAGACGGCGCACGAGGTGGGTCTGCGGACCACCGCGACCCTCATGTACGGCCACGTCGATCGCTACGAGCACTGGGCCCGACACCTGCTGCGCATCCTCGAGGTGCAGCGCCGCACCGGAGGCTTCACGGAGTTCGTGCCCCTGCCCTTCGTGCCCATGGAAGCGCCGATCTATCTCAAGGGCCGCGCACGCCGCGGCCCCACCTTCCGCGAGGCCGTACTCGTGCACGCGGTCGCCCGTCTCGCGCTGCATCCGCACATCCCCAACATCCAGGCCTCCTGGGTGAAGATGGGCCACGCCGGCGTGCGGGCCTGCCTGAATGCGGGCTGCAACGATCTCGGCGGCACGCTCATGAACGAGACGATCACGCGGGCCGCCGGCGCGAGCCACGGTCAGGAGACCGGACCCGCGGAGATGGAAGCGATGATCTCGGAACTCGGCCGCGAACCGCGCCAGCGCACCACGCTCTACGGCGAGGTCAGCATCGAACGTCACGCTGCAGGGCGGGCGGCGCCGGAGCTGATTCCGGTGGTGAACACGCCTGCGCGTCGCTACGAGCGCGGCCCGCGCCGGACCCTGCTGCGGCCGGGCCTCGACGTCGGACGGGAGCAGCAGCCGGACGCCGGGCCCGAGTACGTCGACTGCGTCCACCTCTAGTGTCCTGCGCAGGTCGGCCAGGGACGGCGACGGCATCGGCGGCGGTGCGCGACGCGCTCGTTCCCCTCAGCCAACGCCCGTGCACTCGCCCCGGACGACCCGCCCCCGCCCGGTCCCCGGGCGGCACCGAGCGACAGGCTCGGAGCGGCGAATCGCAGGTGCACGGATCCTGGTGAGCCACCGCCTGCGCCAGCACGTCGTCCTGGCGGGCCTGATCCTGACGGCGGCGCTCGGCGCACTCTGGATCGGCCCCGAGCTGATCTCCCCGCTGGCCGCGTGGGAGGACGCTTCCGTGCGCCGCGAGATCCTCGAAGCGAGTGCCCCGCGTGCCTGCGCGGCCCTCGCGGTGGGTGCCGCGCTCGGCGCTGCCGGCGCCCTGCTCCAGGCGCTGCTGCGCAATCCCCTCGCGGACCCCGCGCTCCTCGGCCTTTCGGGGGGTGCCGCACTCGGTGGCGCAGGCGTGCTCACGCTCGCCGGCGGTGCGGAACTCGCCCGTGGCATCGCGCTCCCCGTGCCCCTCGCCGCCTTCGCCGGCACAGCGGTGTGCATGCTGCTCCTCTGGCGTTTCGGCAGGGTCCGCGGCGTCGTGCGCCTGTCCGCGGTCGTCCTCGCAGGCGTGGGGGTGAATGCGCTCGTGGGCGCACTCATCGGCCTGCTCATGGCCTTCTCCGACGATCAGGCCCTGCGCGACACGACCTTCTGGCTCTTCGGCACGCTGACCCGCGCCGACTGGCCCTCGCTCCTGCCCCTGGCGATCGCGGTGCCTCTGGCGATCCTCGTCGCCGAGGTCCGGGCGACGGCCCTCGACCAGTATCAGCTCGGCGATCGCGAGGCGCGTCAGATCGGCCTAGGGGTGGGCAGCCTGCGCTGGCTCGGCCTCGGCCTGGCCTGCCTCCTCACGGCGCTTGCCGTGGCCGTCGCCGGCATCGTCGGTTTCGTCGGCCTGATCGTGCCCTACCTGGCGCGCACGTTGTCCGGCCCGGAGCACGGCGGACGCATCCTCGATTCGGCGCTCTTCGGCGCCCTGCTGCTGCTCCTGGCAGACGTCGGGGCCCGTACGCTGGTGGCGCCGGCAGAGATCCCGATCGGCCTGATCACGGCGCTCCTCGGCGCCCCCTTCTTCCTGCTCGCACTGCGCCGGGAACTGGGACGCGAGCCGTGAGCCGCGCGTTGCGGGCCCGCGGCCTGAGCCTGCAGCTGGGCGGCCGGCCGGTGCTGAACGGGATCAGTTCGAGCTTCGAGGCGGGGACCTGCACGGCCGTCGTCGGCCCGACCGGCGCGGGCAAGAGCAGTCTCCTGGCACTCCTGGCCGGGGATCTCGCGCCCTCGAAGGGGCGCGTGCGCATGAACGGCAGCGCGCCGCACCGGATGGCGCCGGCGGACCTCGCCGGCCGCCGCGCCGTACTCGCGCAGCGCAATCCGCTGAATCATCCCTTCAGCGTCGATCGGGTCGTGGAACTCGGCTTCCCGGGCGCACCGAGGGCCCTGCGACGTCTCGTGCTGGCCGAACTCGGCATCGAGAGTCTCGCGGAGCGCATCTACACGGAACTCTCGGGCGGCGAACAACGGCTCGTCCATTTCGCGCGCGTCCTGCTCCAGTGCGAGACGCTCGCCCCGCCGGGCTGGCTGTTCCTCGACGAGCCGGAGAGCCATCTCGACCTCGGCGTCGTGCAACGCGCCATGCGAGCCGCCCGACGCCGGGCGGAGCGAGGTCTCGGTGTGATCGCGGCGATCCACGATCTCGAACTCGCGAGCCGCTGGGCCGATCGCGTGCTGATGCTGTCGGAGGGTGCCGTCGCGGCCGATGGCGCGCCCCGGGAGACCCTGACCGGCGGCCTGCTGTCGGAGCTCTGGCGTACCCCGATCGCCGTCGACGCCGACGACGGAACCCAGGGGGTCCGCATCCGCGTGCTGGAGGACGCGTCCTCCCCGCGACGGGAGCCGCCGGAGGAGGACGCGGGGTCTCAGTCGAGCGGGTCGACGGGGCCCTGAGCTGCGAGTGCCGGCGACGGGCCGGCGCTCGCCGGCGCCCGCCGCGGAGCCTGCCGCACCGCCCGGACGAGGGGCGCCACGAGCAGGAGCCAGACCGCGAGGGACAGCGAAGCCAGCAGCAGGAAGACCTCCTCGAGGCTCCAGTTGCGCAGCACCCAACCCAGCAGTGGTACCGTGAGCGCATAGACGCCCCGGAACAGGAACCCCACGAGCGAGTTCGCGGTCGCCCGGTGCTGGCCGGCCAGCCGTGCGTTCAGCGCGCCCTGCAGCACCACGAAACCCGCCCCGCGCGCGAACCAGAACAGCGGCGCCGCGAGCAGCACCCAGCTGCCCGGAAGCACGGCGAACAGCGCGTAACCGAGCACGGGCAGGAGCGCCACGAGGGCGAGCAGGCGCGGCGCGCCGAGCTCTTCCTCGAGCCAGGACGCCTGGCGACCGGAGATCGCGCCGATCACCGCCAGCACGGCCCAGGCCACGCCGAAGGCCGTCAGCGACGTCTCCTCCCGTGCGAGATGGTGCTGCAGCAGCCAGACCGCGTAGAAGGTCGAAAGGCTCCAGATCCCCATCACCAGGAAGGTCCGGCGAAGCACCTCGTCGGAGACGAGCAGCGCCCGCAGCACGCCGCCGAGGTTGTCGAGGTGCGAGCCGGCGCTCATGCGCTCCACCGGGGGTTCCGTGACGAACACGGCGAAGACCAGGGGCAGCCAGCCCACGACCATCTGCACGACCACGAGTTCCTCGAAACTCGCCAGGGCGAGGATGGCCGCGGCGGCCAGACCCGCGCCGGCTTCCGCGATCTGCCGCGAGAAGAACAGGCCGCCGAGACCTCGCTGCCGCGCGGCCTCATCGTGGCCGAGCGCCGTCTGACTGTCGTAGAGCGTCGCCACGTCGGCGCCGGAGATCAGGCAGACGCCGACCCCGAGGGCGATCTCGAACAGCGCGAGCGTCGCGAAGTCGTGGGCGAAGAGCAG
>JAZBPO010000048.1:0-3369 GCA_036351675.1 Pseudomonadales bacterium
TCACGGGCGCCGTCGCCTCGCTCTCGATCATGTGGCTCGGCGGCGCCGTCGACCCCTGGACGACGATTCCCGGCGCCGTCCTCCTGCTCGGCGCCGTGTGCTATCTCTCGCTCACCGTGCTCTGGCCCGTGCATCGCGTCCTCCGCGATGCGCGCCAGGCGGAACTGCGGCGCCTGCAGGTCCGTATCGACGCCTGCGGCGACGCGTCGCAGACCCTCGATCCGGATGCGCTCGCAGCGCTGGCGCCTCTGCTCGTCTATCGGAGCGAGATCAGTGGCGTGCGCGAATGGCCCCTCGATCTCGGCGTGCTCACGCGCTTCGGGCTCTATCTGTTCATCGTCCCCATGACCTGGGTCGGCGCGGCCCTGATCGAGTACGTCGTGGGTTTCTTCATCGAAGGTTGAGGCGGCGTTGCGTGGGAATGGGGCCTGCGTTAGGCTCCCGCGCCCTTCGGAGAGATGGCCGAGCGGTCGAAGGCGCACGCCTGGAAAGCGTGTATACGGTAACCCCGTATCGAGGGTTCGAATCCCTCTCTCTCCGCCAGAACGCAGAAGGGGCCCGGTCGGGCCCCTTCTGCGTTTTCCCGGACGCGGGGCGGCCGGGGAGCGCCGCAAGCACGGGTCCGACCGATCGACAGGCCCGGCGATCGGACCGCCGGCGCACCGTGACGACGCCCCGCGGCCCAGGGCCATGCGGCGCCGGGCCGGGCATAGACCGGCAGAACGCGCGCTCTCCACGCGCACGAAGAAGGGGCCCTGCCGGGCCTCTTCTTCGTTTCGGGGCCCGGAAACCGGTGCGCTCCGAGATGGCGAGCAGGCGATAGCACGCGTCAGAACGCTGCTGTAGTATCCGCGCCTTGCTCGCGGGGGCCCCCGGCTTCCGCGGTGTCGCAAAGGGTCAATCGAGGCGCTTTCTGCGCGTTGGGAAACGGGGCCAGATGCTCACGGAAAAGCAGATCAAGCGAGCACCGAAGAAGGACTACATGAACGAGGCCCAGCTCGAGTTCTTCAAGGAGCGACTGCTCGAACTCAAGCAGGAGACCATCGGTCACATCGAGGAGGCGCGCCAGCGTCTCGCCGAGCACGAGCGGGAAACGGACGAGCTCGACCGTGCCCTCTCGGAAGAAGAGAATCGCCTGCGCCTGCGCATCGCCGATCGCGAGTCGAAGCTGCTGCCGAAGATCGACGAGGCGCTCGAGCGCATCGCCTCCGGCGAGTACGGCTACTGCGAGGAGACCGGCGAGCCGATCGGAGTGGAGCGCCTGCTCCTGCGGCCGACGGCGACGCTGTGCGCAGAGGCGAAGGCGCGCCAGGAGCGCATGGAGCGGAACTTCCGCGACAGCTGAGCGCGCACGGGACCCCGGGCGCCGCATCGCAGGTTTGCATCGCGGCCCCGATCCGGGTTACCACGGTCGATGGTAGTCCGCCCGGTCCCCTCGCAACGCCCGGTCGTGAACCCCGTCAGGCCCGGAAGGGAGCAGCGGTAGCGACGAAAGCGTGTGCCGGGGTGTGGCTGGGTCGGACTACCTCCATTTCCGACGGGTCCGACGAGAGGGGAGCGTGAGCGTCGCCTGCGAGCATCGGGTCCGCCTCGTCGACGTCGAGGGCGCCACGCTCGAGGTCTTCGAATGCACGGCGCCGGGCGTCACCGATCCGGCGCGGCTCGTCCTCTGCCTGCACGGCTTCCCGGAACACGCTCACGCCTGGCGGCATCAGATGGAACCCCTCGCGCGCCTCGGCCACCGGGTCTGGGCCCCGAATCTGCGCGGCTACGGCAACTCCTCGCGGCCGCCGCACATGCGCGACTACGCGATCGAGACGCTCATGGACGACGTCGCCGGCCTCGTCGACGCGAGCGGTGCGCGCGAGACCGTGCTCGTCGCCCACGACTGGGGCGCCATCATCGCCTGGTACTTCGCCATGCGGCGCGTCCGCCGCCTCGCGCGGCTCGTGATCATGAACGTGCCCCATCCCGAACCCGTGGCGCGGGAGTTCCGCGTGAACGCGCTGCAGCGCCGCAGCTCCTGGTACACGCTCTTCTTCCAGATCCCCGGGCTGCCGGAACGGCTCCTCGGCCGGCGCGGCGCGGAGGGCGTCGCCGAGCTGTTCCGAACGGGCACGGTACGTGAGGGCGCCATCGGCGATGACGACGCGGAGGTGTTCGCGCGCAATGCCCGCCAGCCCGGCGCCCTGAAGGCCATGGTGGACTACTACCGGGCCATGGGCCGGGGGGGTGGCGCGGCGCGGCAGCGTCGCCTCGGCCATCCGCTGATCGAGGTGCCGACGCTGCTGATCTGGGGCGAGCAGGACGTCGCACTGCGCAAGGCCGGCACCTACGGCACCGAGGCCTGGGTCGACCCACTCACGATCCGCTATCTGCCGCACTGCTCGCACTGGGTCCAGCAGGACGACCCGGCGCTCGTGAACGCCATGCTGACGGCCTTCCTCGACGACGCCCCGGTGCCGCACGCGGCGGGCGCGCGCGGCGATCGCGACCCGGCACGCCTGCCGGCCTGAACGTTTCAGTCGCCCACGGACGAGCCCAGGTGGCGTGCGAAGGCTGCGTCGAGGCGGCCGTCGCCGCGGAGCTGCGCGAGCCAGAGGTCGACATAGCGAAGCCAGGCGCCGTCACGGTCGCGCGGCAGCAGGAAACCCTTTTCCTGATAGGTGAGGGTGACCCCGGGCAAGGCCGCACACAGGCGTGCGTCGTCGCGCGCCACGCGATGGACCTCGATGGCGTCCGTGAACATCACGTCGGCGCGTCCCTCGGCGATCTCGTCGAAGACGAGACGGTTGTCCGGAAAGACCCGGAGGCTCGCCTGCGTCAGTCTCGTTCGGGCGAACTGCTCGTTGGTGCCGCCCGGATTCACCACGGCGCGTGTGCCAGGACGGTCGATGGCCTCGAAGGCGTCGAAGCGGGCGAGATCCTCGCAGCGCACGATCGGTGTCTTGCCGCCGACGTGATAGGGCGCACTGAAGTCGCCGATGCGTGCCCGCTCGAGGGTGCGACTGATCCCGCTCATGGCGATGTCGAAGCGGCCGGCCGCGAGGTCGTCCTCGAGCGTCGGCCAGCTCGTTTCGATCCAGTCGACGCGTACGCCGAGACTCGCGGCGAGCTCGCCTGCGCGATCGACGTCGATGCCCGTGCGCTCGCCGTTCGCGGCGACGGCGCTGAACGGCGCATAGTCCCCGGTGGTCCCGACGCGCAACGTGCCGCGGGCGCGCATCCGTGCGAGGCGCTCGGCAGGCAGCGGATCGGCACGCAGCGCCAGCAGTGCTGCCGCGAGCGCGTCGATGCTGGCCGCGTCCGCGCCGATCGGCTGGAGTCGCGTGCGTAGCTGTTCCGGGAGCGCGGCGGCCGCCGCTGGCA
>JAZBPO010000049.1:0-2570 GCA_036351675.1 Pseudomonadales bacterium
AATGTGCTAATGATTAGCTGAAGGCCTCATAAAACCTACACTCATAGATGACGTCCGCTCCGCCATCTTTCCCGAGTTTCCCCACTTTGCTGATGTTCTGATCGCGTCGCGCGGTGCCGCTGCGTACGAACGCACGCCGCGCATGTCCGGCTTGGCGGGTCGACGTACGATCGGGGTCTTCGGTCTGGCAGGGGGCGTCGAAAAGGGGCGGATGCCGGGGAAGTCTCAGCCCGCGGCGCGCTCCACGTCGCCGCTCCGGGTGCGCGGGAGTCTCGCGAACTCTCCCGTGTCTCGCCCACGACCCAGCGTCGAATTCTTCTGAACTTCGAACAGCCGCGCCGTGCGACGCCGACGGGCATGCACGAGTGCCACCGAGGCCGCGCCGTGGCAGAGGAACACGGCGCAGAGCGCCGCGAAGCGGAAGCCTTCAGGGGCCCGTAGCAGCTCCAGACCGATGCCTGCCGCCGCCAGCAGTGCCGCGAGCGATGTCACCAGCGCCAGCGTCGCGCGCCCGGACAGCCCCAGGTCGAGCAGCAGGTGATGGATGTGATTGCGGTCGCCCGACAGCGGTGAGCGGCGGTGGAGCATCCGGTAGCTCATCACGAAGAGCGTGTCGAAGAGCGGGATGGCCGCGAACCAGAGCACCGTCACCGGGTCGAGCCAGGCGGCGGATCCCTGGGCACTGCCGATCAGTTCCCAGGCGAGTACGAGGCCCAGCAGCTTTGCGCCGCTGTCGCCGAGGAAGGTCTTCGGCAGGCGCCGGCCCACGCGCACCAGGTTGAAGGCGAGGAAGATGGGCAGACCGCCGAGCAGGGCCAGCGCGGCCGGGTCCGGAGCTCCGCCCAGCAGCACCGCAGATGCGACCACGGCCACGATCGCGACCCAGGCGATGCATGCGGCCTGACCGTCGATGCCGTCGAGCATGTTCATGGCGTTCACGGCGGCAGCGACCGCGAGGATCGTGAACACGGGGCCGAAGGTACCCAGGTCGAGCGGGCCGACGGCGAACAGGTCGCCCACGGTCGTCACCGACAGGCCCGCGAAGCCGACGATCGCGCCCGCGATGGCCAGTTCCGTGAGCAGACGGGTGGACGGTCTGAGGTCGAGCCGGTCGTCCAGCGCGCCGAGCAGCACCATGACCGCGCACACGGCGACGAACACGACCCCCTCCTGTGGAACGGGGGCGTTCAGGAGGTAGCCGAGCGACATCGCCACGAACAGGGCGATGCCCCCCGTGAGCGGGATCTCGCCCTCGTGGAGCTTTCGAACGCCGTCAGGCGCGTCCACATGGCCGAAATGTCGCGCGACGGGCGCAAGCAGCGGGAGGAGGACGAGAGTCAGCAGTGCGCCCATCGCGGGCGTGATCAGATCGATGTCCATTAGGGCTCGGAGCTTTCCCTGAATGCTCTGTCGCCCCGGCTACGTGACGCTGGCAGTCGTTGTCCTGCGCCAGTCGAACCGCGGCATCCTGATTCGATCGACGCATGCGTCATGCCATGCATCGCTCGTCGAGGCGCTGCGCTTCGGCAGCCCCGAACCAGCCCGTTCGCCCACGATTCCGTTCGCATACGCCCGAGCGTGCGGCGGCATTCTATCTCAAGCCGGCTGCGAATCGGGGCCTTTCGTCCCGGCGGGCTTGCCTCGTCGCGTCAGTCGCTCGTTCGCCGAGCGAGGGTCTCGGGGTCGTCCGCGTCCTGCAGCACGCCCGCGTCGTCCGTCGGGATCCGCCTGACCCGCTCGGCGTGGTCGATCACCGCCCGCGCGCCGCGATCGCCTCTGCAGGCCCCGAGCGCCTCGCGCAGGGCGGGCCCGAACAGCACCGGATGGCCGTCCCTGTCCTGCAGGCGGGGCAGGACGATCCAGTCACCCGCCGGTAGCACGGCCGCCTCCGCCCTCAGCCGCGCGAGCGTCGACGGCCGGACCCAGGGCATGTCCGCGAGGGCGACGGCGATGGCGGCGCCCGGCCGGACGGCCTGCACGCCGTCCGCCAGCGACCCGCCCATGCCCTCGGCGGCGCGCATGCTGAAGACCGTCCGTACGTCGCCTTCGCGTTGCAGGGTGGTCGCCAGTGCCGCGTCTCCTTCGGCACGCAGGGTCACGATGACCCGGTCGAAGACCTCGAGATAGCGGCGCACCGTCGCGAGCAGCATCGGCGTCCCGTCGTCCAGCTGCGCGCGCCGCTTGTCCGAACCGAAGCGTCGGCTGCGCCCGGCCGCCAGGACGAGGGCGTCGACGGCAGGGGGCATGCCTCAGGAGGTCGCCGCGACCGGCTCCGCGGCGGCGCGCACGACCCGGGTCAGCTCGGCGAGGATGGCGATGGCGATCTCGGCCGGTGTCTTGCTGCCGATCGGCAGGCCGACGGGCGCATGCAGCCGCGCCAGCGCGTCGTCGGAGACGTCGAGTTCGCGGAGCCGGGCGCGCCGCTTCTCGCTGGTCACGCGGGAACCCATGGCGCCGACGTAGAAGGCGTCGGTCTCCAGCGCCTCCAGCAGGCCGAGATCGTCGATGCGGGGGTCGTGCGTGACGGCGACGATGGCGCTGCGCGCGTCGCAGGCGTGCGCGCGGATGGC
>JAZBPO010000050.1:0-3069 GCA_036351675.1 Pseudomonadales bacterium
ACTGACGAGCGCCGAGTCCTGGATACGCACACCGTGGTGCACCTCGTAGCGCTCGTTGAGCCCGCGCAGGATGCCGATGGTGTCCTCGACGTTCGGCGGCTGCACCATGACCGGCGCGAACCGGCGTTCGAGAGCGGCGTCCTTCTCGATGAACTTGCGGTACTCGTCCATGGTGGTGGCGCCCACGCACTGGATCTCGCCGCGGCTGAGGGCCGGCTTGAGCATGTTGGAGGCGTCGATGGCGCCCTCGGCGCCGCCGGCGCCCACGATGGTGTGCAACTCGTCGATGAAGAGGATCACGTCCGGGTTCTCGCGGATCTCGGCCATGATCTGCTTGAGGCGCTCCTCGAACTGGCCGCGGTACTTGGTGCCGGCCACCACGCTGGCCAGGTCCAGGGTCACGATCTCGCGCTCGCGCAGCAGGGCCGGCACGTTGCCCTCCACGATGCGCGTGGCGAAGCCCTCCACGATGGCGGTCTTGCCGACGCCCGGCTCGCCGATGAGCACCGGGTTGTTCTTCTTGCGGCGGCTGAGGATCTGGATGACGCGCTCGATCTCCTTGTCGCGTCCGATCGTGGGATCGAGCTGGTTCTGGCGCGCCATCTCGGTCATGTTGCGGCCGAACTGCTCGAGCACCGGGTTGTCCTTCTTCTCCTTCTTCTTCGGCTGTCCGGCCGCCCGGCCGCTCGCCGACCCGAGGTGCTTCATGACCTCGCGCTTGACCGTCTCGTGGTCGGCGCCCAGACGGGTCAGCACGTCCGCGGCGATGCCCTCGCCCTCGCGGATCAGGGCCAGCAGGAGATGTTCGGTGCCCACGTAGTTGTGGTTGTGCAGGCGAGCCTCGTCGATGGACAGCTCGAGCACCTTCTTCGCCCGCGGCGTGAAGGGGATCTCGCCGATGGAGACCGGACCGTTCATGGGCGAGACCGTGGCCTCGATCTCCTTCTGGATCCGGTCGAAATCGATACCCAGGCGGCGCAGCACGTTGGCTGCGATCCCTTCACCCTCGCGGATGATCCCGAGCAGCAGGTGCTCGGTCCCGATGTATTCGTGCTGCAGACGGCCGGCCTCGTCACGGGCCAGGAAAAGGACCTTGCGTACCCTCTGCGTGAATCGGTCATTCATCCGCATCGCCTCCGTTCGTGGCTGAGCTCATGCTCCTCATGGGCAAGATACAGCGGCGGGCGGACCGGCGCCACGCTCGCACACCGGCCCGGCCTTCCCCTTCATCGGCCGTTTCGACGATCTCTTGAGCCGACCGCGCGTCAGACTTCCCGCAGCAGCCGGCGGAGCAGGTCGGCCCGCACGTGGCCGCGCTCAATGGGGTTCAGCTCGCGTTCGTTCTCCAGCTGCAGATGCGCCGACTGCGCCCGGACCAGGGCCTCGTTGAGCAGCTGCATGGAGATGGGCGGCAGGATGCCCAGGATCACGCCCAGACGCACCTGGCTGAGGCGATCGAGCACTTCCTGCGAGGTGAGCACGCGCGCGTGCTGGAGGATGGCCAGCGCCCGGTGCGCCAGATCCTCCAGGCTCATGGAATCGCGCTGATAGAGACGCTCGAGCGCCATCCGCTCGTAGTGGATGACCTTGGCGATGTGGCGCGCGAAGTCGGCGGCCAGATCCTCCTCGCTCCGCCCCAGGGACGCGAGGTTGGAGACCTGGAAGAGGGCCCCGCGCACGGCCGTGCCCTCGCCCTCGTAGCCTCGCACGGCGAACTGAAGCTGCCGCAGGGAATTGAGCAGCTTGTCGACCTCGCCGCTGATCATCAGTCCCGGCAGGTGGATCAGCGCCGACAGGCGCAGTCCCGTGCCGACGTTGGTGGGGCAGGCGGTGAGGTAGCCGATCTCATCGCTGAACGCGAAGTCGAGCTCCGCCTCGAGGTGGCGATCGGTGGCCAGAACGTCCTGGCAGACCATCAGCGGGTCGAAACCTGATCGGTAGGCCTGGAGCCGCAGATGGTCTTCCTCGTTGATCATCGCCGCCTGGTCGCGCCCAGGCGCCAGAACCACCGCCCGGCCCTCCGGCTCGCGCAGCAGATCGCGGCTGGCCAGGTGCGACTCGCGCAGCGCCAGGCGCTCCAGCGGTTCGAGCACGGCCAGATCCAGCGCCCAGCCGCCAGCGAACGTCTCGGTCGCGAGCAATCGCTCGGTGGCCTCGCGACGGACGCGATTGAGCTCGTCCTCGTCCAGATGGTGCGGAAACGCGTGGTCCGGCAGGTTGCGAGCCACGCGAGCGCGCGTGCTGACGACGATGTCGGCCGACGGCCCCTGTCCGTCGAGCCAGCCGGGGCGGGCGGCCAGAGCGCCATCGGAGAACATCACACGCCCCCGTCGTCGTCGCCCGTGGCGTGCTTGAGGCGCTCGGCCAGGGCGGCGATCTCGTCGCGCAGGTGCGCGGCGGTCTCGAAGTCCTCGGCGCCCACGGCCTCCTCGAGCCGCGCGCGCAGCTGGGCGATCTCCAGGCGCAGCTCCGCCCGCACCCCGCGCGCCCGCGGGGCCTTGCCCACGTGCGTCGCCGCGCGATGAAAGCGCAGGAGCAGCGATTCGAGCTGGGACTGGAAGTGCTCGTAGCATTCCGGACAGCCCAGCAGCCCTTGACCCTGCAGGTCCTCGAAGACCGTGCCGCAACGCGGGCACGGCGTATCGGGTTCGCGATCGGTGTCGTCGTTCTCCTTCGCGTCCATGAACACGGGTAGATCCGCCGCACCCCCGGCCGACGGCTCGGGCGGAGCCTGCGCTCCCTCCTCCGCCGCGCAGACCTCGCACAGCCAGCGGCTGCGCTTGACCCCGTCCTCGATCTCGATGTACTTCACCGACGCCGGGCGCCGGCCACAGCGCTCGCAGTTCACGGCTGCCCCTCTCGCTCCCGGGCGGCCGGTACCAACCGCCCGTCTTCCAGTCGCAGCACGCGATCGGCGCGCGCCGCCAGGTCGGGGTCATGGGTGACGATCACCATGCCGACGTGTTCGCGATGGCGCAAATCGAAGAGCAGGTCGCTGAGATCCGAGCTCTTTCCCCGGTCGAGGTTGCCGAAGGGTTCGTCGGCCAGGATCACCCGCGGACCGTTCAT
>JAZBPO010000051.1:0-2358 GCA_036351675.1 Pseudomonadales bacterium
CTGCCAGGTGTCGTCGAACACCGCACCGCCGTGCCGTGCCGCCGCCGACCGGGCGGCGTCGAGGCTCGCCACGCTGAAGAAGAACTTGCAGGCAGCCTCTTCCCTCCGCTGCGGGGGCTCGGTGATGTCGATCTCGCGCGCGTAGCGCTCGGGAATCGCGTGGACCACGAGCTGGATGTCCGGTGACTCCAGAACGATCAGCTCCGCGGTCTCGTGCAGGCGGTGCATGCCGGTGACGGCCTCGTAGAAGCGCGCGGTGCGCGTCGCGTCCTTCGCGTAGACGAACAGTCCTGCCCTGGCGGGTCCAGCCATGGTGACATCCTCTGCGTGCGCTGCGCTCCGCCGGCACATCGAGGCCGAGGGAGCGGCCCGGCGCGTCCCGTCGTCGCGGTGGGGCTATGATGCCTGCGCATTCGAACGTCGGAGGCGGAACATGGCGCGCATGACCGGATCATCGCTGCTCACGCTGCTGCTTGCCTGTGCGGTCTGCGTCCAGGCCGAAGCGGCGGAAGACACTGCGATCTGGCGCATCGATACGCGTCTGCTCGACCCGCCCCGGGCCGCGAGCCCTGCGCTGCGCGAAGCGATCGCGATGGCGCCGGAGCCTGACGTCGCCGCCCAGCGGGCCGATGTGCCCGCGGACAGTGCGGCCTGGATCGACCGCCGCGCATCGCGCGACGATCCCCGGGGCGCCCAGGCGCTCGCGGAGGCGGAGCGCCTGGGCGTGCGCGTCGAGCTCGCCGAGCTCGGGGGTGTGCCCGTGCGGCGCGTCCGTCCGGCGACCATCGCCGACGCCTTCGAGGGGGCCCTGTTCCTGCACCTCCACGGCGGTGGCTACGTCTTCGGGGGCGGGGACGCGAGTGTCTTCGAGGCGGTCGTGATCGCCGCCCGCCTCGGCATCGAGGTCGTCAGCGTCGACTACCGCATGGCGCCGGAGGCCCCGTGGCCCGCGGCGGTGGAGGACGCCCATGCGGTCTGGCGCGCGCTGCTGCGCGACCGGGCGCCGGGACGCATCGCCATGGGCGGAACCTCCGCGGGTGGTGGTCTGACGCTGGCGACGGTGCAGCGGATCCTCGCCGGGGGCGCGGAGGGCCCGGCCGTGCTCTGGGTCGGAACACCCTGGGCCGATCTGTCCGCGGCATCCGATTCGCTGCACACGCTCGAGGGCATCGATCGGGTGCTGGTCAGCTACGAGGGCACGCTGGGTGCGGCGGCGCGGCTCTACGCCGGCGAAGCAGGCGTCGCTCATCCGGGGCCCTCGCCGGTCCACGGCGAGTTCTCGGGCTTTCCGCCGACGCAGCTCGTCACCGGAACGCGCGACATGCTGCTGTCCGACGCTGCGCGCGTGCATCGCGCTCTGCGCGATGCGGGGGCCGTCGCCGATCTGCTCGTGTTCGAGGGCTTCTCGCACGCCGAGTACCTGTTCACGCTGGACGCGCCGGAGTCCGCCGCCGTCCACGACGAGATGGAGCGCTTCCTGGTCAGCCACCTGGGGCCCTGAACCAGAGATACATCTCCCGCAGGGCGCGGGTCCGTGCGGCCGCCGCGCTGCGTTGCGTCCGCTCGACGTGGTACCACCACGCCATCGCGAACGCGCCTTGCGAGGCAGCCGCACGGACTCACGCTCGTGCAACGAACTTCTGCTTCAGGCCACTGGGCCGACGTCCGTCGCCCCGCGAGCAGGGGCTTGCCTCGAGCCGGGGTGCTGCGCAGGATCGGCTTCCCTCGGACACGGGAGCAAGCCGCCTTGGCCCGCATCGCCGCGAGATCCCTGCTTCTGCTCTGTCTGGGAACGGGCCTGACCGCGCTGGCGGAGACCACCATGGAACGTCTGACGATCCACCGCGATCTGAGCTGGGCAGCGCACGACCGCGGCACGCTCGATCTCTACGTCCCGGAGGGGGCGGAGGGCGCGCCCGTGGTGCTGTTCGTGCACGGCGGCGCGCTCCTCTTCGGTGACAAGTCCCTGGTCGGCCACGTGGGCCTGCGTCTCGCGCGCGAGGGTGTGGTCACGGTGGCCGTGAACCATCGCTTCTCGCCGGCCGTGAGCCATCCGGAGCACGTGCGCGACGTCGCCGCGGCGACGCGCTGGGTCGTCGAACGCATCGCGGAGTACGGCGGCGATCCGTCCCGGATCGTCCTCGCCGGCCACTCCTCCGGCGGCTATCTGGCGGCGCTCCTCGCCGTGGACCCGCGCTGGCTCGCCGAGGTGGAGCTGGACGCCGATCGCATCGCCGGCCTCGTGTCGATCTCCGGTTTCCACTACGTCGACCGCCTCGCGCCGTCGCGTCCGAAGCACGTCTGGGGCGAGGACCCCGAGGCCTGGGTCGATGCGTCGCCGGCACACCGAGCGACGGC
>JAZBPO010000052.1:0-8535 GCA_036351675.1 Pseudomonadales bacterium
CTGGCCCAGGAAGGATCCGACCCGGACCGCGCCTGCGGCGCCGTCGAGCGCGAGCCGGGCGCCACCGCTGTCGACCACGCCGAGATTCAGGCTGCCTCCGCCCGACTCGAGCGTCGTCTCTGCGGTCAGCGTGGTCGCACCGAGGTCCAGGTCGGCGCCGGCCGTGATGATCCGGCCGGCGGTGGCGGTGCCGCCCGCGGCGGTGGTGGCGAGACCGCCGAGGAAGACGCTCGCATCGCCCACGTCGTCACCGAGCGTGACCGTACCGAGATTGATGAAGTTCGTGTCGAGTTCCATCGTCGCGCCGCCGAGGAGCGACACGTCGAAGGCGCCTGCCGCCGTCACCAGACGATTCACCGTCAGCGCCCCGTCGATGGTGACCGCACCGACCGCTGCAGCGTCCTGAAGCTGGAGCGTGAAGGCGCCGGCGCCGTCGGTCAGCGATGCGATCTCGATGGCACCGGAGCCCGACTCGAGCCGCGTGGCGGCCGTCAGCGTGGCGGCACGGAGCAGCATGTCCGCATCGGCGGTCCGCAGGACACCGGCGACTTCGAGCGGCCCTGCGGCATTGGTCGTCACGAGCCCGGCACCGAAATCCAGGACGTCGACGGCCCCGTCGCCGAGCGTGAGCGAACCGCCGTTCCGGAAGTCCGTGGCCGCGGCGATCGTGCCGCCACCGAGCAGACTGACGTCGTACGCCTGGGCGAAGGTCCCGAGCGATCCGAGGATCACGGGGCCGGCGATCGTGACGGCGCCGGTGGAAGCGGGCGTGGCGTCCTGCAGCGTCAGGTCGAGGCCGGCGCCCGCGACGGCAGCGAGGCTGATCGCGCCGCTGCCGCTCGAGACGACCGCATCCGCGTTCAGCGTCGACGCCGACAACGTCATGTCCCCGTTCGCGGCCTGCGTGGATAGAAGCCCGGCGAGTTCCGTTCCGCCCACGGCGGCAGCGGTCGACAGCGCCCCTCCGACCACCGTCACGTCACCGGCGTCCTCGCCGAAGCTCACACGACCGGTGTTGTCGAAGCGGGTCGCGGCCTCGAGCGTCGTCGTACTGGCCCCGGCGCCGTCGTTGAAGGCGATGTCGAAGTCCGAGGCACCGGTCAGGAGTGTGCCGATCGTCGCTGCCCCCGCGATCGTGACCGTGCCCGCATCGCCGGCCGTCTGCAGGCTCAGGGACTGGCCGGAGCCGGCGAGGGAAGCGATGGCGATGGCACCGTCACCCGAGCGCAGCGTCGTCGCACCGGCGAGCGTCGTGGCACCGAGATCGACGCGCGTGTCGGCGCTGACGATCGCTGCGTTCACGAAGGTCGCGCTCGGATTCGTGACGTTGCCCGCCGTGGCGAGGCCGCCGAGGAAACGCAGCGTGTCGGTGCCGTCGCCCTCGTCACCCAGCACGACGGTACCCGTGTTGAGGAAGTTCGTGTCGCCGGTCACCGTTCCGGAGTCGAGGAGCGAGACGTCGTAGGCGCCCCCGCGCGTGGTGAGCGCACCGAGCTGGAAACCGCCGATGGAGACGGCGCCGGTGGCACCCGCGTCCTGCACCGTGAGGCCGAAGCCGTTGTTCTGATCCGTGACGTCCGTCGCGCTGACCGCACCGGCGCCGGCGACGATCGTCGTCGGGCCGACGAGGCGCGTCGAGCCGAGCTGGACCTCCTGGCCGGCGCCGAGTCCGGTGCGGAGCGTGCCCTCGAGGATCGTGAGGGACGGGTTGCTGGCATTGCCCCGGGTGTTCACGCCGCCCACGAACACCGTGGTGTCCGTGAGGTCGCCGCCGAAGCGGACGCTGCCGGTATTGAGGAAGTCCGTGCTCCCGGCGATGCGGGTATCGGCGCCGCTGAAGGCGACGTCGTAGGCGGCGCCGCTCGTCACGAGCCCGACGCCGATGCGGGTCACGTCCTCGAAGGCGATGGTACCCGTGGTGTCCGTGAGGACGACCGAGCCGGCGTCGAAGGTGCCTTCGAAGGTCGTGCCCCCCGACTGGACGATCTCGAGCTGATCGAGATCGTTGCTGCCGTCCGCGGCGCCGATCGCGCCGGTCACCGTGACCGCAGCGGTGGTATCGATCTCGAGGCCTTCGACCGTGCTCCCGGCGTCGGCCGTACCGACGACACCCGCGACGGTGATGCTGTTGGCGATGCCCGTGCCGACCGTCAGCGTCACGCCGTCGGCGAGGTTCGCGAGACCGAGGTTGATGCCGCCCGTCGAGGAGCCGCCGATCGTCGTCGTGCTCGCGACGTTGAGCGTCGTGTCACCGTCGCCGAGCGTGATCACGCCGCTGTTCACGGCGACCGTACCGTTCAGGTCGATGGCCGTCGGCGCCGTGGCGACCACCCCTGAGTCGAAGGTCAGGGCGTCGCCACCATCGCCGAGCGTGATCGTGCCCGAGTTCGCGAAGGTGGTGGCGCCGGCCACGGAGGTGCTCGTGCCCGTGAAGGACACCGCATAGGGCTGCGACGCCGTCGCGAGCCGGTCGGAGATCGTCGTGTCGCCCTGGAAGGCGATGGTCCCCGCGCTGTCCGTGAGCGTGACCGTGGACGCCGCGACGCTCCCCGCGAAGGCCGCGCCCGCGGAATCGACGATCGTCAGCGCACCGTCGCCCGCGAGCGTGGCGATGTCGATCGTGCCCGTGTCGGCACCATCGAGCGTGAGGGCGAAGCCATTGCTCGTCACGGCCTGGACGTCGATGGCCCCGCCTGCCGAATCGAGGACCGCGGCCGCCGCGAGATCGAGATCCCGAAGCAGGATCGAGCCGCCGTTCGACCTGAGCGCACCGGCGGCGGAGGTCGCACTGGAGGAGACGTCGATGCCGCCTCCGAAGAAGCCGCCCGCAGCGAAGGTCAGACCACCCGTATTGTCGAAGTCACCGGTGCCGGAGACGTTCGGCGCCGCATCGAAGTCGACCGCGAAGGGAGCCGCGCCGGTGGACAGGCTCGTCGCGGTCAGAACGTTGCGGAACTCGATCGTGCCCGCCGTCGCCGCGAGCGTGACGTCACTCGCTTCGACCGTATCCCCGAAGAGGACGCCGCCGCTGCCGCGGAGTTCGAGATCGCCCACCCCGACGACGGCACCCGCGACGGCGACGGAACCGCTGCCGCCGTCGAGTACCAGATCGAAGCCTCCGCCACTGGTGACGGACTGCAGGCTCAGTGCGCCGCCGGTCGAATCGACGACGGCGTTCGACCCGAGCGTCACCGGCCCGAGGGTGATGGCCTGGGCCGTGCTCCGCAGGGTGCCGCCGATGCGCGTCGTGACCGGATTGGTCCCGTTGCCCGCGGTCGCGAGGCCCCCGGAGAAGACCAGGACGTCGTCCGCGCCGTCTCCGAGCGTGAGCGCGCCGGAATTCAGGAAGTTCGCGGTCGTCGTGACGGACACGTCCTCGAGCAGGTTCAGCGCGTAGCCGCTGCCGGCGGTCGTGAGCGCGTCCACGACCAGATCGCCGCCGAGTGTCACCGTGCCCGCCGTGTCGCGGATCTCCAGGGCGCCAGCGAGCGTCACGGCGTCCGCGAAGGTCGCGCCGGCGGAGTCGGCGACGACGAGGTTCGCGAGCGGATCGGTGCCACCGACGACGGCGCCCGCCGCGAAGTCGATGGTTCCAGCCGCGTCGAGCGTCAGACTCTCCGCGCCTCCGGCGCCGTCGCCGTCGACCGTGGCGTTGAAGGCGATGTCGCCCGCGCCCGTGATCACCAGATCGCTGCGGAGCACGACCGGCGCGTCGAAGTCGATCGGCGAGGCGCCGGTGACGTCGATGGGTCCGCCCCCGACCAGGATCGTGCCGCCCGCATCGAGCACGAGGCCCCCGACGCGGGTGGCCCCCCCGGCGAAGTCGATGTCGCCGAGTGCGTCGATCGTGAGCGTGCCGCCGGCGGTCACGATCTCGCCGAGGGTCGCGTCGCCGCTCGCGTCACCGGTCGTGCCCGCCTGCAGGGCCAGGCCGCCGCCACCGGTCTCGATGCGTGAACCGGGATTGAAGGTGATGTCACCGGCGCCGCCCGAGCCGTTCCCTGCGCGGAGCGTCAGCGTCGCCGTCGTCAGCGTGGCCGAGAGGTCCACGTCTGCCGCGGTTCCCCCCGCGGTACCCACCGTGATCTGGTCGGTCGCCTCGAGCGTGATGTTGCTGTCGCCGAGTCCCTGCAGCGCCGCTACCGAGATCGTCGTGTTCGGATCGCCGTCGCCGAACAGGACGTCGGCGTCCACGGGCGGGCCGGGGTCGACTTCGCCGTCGAGCGTACCGGCGCCCTCGACGATGAAGATCTCGGTCGGGTCGAGGAGCAGCGTCCCCGTCGCCCCGTTCGGCGCCGAGGTGTCGACCTCGCCACCGATCTCGAAGCCGTCCCGCGCCGAGAGTTCGACGAAGCCCCCGTCACCGCCCTCGGCGCCGCCGCGCGCGCTGGTGCGCCCGAAGTAGCGGATCTCCGTGTCGCCCCAGACGACCACCTCGCCGCCGTCACCGTCGCGCGTGGCGTCCGCGGCGATGCGGGCGTCGGGCCCGACGTAGCTGCGATCGGCCCTCGGCAGCGTGTCCGCGCCCCGGAAGTCGCCGCCGATGCGGACCCGGCCGCCGCCGTCCGACCCCGACACGTCGATCGTTCCGGCCGTGATCGCGACGCGATCTCCGAGCACGTCGACGCGCCCGCCGACGCCGGCGTCGTTCACGGCCAGGATCTCACCGGAGGAGAAGGTGTCCGCGGTCGACGTGAGCACGATCTCCCCGTTCACCTCGCGGGCGCCGTTCGCGCGCAGGATCCCCTCGTTGTTGACGGCCCGGTCGAAGAGGTCCCGGGCCGCGTCGGCCGCGAGCAGGATCTGCCCGCCGTTCGCCTCGATGGTCCCGTTGTTGAGCACGGCGGCGTCGCCGCCGAGGCCCCCGAGAGCCGCCTCCGTGACCTCGAGGCCGACGAGGCCTTCGGCATCGAAGGTCAGTACCGCCCGGGAGCCGGAGGCCAGGTTCACCCGTCCCAGCTCCGCGACGATCAGCCCCTCGTTCACGACCTCGTCGCCGAGCAGCGTGACGCTGCCACCGGAAGCGGCCTCCAGCACGCCGCGGTTGACGATGCGGCCGGCGACCTCGGCGGCGAACTCGAGCTCGATCGCCCCGTCCATGAAGGCATCGACGTCGACGCCGAGCGACGTCGCGACCAGCGAAGCCGTGTCGACCCGCGAGTTCTCGCCGAAGACGACGCCGCGCGGGTTGACGAGGATGACCTGACCGTTCGCGGTCAGCGTGCCGAAGATCGTCGTGGCGGATTCGCCGGTGATGTTGCCGAGGAAGACCGCCGTTCGCCCCGGCTGGAGGATGTTGACGGCCTCGCCGGCTCCGATGTCGAAGCTCGTGAAGTCCGCCGCCATGCGCTGCGTACGCTGCTCGATGAGCAGGCTGCTCGCGGAGGTCTGCTCGATCGCCCCGTCACCGGCCGTGATGCGACCGTCCTGCGGCAACGCCAGTGCGGGGGTCGTCACCGCCAGATGGGCGACCAGCCACAGCGCGACGACCGCTCGCCCCGCGTTGGGCGCGCGCCGCACGAAGATGTCCCTGCAGCCGTTGCTCATGATCTCGACCCGCTACCGTTTCGCCCGACCGCCCCAGAAACGCCAGTCATTCTGGTCGATCGTGACCGTGAGATCCGCGTAGATGCGATCTTCGTCCTCGATGACGGTCTCGAAGAGTTCGTCCCCGAAGCGCGATGTCGACGGCCACGCCCAGGAAATCGAACCCCGCAGATCGTAGTCGCCACGCGAATCCCTGAAGAGGTTGTACTCGAAGCCGACGCCATAGCCGGTGAATTCGAACCACGTGTCGTCCTGCGTGGAGGCGTCGATCCGCTGGGCCTTGGTGACGCCGTAGCCGTAGTCGTAGAAGACGAAGGGGCGGATGGTCTCGGAGAAGCGCTGATCGAAGATTCGCGGCAGCCTGAAGTCCCAGGCGTCGGGAATGGTCGTGTACAGATTGAAGTTGGCGATGACGCCCTTGTCGACCGCGATGTCGTCCACCACGAGGCTGCGGACGCCATCGGCGCCTCCGATGTTGAAGCGGTTGACCGCGGGCAGGAGTTGCTCCGTGTACTGGCCGTTGAGATTGATCAGCAGCGAGTGGCGCGTCGTGACGTCGAGGAACGGCCATCGGAAGTCGACCAGCTTGAACAGGCGCAGGCGCTGCTGCAGCACCGCGAAATCCTCGGCCTGGCCGTCGAAGATCTCTCCGGTGGTGGCGTCCACGGCGCCCTCGCGGCGCCCCGCCGTGATCGAGCCGAGGCGCAGCGTGGTGGAGCCGTCGATGACCGCACGCCAGCCGTCCAGCAGCGTGTCGTAGTTCAGCGTCGTCCCGAACTCGGTGATCTTCTGCGTCCGGTCGAGGCCACCGCCCGCAGGCCCCGGCAACGTCAGACCGGCGTCCTTGTAGGCCGCGAACACGATCTGGTTCAGATTCCGATCCCGCGTCCGTCGCCAGTAGGTGCCGAAGCCGATGTCGTAGTTCGTGGTGTCGCCGATGATGTCCTGCGCACCGCCGATGGTGAACTCGTTCCTGCTGAAGTTCGCCTGCACGAAGTCGCGGAGGCCGGGTAGCGGCCTGCGGTAGGACAGGTCGAAGAGCGTGACCTCGTCCGGGCCCTCGGAGCGGAGCGCCGTGAGCGTGAGATCGTCGCCGGCCCCCGTCAGGTCGTGAACGGTGCCGGTGACGAGGCCTCGGGCCCGACCCGTGATCTTGGCGCCGTGGTTGTCGACGCGTTCGACGACGGTCCAGCGCTTCTCGTTGACCGTATCGAGCCGCAGGCGCGTCTCTCCGGGCGATCGCCCGGGGACGAAGACGCCGGTGATGTCGACGCCGGTGAGATCGTTCGCCCGGCGCAGGCGCTCGTCGACGTCGTCCAGCTGCACCGGTCTCCCCGTGACGTCGGCGAAGGCACGTTCGAGCGGGGCCCCATCGACGACCTCGTTGCCCGCGACGACGACGTCGCCGAGCTCTCCGGGGAACACCTGCAGGCGCACGCGCTCGTTCGTGATGCGCTGCGGCGGAACGACGACCTGGGCGAGGATCAGGCCCCTGGCACGGATCCGATCCTCCACGCGCTGCGCGACGGCGCCGAGGTTGAAGACGTTGACGGTCTGGATCGGCGGCGTGCTGGGATCGTCGTCATGATCGATCCGTCGCGACTCGAAATCGTCGAGCAGCGCGATGAGGTCGTTCATGAGCGCGATCTTGGTGAACTCGCTGTCGTCGATGCGACCGCGCACCTCGTCCATGAACCGGGCGACGCGCAGGAGCTCGTCGTCGGAATAGCCCTGGTCCGCCAGTTCCTGCTCGTTGCGCTGACGCGCGAGCTCCGCCTCGGCCACCTCGATCAGTTCGTCGACGAAGAGACCGATCTCGGGCATGTCGGAGATGCCCTCGATCGAGATCGTCTCGACGGAGAAGAACGGACCGGCGGTGGGCAGCGTCGGACGCTCGCCGACGGCAGGGATCGCGATGTCGGCCGAGGGCCGTTCGACGTCGATCGCGGAGGCGCGACGGTCCTCACGGGGCGGCATGTTCTCGGCGGACGCCGCGTCGGTCGACGATGGCCAGGATCCCAGCAGGAACCCGGCCATCAGGACCAGCCCCGCAGGACCGCCGAAAAGACTCTGCCTCACGCTCGTCATCCCTCAGGCTCGAACGAATCGAGCAGGAACCAAAGTACTCCGGATCGAGCGAAGCTCGCGATCGACGTCGTGTCGACGCGCACGCGCAGCGCGGGACGCGCGGCGGCATCCCGAGCCGTCGGTCCCCAGTCCCGGCCTGCGGGACGATAGCAACGCACCAGCATGCCCGAAAGCGCCTACTCCTCCGCCGTACTGGCGAAGCGACGGTTCGCCACGCCTGCCGTCCGGATCTCCCGGAGTACGCGGAAGCCCTTGCCCGCTCCGGGCGTACCGTCGTCTTCGCGCATGGTGGTCAGCTGGCACTCGGCGAGCGGGTCCTCGAAGCGCCCCCCGAGTACGACGCGGCCCTGGTCCGACAGGGCCCACTCCTCGACGTTGCCGACATGGTTGACCAGCCCCCAGGCGTTCGGCGCACCGCGCCCGACGCTGACGACCGCATCGCCGCGAATCACGCCACGGACGCTGGAGTAGCAGTTACGGTTCGGGTCCAGCGGCGAACCGCCCGCCGCCGCAGCGTGGCGCCACTCCCAGACCCTCGGCAACCGGTAGTCGTGACCCGTGCTGCGCGACAGCCAGCGCACGTAGGCCTCGGCGTCGTCGAAGGACACGCCCGTCGCCGGCAGCCGCGCCTCCCCCGGGAGCAGGGGACGCGCCGTGGCGCGGGCGAACTGGTTGTACTCGTCGATCGAGACCTCGAACTTGCCGATGGCGAAGTTCTCCTGCGCACCGGGCCCGTCGATCACCACGACCGGCGGTGCGGCACCACCGGGCCAGGTGTCGCGACAGAAGGCATCGCGCCCCATCCCCACGTAGCCGAGCGCGGCGCAGGGGTCGGGACGCCGCAGCGCCGCCACCTCGCCGTAGACCTGTGCGAAGGGAGCCGGATCCGGGGCCGCGAGC
>JAZBPO010000053.1:0-17456 GCA_036351675.1 Pseudomonadales bacterium
AGGGCATTGCCCAGCTGGCGCGCGATCTCCGGACAGGTGCCCTCGAGGATCAGGTTGTGCTTGCCGGTGGCGAGAAAGGGACCGTTCTCCTCGATGCCGCCGGTGGGAACGATCACCGTCGTGGTGCCGTCGGCGATGGCGTCGCGGACCTCCATCCAGGTCAGCTCCTCGAGCCAGTAGGAAGCGCGGGCGGCGATGGGGCGCTCCGCTGCGAGCATGGCGGCGACGCGTGCCTCGCGCTCCTCGGCGGTCGGCCGCCCCTGGGCGGCATGGAGCAGGCTGGAGCTGGTGAGCAGGAGCAGTAGCGCGGCGAGCCGTCCGGTCCTGCGGGCGCGGGTCGAATCCATGGCGGGCGTTGGTCCTCCGGTTCTGTCTGCTAGCATGCAGCGCGGGTCGCCGGCGGGATGCTACCGCAGCGGGCCCCACCGCGGCTCGCGGTGGCCGGCCTGTCGTGATTCCCGCCGCCTCCGTCCGCTCCGCAGCGCCCAGCGCCGCCCCAGACCGAGTGATCGCCTTGGCCGTCTACTTCCGCCTCTATCTCCTGCTCGTCGCCGTCGCCACGGTCGTGCTCGCGGGCGGCGTCCTCCTGCGCGACCGCAGCGGCGACGGGCCATCGCTTCCCGCGGCTGTCGATCTGACGGACCCGGCGTTGATCGCACGTGGCGAATACCTGGCCACGGCGGGCAACTGCGGCAGCTGCCACACGGTGGCCGGTGGCGCGTTCATGGCCGGCGGGCTCGCCTTCGAGACACCCTTCGGAACCATCTATTCGACCAATGTCACGCCGGCCGCGGAGACGGGCATCGGTGCCTGGAGCGCGGGCGACTTCCGGGCGGCCATGCGCCGCGGGGTTCGTCCCGGTGGCGAACACCTCTATCCCGTCTTCCCGTACACCTCCTACACGAAGCTGAGCGACGAGGATCTGCTGGCGCTCTGGGCCTGGATGCGCTCGATCCCCGCCGTGGAACAGGCCACACCCGAGAACGATCTCGCCTTCCCCTACGGCAACCGCTGGCTCATGGGATTCTGGAAGGCGCTCTACCTCGAGGCGGGGGCCTTCCGGCCCGACGCGGCGGCAGACGAGGCGTGGAATCGCGGCGCCTATCTCGTCGAGGCGCTCGGCCACTGCGGGGCCTGCCACACGCCGCGCAACGGCCTCGGTGCGGAAGTGGCTTCCGATCATCTCGGCGGCGGCAGCTACCTCGATCGGGTGCCCGAGGACGGTCACCGCGTCTGGTCGACGCCGAACCTCACCTCCGACGCCCGTGGCCTCGGACTCTGGAGCGAGGCCGATCTGTCCGCTTACCTGAAGACCGCGCGCAACGACTTCCTCGAGTCCTTCGGACCCATGAACGAGGTCGTCATGAACAGCACGCGCCACCTGTCGGATGCCGACGTCGCCGCCATGGCCACCTACCTCAAGAGCCTCCCGGCCAGGCCCGAGCGCAGTGGGCAGGCGCCGGACGAACTGACCATGGGCCGTGGCCGTACCGTCTACAATCTGCACTGTGGCACCTGCCATCTGCCGACGGGGCTGGGTGATCCGGAGATGGCGCCGCGTCTCAGCGCCGGCAGCCTCGTGGTCCAGTCCGACGACCCGGCTGCCATGATCAATGTCGTGCTGTTCGGACCGGAGGCGCCAGAGCTGTCGAAGAAGTGGCGCGATCCCATGGAGGCCTACCGCTACGAACTCGACGACGAGGAGATCGCCGCCGTCCTCACCTTCGTGCGCAACTCCTGGGACAACGCCGCTGGCGTCGTGACGCCGGAGCAGGTCGCGCGGCAGCGCGAGGCCCTGTCCCTGCGCTGAGTCGGTCCGCCTGCCGGTGTTAAACTGGCGGGATCAATCGAGGGGAGGCCCGCCTGTTCCATGATCGTGCGCATACGAACGCTGCTGCTCGCGCTTGCGTGCCTCGCCGTCCTCGGCTGCGAGTCCGAGCCGGAGCCGGCCGAACCGACGGCGAGCGCCACGCCGCCGCGAACGCGGTTGCTGACGGGTGAGCAGTACTCGAACGCCATCGCCCAGGTGTTCGGCGACGACGTCAGCGAGAGCGTGCTGCCGCCCATGCCGCCCATGGCGCGGACCGACGGTCTGCTCGCCTCGGGCGCGCAGGTCGCGGGTCTCACCTCCGATCAGCTCTCGCAGATCCAGCAGGCCGCGCTGGCCGTGTCCGCCCGGGTCTTCGACGAAACGCACCGCCGCTACCTCGTGCCCTGCGAGCCCGTCTCCGTGACCGGCGCGGACGAGGAATGCGCCCGGAGCTTCCTGCGCGAGACCGGACGCCTGCTCCAGCGTCGCCCCATGGACGACGCGCCCCTCGACGAACTCGTTTCTCTCGCCGGTCGCGCGGCGGTCGAGACCGGCGACTTCTACGAGGGCCTCGCCATCGCCCTCGAGGCGATCCTGATCAGCCCCGATTTCCTCTACATCACCGATCGCAGCGAACCCGATCCGGCGCGCCTCGGCGAGCTGCGTCTCGACGCCTTCTCGCTCGCCTCGCGGCTGTCCTTCTTCCTCTGGAACGCGCCGCCGGACGATGCGCTCCTCGACGCGGCCGAGAGCGGCGCGCTGTACACGGAGGCGGGCCTCGAGGCGGCCGTGGACCGGCTCCTCTCGAGCCCGCGTCTCGAGGACGGCATGCGCGCCTTCTTCGACGACATGTTCGCCTTCGACGAGTTCGACAGCCTCGCCAAGGACCCGAACGTCTACCCCATGGTGACCGGCGCGACGCTGCGCGACGCCCGCGAGCAGACGCTCAGGACCGTCATCGATCACCTGATCACGCGCGGGGCCGACTACCGCGACCTCTTCACCACGCGCCGGACCTTCATGTCCATGCAGCTCGCGGCCGTCTACGGCACGCCGGCGGAGCGAGGCTGGCGTCTTCACGAGTTCGACGCGGACGGCCCGCGCGCGGGCGTGCTCACGCACATGAGCTTCCTGGCGGCGCACTCGCACTCCGTACGCAGTTCTCCGACGCTGCGCGGCAAGGCCCTGCGCGAACTGTTCCTGTGCCAGAACGTGCCGCTGCCGCCGCCGAACGTGGATTTCTCGAAGATCGAGGACGCCGGCGACGTGCCCACGGCGCGGGAGCGCCTGAAGGTGCACAACGAGAATCCGTCCTGTGCCGGCTGCCATCTCGTGACCGACCCGATCGGCCTCGCCCTCGAGAACTTCGACGGCGCGGGCCGCTGGCGTGATACGGAGAACGGTGTCGAGATCGACGCCTCCGGTGAGCTCGACGGGGTCTTCTACGACGAGGTCTCGGGCCTGACGCAGGCCCTGCGCGAGCATCCGAAGCTGTCCGCGTGCCTGGTGGAGCGCCTCTTCGCCTACGGCAGCGGCGGACCCGTTTCCATGAGACACGACCGCGACGCGCTCGACTGGTTCGAGGCGCGCTTCGTGGACGCCGGCCACCGCCTGCCCGCGCTCCTGAAGGATCTGGCCACGAGCGAGGCCTTCACGACCCTGAGGCTCCCGGAGGACGCCGGGAGCGAGATCGGAAGCGTGGCCGAGGCCGGAGTGGCCGGGCACGCGGAGTCCGCCGGCCGGGCGCTGGCGGCGAACGAGCACGTGGAGAGCGCGCGATGAGCAAGCTGAGTCGACGTCGGTTCCTGCGCGGGACCCTCAAGGGCGCCGCGGTCACCGTGGGCGTGCCGCTGCTGGACGTGTTCCTGAACGATTCCGGGACGGCGCTCGCGAACGGTGCACCGATCCCGCTGCGCTTCGGGACCTGGTCCTGGGGCCTCGGCATGAGCGAGTCGATCTTCGTGCCGAAGCAGACCGGCGCGGACTACGAGCTGCCCGAGGAGATCGCCGCCCTCGCGCCGGTCAGGCAGCACGTCAACCTCTACACGAACTACCACGTGTTCAAGGACGACGCGCCCAACATGTGCCATCACTCCGGCTGGGTGGTGCTGCGCTCGGGCATCGCGCCGACCAACAACAATCGCCGCCCGGGCGAGACCATCGACGTGGCCGTGGCGCGGCAGATCGGCAATGCGACGCGCTTCCGCAGCCTGACGGCGAACGCCACGGGCGACGTCCGCGACAGCTTCAGCTACGAGGGCGGCAACTCGGTGACGACACCGGAGTGGTCGCCGCTGCGCTTCTACCAGCGCCTCTTCGGTGACGGCTTCCAGGATCCGAATGCCGAGACCTTCACCCCCGATCCGCGCGTGCTGCTGCGCAAGAGCGCCCTGTCCGTGGTGCGGGAGGACGCGAAGAAGCTCGAGCGCAGCGTCGGCATGGCCGACCGCGAGCGCCTCGACCAGTATTTCAGCGGCATCCGTGATCTGGAGCGGCGCTTCGACCTGCAGCTGCAGAAGCCCGAGCCGCGTGAGGCCTGCGTGCTGCCGGGCGCTCCGAACGACCCGCCCGGCGGCCTCGACGCGGATCTCGTCTCGCTCCGTCACCGCATGATGGCCGAGCTCCTGCTCATGGCCGTGGCCTGCGATCAGACCCGCGTCTTCAACCTCTTCTACGCGGCGGCCTTCTCGGCCACCACGAAGCCCGGCTACGACAAGCCCCATCACACGGCGACGCACGAGGAAGCCGTGGATCCGGTGCTCGGCTATCAGCCGAACACGTCCTGGTTCACGCGTCGCGCCATGGAAGAGTGGGCCTGGTACGTGCAACGCATGGCCGACTTCCGGGAGGGCGACGGTACGCTGCTCGATCACGCCTTCGTGTATGCGACGACGGACCAGTCCTTCGCGAAGATCCACGCCATCGACGGTATCCCCATGTTCAGCGCCGGCAACGCCTTCGGCCGCGTGAAGACGGGCCTGCACCTCGACGGCGGCGGCAGCCCGGGCTGCCGCCTCGGCTACACGGCACAGCGCCTCATGGGCCTGGACATCAAGTCCTGGGGCGACAAGAGCAACACGACTTCGAGCGAGATCAGTGAAATCCTGGTTTGAGAGCCCGAGAGTGCCCCACACGCCTGCTCCGCGCGGCGATCAGCGCCTGCGTCTGCGTCGTCTGTGGCGACATCGGCGGTCGTCTGCTTCCGCGAACTCCCTCGGTTTCCGCACAGACGCCTCGTCTCGCTCGCCGATCGACGCGCTCGCGACGGCGTGCGGGGCCGTCTCGGGCTCCGGGGCGCGCGCCGCGGCGGCGCTGCTGCTCCTGACGGTCGGTGCCGCCACGGTCGCGGCGGGGCCTGCCGCTGTCGATCTGTCGCCCACCGAACGCTGGCGCGACGTGCCGATGCCGCCCGGCTTCCAGGTCGTCGTCTCCGAGATCGAGGGTCCGGTGTTCGCCGACGCCGAGGGCCGCACGCTCTACCAGTGGCCCTATCGCAAGCATCGCGTGGGCTACACCGGTGAACCGCTGGGCACGCCCGTCTGCTACGACGACGTCGTCACCGTCACGGGGGGCTACTCGAGCCCCTATCCGGCCGGCCTCGTGCTGCCGGACGGAGAGAACCGGGACAGCTGCACGGATCGCAACCCCCCCGTCCATGCGGATGCGGACGCCGAGCCGATCGGTGACTGGAGCATCGTCGAGCGGCGCGACGGCACGCTGCAGTGGGCCTACGAGGAGCAGCCGCTCTACACGTCGGTACTCGACCGGATGCCCGGCGACGTGCTCGGAGGCCGCGACGTGATCCGGCCGCCGCATCCGTTCCCGCCGGGCTTCGACGTGCGCACCACCACGATCGGACGCATGCTCGGCACGGAAGGCGGCGAGGCCGTCTACGCGCACGAGCAGGACACGGCCGCTTCGACGATCTGCACCGGTCCCTGTCTCGAGGACTTCGAGCCGATCCTCGCGCCGGCCCTCGCCCGGGCACAGGGCGAGTGGTCGATCCTCGAGCGGGCGCCGGGGCAGCGCCAGTGGGTGTTCCGCGGCAAGCCGCTCTACACCCGGCCCACGGACGATCGCTCCTGGAGCCAGGAGGGCAGCGACGAGCCGGGTTGGTACAACGTACTGACGCAACCGGCGCCGGCCTTTCCCGAATCCTTCACGACCCGGACGACGATCGCGGGCGAGGTGCTCGCCGACCCGGACGGCATGACGATCTACGTCTACAACTGCCGCGAGGACTCGAGCGATCAGCTCCTCTGCGATCACCCGACGCTCACCCAGGTCTATCGCATGGCCCTGTGCGGCGCCGGTGACTGGACGCGTTGTCTCGAGTACTGGCCCTACGTGGAGGCCGGCGAGGACGAGACGAGCCCCAACCGCAGCTGGACCATCGTGCACGTCGATCCGCGTACCGGCCGTCATGCGCAGCCGGGGGACGAGGGCGCCCTGCGCGTCTGGGCATACCGGGACCGTCCGGTGTACCTGTTCGGTCGTGACGAGCACCCCGGCGACGTCCACGGCGGCGGCAACGGCGAATGGCGGGGCCGGGAGAACGGCCTCTACGCCTTCTGGATCCGCAACGAGTTCTTCGGGAGAACCACGCAATGAGCGCCATCCGACGCGGTATGACGGCGGCCCTGCTCGGCTCGGCGCTCCTCGGCGCCGGCGCCTCCGCCGATCGCGGGCCGCTGCGCGACGGGCGCATCGGCTTCGTCATGACCAACATGTTCTGGTCCGTCTACCAGACGCCCGGCGCCGAGGAAGAGTGCCCGGACGGCTACAACATCGGACCCCGCGGCGAGTTCGCCGCCCTGTTCCCCGAGCACGAGGGCATGACCGTCGAGGAGACCCGCCTCGCCCAGGAGACCCTGACCTGGCTGCCGTCGCCGGAACCCGGCCGCTTCGAGCACAAGTACGTCGAGGGTCGCCACGGCTACGGCCTCGACCTGGACGGCGAGGTCGGTCCCGAGGACTTCGTGCATCCGGAGACGGGGCAGCAGGGCATCGACAACGAGGTCTATCGCGCCGTCGGCTGCATCATCGGCTTCCGCGGTCCGGACGGCGTCGAGGTCATCTTCCAGGACAAGGCGATCCTCACGGACCGCTACAACCGCATGATGATCGAGCTCACGGGCGTCGACGATCTGGACGACGACGACGAGGTGACGGTGTCCTGGTACCGCGGTCGCGACCGGCTCCTGACGGACGCGACGGGGCAGAAGGTCATGCCCGGCGGCACGCAGCGCGTCGACCGGCGCTGGGGTGAGTCGCTGATCCGCCGCACCACCGGCCGCATCGAGGACGGCGTGCTCACCACGGAGCCCCTCGACGATCTGGTGGTCCCCTGGCAGAACCTGTCCGTGCCGTCGATCCACACGATCCGCGGTGCGCGGCTGCAGCTCTCGCTCCGCGAGGACGGCGCCGAGGGCATCCTCGCCGGCTACGCGGACGTCGACGATTACTACTTCCAGCTCATCCGCAACGACTCCACGCACCACCTGGCCAACGGTCAGATCTCGGGCATCGCGCTCTACAAGGCGCTGAGCCGTCTGGCGGACGGCTATCCCGATCCCGAGACGGGTCGCAACACCGCCATCTCGACGTCCATCGACGTCAAGATGGCGCAGGTGTTCGTCGTCGACGAGACGCCGACGGCAGCGGTCGCGCAGGCCGAGTGAGTCCGGGCGCCCGCTCGGGCGCCCGCATCAGAGCGCCGCGAGGATCTCGACCACGCGGCGATTGTGCGCTTCGAGACCGACGGTGATGCGCAGCTGCGCCGGCATGCCGTACTCGGCGAGCGTGCGCGGAATCAGCCCCTGCCGGCGCAGGGCGAGGTCCGCCGCGGCGCAGGCTTCGGCGCTGCCGAAGTCGAGGCAGACGAAGTTCCCGTGCGCGGGCAGCACGCGGATGCCGAGTCGGCCGATCTCCTCCCGCAGGTAGGCGAGCCAGCGCGTGTTGTGTTCGACGCACCGGCGCTGGTGGGCGTCGTCGCCGAGGGCGGCGATGGCCGCGGCCTGTGCCGGGCCGCCCACGACGAACACGCCACGCAGGCGCTCCAGCACGTCGTGTACCGCCGCCGGGCAGAAGGCCCAGCCGATGCGCAGCGCCGCGAGGCCGTGGAGCTTGCTGAAGGTGTGCGTGACGACGGTGTTCGCACGGTCGTCGTCCACGAGCTCGGCGCCCGTCGAGTAGGCCGGATCCTCCACGTACTCGCCGTAGGCCGCATCGAGTACGAGCAGCACGTCGCTGCGCAGCGCTGTCCGCAGCCGCGCCAGCTCCGAGCGCGGGATCATGGTCCCCGTCGGGTTGTTCGGATTGGCGAGGAACACGATGCGCGTGCGTGGCGTCACGGCGGCGAGCAGCGCATCGACGTCGCAGGCGAAGTCCGCCGTGGTGGGCGCCGCCACGGGCGTCGCGCCGCAGGACTGGGCGGCGATGCGGTAGGCGATGAAGGAGTACGCGGGAAAGAGCACCTCGTCACCCGGTCCGGCGTAGGCGCGGGTCAGCAGGTTGATGAGCTGCTCGGAGCCGGCTTCGCAGACGATGCGATTCGCCCGCACCCCGTAGCGTTCGGCGATCGCGGCCTTGAGCGCGACGCAGTCCGGATCCGGGTAGCGGGCGAGGTCGACGACCGCCCGCGCCGCCTTCCCGGCGGCGGGACTCGCGCCCAGCGGAGACTCGTTGCTCGACAGCTTCACGACCTCCGTCACCCCCGGAACCGCGGCCTCGCCCGGCAGATATGGCTCGACCTCGAGGACCCAGGGCAGGGGTCTGGGTGCGGTCGTGTCCAGGGCGGACGACGGAGCGTGGGCGGCGGCCGGGTCGGTCATGGTGCGTCTCGTTCTCGCGTGCGTAGGCGCAAGCATACCGGGGCCGGTCGCGCGTCGCGTACTGCGTACTGGTGGTCCGGTGCACCTCGGGAGTAGGGTGGGGCCATGCGTCCCGGGGTGGCGGAGGCGCTCGTCGAAGGGAGTGCCGGGCAGCTGCAGATGAAGAACTTCCCGAGGGCCGAACGGTGAATGCGCCGGCGGACGATGCCGCGCTGCTCGCGGAGCTGAATGCCCGGCTCGGGCCCCTTCATGCGCGCCAGCGACTCGGGATCGAGACCGAGAAGAACCAGCAGCTGGTCGGCGGTGGCCGCAATCTCCTCCATCTCGAGCACTCCAGCCTCGCCGCATCGGCGATCCGCGGCGTGCTGCGTCTCACCGGGCTCTATGGTCGTGGACGCCGCAATGCGCTCGCGCTCGCGCTGCACGAGAACGAGTTCGTGCTGCCGCGGCTGCCCGCCGCCTTCGACGGTCTGTGCCTGCTGCATCTGAGCGACCTGCACCTGGACATGAACGAGGACACGGTGCCCGCGATCATCGAGCGGGTGCGTGACCTCGACTACGATCTCTGCGTGCTCACCGGCGACTACCGGGCACGGACCCATGGCGAGGTGGCCGGAGCGATCGCCGGCATGGAGCGGCTGCGGCCGCACCTGCGCGATCCGGTCTATGCCGTGCTGGGCAATCACGACAGCGTCCGCATGATCCCGGCCTTCGAGGGCATGGGCATCCGCATGCTCCTGAACGAAGCCGTGACCCTCGAGCGCGAGGGGGCGAAGCTGCATCTCGCGGGGGTCGACGACGCGCATTTCTTCCGCGTCGACAACCTCGAGAAGGCGGCGCAGGCGTTGTCGGAGCCCGGCGCAGCCGTGCTCTTGTCACATACACCGGAGATCTATCGTCAGGCGGCCCACGCCGGCTTCGACCTGTTCCTGTGCGGGCACACGCACGGGGGGCAGATCTGTCTGCCGGGCGGTATGCCGGTGATCCTCGAAGCGTCGATCCCGCGGCGTCTCGGGCGGGGGGTCTGGCAGCACGGCACCATGGCCGGCTACACCTCGCGTGGCGCGGGGACCTCGGTCGTGGACGTGCGTTTCAACTGCGCCGGTGAAGTGGCGCTGCACCGGCTGCGCGCATCCCCGAGCGTGGCCACGTGACGGTCGCCGACGGGCGCTGGCAGCGGGCGCCGGAGCAGGCGGTCGTCCGGCGGACACCCGCTCAGTAGGGTCGCTCGCGGATACCGAGTTCGAAGAGCAGCCGGGAGAGCAGGTCCGCTCCGACCAGGAAGGCGGCGAGGGCGACGGCGAGTCCGACGACGTCGACGTGCCCGGCCGACAGCAGTACGAGCAGCGGCAGCAGCGCTTCCGGCAGTTGGTCGAGGACGCTGGCGCGGGCGCCGGAGCCGAGATGGCGACGGCGCTTCACGAAACTCGAAGCGGCGTCACCGATCATGGCGGCGAGCCCCACGAGGGCGCCGAGCGCCGGGTGCATGTCGAACAGCGGCGCGACGGCAGCGGTCGCGACGATCGCCGCGACGAGACCGCGCAACGTCTTGTGGGGGCCGAACAGGAAGTCACCGTCGCCGAGGCGTCGACCGGCGTCGAGCGGGTGGGACAGGCGATCACCGAACAGGCGCGTCGCGAGGATCGGAGCACCGTTGGCCACGAGCAGAAGCAGCAGTGCCACCACGATCTCGTGCATGCAGCGCCCTCGTCCAGCTCTCCCCGGGCGAAGACTGCCCCAGCGTGCCACGCCTTGTCATCGCCTCGCGGAACCTGGCGAAGACAGCTGATGCGGGGTAGTTTTCCGGGTTTCGTGGTGCGTTCGCGGTGGCGGGGCGGCTTCCTCGGGCAAGCCGGCGAGACCGTCGCGGGCGCGCCGTGAAGCGGGAAACGGGTTCGTGCGGCGAGAAGGGATCCGAGCGGTGCGTGACGAGCGTGGAACGATTCCCGGGCACTCCATGATGCTTCGGGCCCTGGCAGGGCTGCTGTGCGCGACCGCCGTCGCGACGGGCTGTGGTGGGGGTGGCAGCAGCGGCGCCGCAGCGGCGCCAAGGCCCGCGAATCCGGCGCCACCCCCGCAGCCGGTCGGCTTCGATTCGGGGACCTTCGCGCCCTTCAGGAACTTCGAGCAGCAGTGCGCCACCCCGCGCACGGGCCTCGACCCCGACGGTCGGCCCTTTCCCGACGTCCAGGGCACCTTCGTGGACGAGAACGACTGGCTCCGGTCCTGGACGCACGATCGTTACCTCTGGTTCGACGAGATCGTGGACGTCGATCCGGCGAGCCTGCCGACGGCGGACTATTTCGAGCGCATGAAGACCTTCGAGACGGTGCCGGGGGGCGCGCGCAAGGACCAGTTCAGCTTCAGCCAGTCCACGGACGACTTCCGCTCCTTCCAGCAGTCCGGCGTCTCCGCCGGCTACGGAGCGGAACTGATCCTCCTGCGCCGTACGCCGCCGCGGGAAGTCCGGGTCGCCTTCACGCAGCCCGGCTCGCCCGCCGCGCTGGCGGGGATCTCGCGCGGCGCGGAGATCGTGCGTGTCGACGGCGTCGATGTGCGAAGCGGGGGCTCGCAGGCAGAGGTCGACGCCATCAACGCTGGCCTGTTCTTCCTCGAGCCCGGGGACGAACACCGCATCGGCGTGGTCGATCGCGGCTCCGCCGTCGAGCGCGAGGTGACGCTGATCGCGGCGGAAATCACGTCCGTGCCGGTGCAGGACGTGTCTATCATCGACACCGCGACGGGCCCGGTCGGCTATCTCGCCTTCCACGACCACATCGCCACGGCGGAGACGGGACTCGCGGATGCGATCACGACGCTCTCGGACGCAGGCATCGTCGATCTGGTGGTGGATCTCCGCTACAACGGCGGCGGACTGCTCGGCATCGCGGCGCAGTTCGCCACCATGGTGGCGGGCCCCGCGGCGGCTGCCGGACGGACCTTCACCGAGCTCGAGTTCAATTCGAAGCACCCGATCCGCGATCCCTTCTCCGGGGCCGTGCTGTCCCCCGATCTGTTCCCGACGACGCGCCTCGGCTTCTCCGGTGACGCCGGCGACGCGCTACCGACGGTCGCCCTCGGGCGTGTCTTCGTCCTCACGGGAACAGGCACCTGCTCGGCCAGCGAGGTGTTCATGAACGCGCTGCGCGGGATCGGCGTCGAGGTGGTGCAGATCGGGGAGGCGACCTGCGGCAAGCCCTTCGGCTTCTACCCGACGGACAACTGCGGCACGACCTACTTCTCCGTCAACTTCCGCAGCGTGAACGCGAGCGGCTGGGGCGATTTCGTCGGCGGCTTCCTGCCCGGCCGCGAAGCCGGGCCGGACGGCCCGCCTCCCGGCTGCATCGTCGCCGACGACTTCGGCCATGTGCTCGGTGATCCGCAGGAGGCCCGCCTCGCCGCGGCCCTGAGCTGGCGCGAGACCGGCGACTGTCCCGTCACCACGGCGGCCGCGGTGGCGCCAGGGCCGGTCGGGTTGCGCGTCGACAAGGGGCGCGGGGACGGCCCCCGCATCGGGCCACCGCCCTGGCGCGAGAGCGCCTGGATCCTGCCTTGACGATCCTGCTGCGGGCGCTCCTGGTCCTGCTCGCGACCGGAGGTTGCGCGGCGCGGCCCGACGGAGCCGCCGCCCCGGCGCTCCGCACGGAGCCCACGGCGGCCGGTCTGGCGGAGCTCGAGGCGGCCGCCGCGCGCCTCGTCGGCGCCACGCGGGTGGATCTCGCGGCCGACGTGTTCACCGTGGATGCCGAGGTGGCGGTCGAACGGCGCCGGCCACGGTCGCTCTCCGGCGGGGAAGACGGCCTGGACCGGTCCGCGCCCGCGCGGCTGCGTCTCGAGCGCCTCGGCGCGACCTGCAGACTCCTGCATGCGGGCACGGGCGAAGTAGTCGCCCTCACTGCGGTCGCCTGCGGTCCGGTTCCGGACTGATTCCCGCGCTCGGCGCGGAAACCTGATCTGGCGCAAGGCGGCCTCGCCGAGCACACCCGACAGTGGTGTCGAGGGTGGCTGCCGGATCGTCCGACAACAAGGCGGGCAGGCGGCCTGTTCTCCGGTGCGGGGCAGCTGAGGCATTCCCATGAGCAACGAGCAGAACGGCGGCAGGAACGATCCGGCGGAGAAGCCGGTGCTCGAATCACGACGCAGATTCATCCGGAATTCGGCGCTGCTCGGAGCCGTGAGTGCCGGCGCCGGGCTCGGTGCCCCGGCGATGCTCGCATCACCGGCGGCGGAGGCCAGCGTCGCAGGCGCAGGGGCAGGCGCGCTCGCGAGGGCCCTGCGTGCCGCCGACGTCCGCATCGATGCGGCGCGGGATCGCTTCGCACAGACGCGGGCCCTGCCGCCGCAGCAGACGAACGGGGACGATCTGCGCTACGCCCGCGAGAACTTCTACGCGAGTTTCACCAAGACCCTTCCGCACGACGACTTCGGCGAGGTCGACCCGGCCGCCTATCGCGCCCTGCTGCGTGCGCAGCGCACCGGCCGACCTCGGGACTTCGACGCCATCCCCCTCGATCCGACCGCGACGCGCAGGCTCGCGAACCCGCAGGGCGCGCTGCGCTTCGTCTACGCGGGTCTGGACGGTCACGCGACGCGCATGCGTCCGGCCCCCGCCTTCCGCAGCAAGGAGATCGCAGCGGAGATGGGGGAGCTCTACTGGCAGGCGCTCACGCGCGACATCCCCTTCGACCAGTACGGCAGTCACACGCTGATCGGCGACGCGATCGAGGATCTGAACGCGTTCTCCGAGACGGTGGGGCCGAAGGTCGGCGGCCTCGTCACGGCGGACACGCTCTTCCGCGGACCGACGCCGGGTGATCTCACCGGGCCCTACATCAGTCAGTTCCTCTGGAAGGACGTGCCCTACGGTCCGTCCGTCATCGTCCAGCGCTACGAAGCGCCGCTGGCCGTCGACGTGATGGTGAACGAGCACACCTGGCTCAACGTGCAGCGCGGCGGAACGCCGCTCGAGACGCTCGTCTTCGACCCCGTGCCCCGCTATCTGCACGACAACCGCAGCCTCGGTGAGTACGTCCACCGGGACGTGCTCTTCCAGGCCTACTTCAATGCGGCGTTGATCCTGCTCGGCATGGGGGCGGTGGATCCGAAGAACCCCTACTTCAACGGCGACATCGGCAATCAGGGCGCCTTCACCAGCTTCGGCGGCCCCTGGGTCATCGATCTGGTCACGCAGGCGGGCAACCTGGCACTCAACAGCGCCTGGTACCAGAAGTGGCTCGAACACCGTCGTCTCCGTCCGGAGGCCTATGGCGGCCGGGTCCACTTCCAGCTTCTGGGCCAGCGCCACTACGAGATCGACCTCGAGCTGCTGGACTCGGCCGGCGTGTCGAACGCCCTGACCCGGAACCTGGGCAATGGCTTCCTGCCCATGGCCTTCGCCGAGGGCTCCCCTACGCATCCGGCCTATCCCGCCGGCCACGCCACGGTCGCCGGGGCCTGCGTCACGACGCTGAAGGCCTACTTCGACGAGGACTTCGTCATCCCGGATCCGGTCGTCTCCGACGAGGGCGGCTTCGCTCTCCTGGACCTCGTGGGCGGCCCGGATCTGACCGTCGGCGGCGAGCTGAACAAGCTGGCCAGCAACGTGGCCATCGGCCGCAACGCGGCCGGCGTCCACTACCGCTCCGACGGCGTCGACGGTCTGCTCGTCGGCGAGCAGCAGGCCATCGTCCTGCTGCAGGAGTACTCGGCCGCGACCAACGAGGACTTCGACGGGTTCAGCCTGACGAAGTTCGACGGCACGCCGATCCTGATCCGCGACGGGCGCGTCTTCCCGGCCTGAGCCCGCGCCCCCGGGGCGTCTGCGGACTCCCCGGGGGCCTGCGCCGGCGGCGCTGCCTCGCCGCAGCCGGGGGCGCCGATCCCGGGTCGCCGCCGGCTATACTCTGGCGCGGAGCCCTGGGCGCGCGGGAGCGAGCGATGAGCCACGATTTCTCAGCGATGCACGCATCGGTCCAGTCGTGGATCGACCGGGACTTCCTGGTCGGCGCCTCCTCGGCCGTGCTCGTCGACGGCGAGGTCGTCGACGTCCACCACTGGGGCCAGGCTTCACGTGAGGCCGGCGTGCCCATGGACGACTCGGTGATCTTCCGGATCTACTCGAACACCAAGCTCCTCACGTCCGTGGCGGCCATGATGCTCGTGGAGCAGGGTCTCGTGAGTCTGGACGATCCCGTCGAGGCCCACCTGCCCGAGTTCGCCGGGCTGAAGGTCCTGAAGGCCGGCGCGACCCGCGTCGAGGACGTCGAACCGCTCGCCTCGAAGCCGACGGTCCGTCAGCTCTTCTGCCACAGCGCCGGCCTCTCCTACGGCCTCTTCCAGGAGAGCGTCGTGGATGCGGCCTACCTCGCCGCGGGGCTGCTGGCGCCGACGAACACGCTCGCGGGACTGGTGGCCGCGCTGCCGTCGCTGCCGCTGGCGCAGCAGCCGGGCCAGCGCTGGCAGTACAGCGTCGCCACGGACGTGCTCGCGCGGCTCGTGGAGGTGCGTTCGGGCCTCGCCTTCGACGCGTTCCTCGAGGCGCGCATCCTCGGCCCGCTCGGCATGGTCGACACGGGCTTCAGCGTTCCTCCGGAGAAGCTCGAGCGCCTCGCCGTGAACTACGCGCCGGTCGATCCCATGGACCCCATGGTCCCCGGTCTGAAGCCGGCGCCGGATGCGCTCCTGGGGGACTGGTCCGAGGAGCGCAGCTTCAAGTCCGGCGGCGGTGGCCTCGTTTCCACGCTCGCGGACTACACGCGCTTCCTGCGCATGCTCGTGAACGACGGCGAACTCGACGGTGTCCGCATCCTGCAGCCTGCGACGCTCGCGGCCATGCGCAGCAATCAGCTGCCGGAGGGCCAGCGGGTGCAGTTGCCGGCGGGCTGGCTCATGCCCGACACGGTGTTCGGCCTCGGCTTCGCCATCAAGGAAGCGCCGGCCGAGGGTGAACCGGAGACGGCGATCGGGGAGTACCACTGGGGCGGGCTCGCAGGCACGCACTCCTGGATCGCGCCGCGCGCCGGGGTCGCGGCACTGATCTTCACGCAGCGCCTGCCGGGCTTCTGGCATCCCTTCAGCCACGACTTCAAGCGCGAGGTCTACGCGGCGGTGTCCTGAGCGCCGCGTGCGCGCGCACGCCGGACGGTGGCTCCGCCGTCGACCGGGGCGGTACATTTGCGCCGGGGACGGGCAGGGAGACGGAAGCATGGCCATCGAGATCACACCGACGGGAGGCGTACTCGGCGCCGAGGTGCGTGGCGTCGACCTGAAGCGGCCCCTCGACGCCGAGACCCTCGCCGCCCTGCGCGCGGCCTGGCTGCAGCATCACGTGCTGATCTTCCCCGATCAGCCCATGGACGACGACGACCTCGAGCGCTTCACGATCGCGCTCGGCGGCTTCGCAGAGGATCCCTTCTTCGATCCGATCCCCGGGCGGGAACACATCGCCGCGATCTGCCGTCGCGCCGACGAGCAGGCGCCGCTCTTCGCCGAGGGCTGGCACTCCGACTGGAGCTTCCTGCCCGTACCGCCCGCCGGCACCTGTCTCATGGCGGTGACCATCCCGCCGCGCGGCGGCGATACGCTGTTCACCAATCAGCATCTCGCTCTCGAGCGCATGCCGGTGGCGCTGCGCGAGCGCCTCGAGGGTCGCATCGGCATCCACTCGGCGTGCCTCGCCTACGCCCCGGACGGTCAGTACGGGGAACAGGACCACGAGGCGGACCGGAGCATGGCCATCCGCCCCTCCGAGGCCGCCTACGCCACCCAGCGCCATCCGATCATCCGCCGTCATCCGGAGACGGGGCGCGAGGGCCTGTTCAGCTGCCTCGGCTACATCATCGGCATCGAGGGCATGGACGACGAGGCGGCCCGGGCCCTGCTCACGGAACTCTACGCCTGGCAGACCCGGGAGGAATTCCAGTACCGGCATCGCTGGGCACCGGACATGCTCGTGCTGTGGGACAACCGCAGCGTGCTGCACTGCGCCACCGGCGGCTACGAGGGCCATGACCGCGTGCTGCACCGGACCACGGTCCGGGACCGGATCGCGGAGGCTGCCGTCTGATCATCGGATGACGGGCCCCGTCCACGGGGACCGGACCCGTGGCTCGGCGCGCTGTGCCGCGCTGCGCAGGTGCCGTCAGTACCGGGAACCGCCCCGCCTGGCTCAGACCGTGTTCGTTCCGCCGGTGCGCGGTTCGAGGGCCGCGCGCACCCGCTCGAGCAGATCCTGACGCTGGAAGGGCTTGGCCAGCACGCCGTACGCAGCGGCGGCTCCCGGTCCGGCGTCCGTGGCGTGGCCGGACATCAGCAGGATCGGCAGCGTGCTGTCCTCGACGAACAGGCGCCGTGCCAGTTCATGGCCGTCCATGCGCGGCATCGCGACGTCGCTCAGGACGAGATCCACGTCCGGCTCGGCCGCCAGGCGCTCGAGTGCGACGACCCCGTCCTCCGCCTCCAGCACCCGATAGCCGGCGCGCCGCAGGCTGTGGCACACCATGCGTCGTACCGCGTCCTCGTCCTCGACGACGAGGATGCACGGAGCCGTCGCCACCGTGTCCGTTTCCGTAGTGTCGGCTGCGACCGCCGTCGCCGCGCCGGGCGCCCGGTTCGCCGGCAGCGAGATCCGAACGCGGGTCCCGTCACCCGGCGTGCTGTCGATGCTGACCTCGCCGCCGTGCTGCGTGACGATGCCGTAGACCGTCGACAGGCCGAGGCCGGCGCCGCCACCGACGCCCTTGGTGGTGAAGAAGGGCTCGAAGGCCCGTTCGACGACCTCGTCGGACATGCCCGAGCCCTCGTCCTTGAACGCG
>JAZBPO010000054.1:0-32416 GCA_036351675.1 Pseudomonadales bacterium
CACGGGGACCGACGCCCATAGCCGAGGCGGTCCGTGCGTCGCCTGCCTGTTCCTCACGGCGAAGGGCAGAGCGCTCGACACGCATGCGCGAAGACTTCACCCGAAGTCAGGCCGGGCCGGCCGCGACAGTGAAGGGCTGCAGCAACCTCGCGAAAGGGCGGGAATGGCCGTCACAGAGTCCAGTCCAGCGCGACCGCAAGGTAGCGCCCGGGCGCATCCAGACCCGAGCCGTGCTCGCGGTAGCGCGTGTTGCCGACGTTGCCGATCTCGAGCCGCCCCTCCGCCCCGCGCCGAAACGCCCAGACGAGGCCCGCGTCCAGGCGCAGCCAGCTGTCCGTCCCCGAAGGATCGATGCGCGGGTCGCGAAGGTCGCGCGCGCTGAGACGGTCCTGCCGGCCGGCGCCGGAAAGCGCCAACGTCGCTGCCAGACCGTGCGGCAGGTTCTGCCGTAGCCGCAGGCGCGCGTTGACCGGCGGGATACGATCGCCGGGCGTGACCGCAGCTGCGAAGTCGTCCTCCCCGCGTACCGCATTCACCACCGCATCCAGCTCCGTCGTGGACGTCGGCCACCAGCGAAGCTGCAGTTCCGCACCGCGATAGCGGCTGGTACCCCCGTTGATGCTGCGCACCACGTCGCGCCCGGTCGCCGTCACCGCACCCGTGAGTTCCGATCGGATCCGGTCGTCGTGATCGGCGGCGAACAGCGCCAGTTCCGCACTGCCACGCGGGAACCGCAGCCGCGCACCCAGCTCGACGTTGTCCAGGCGCTCCGGGCCGAGGTCACCGTTGCCGACGTTGAAGCGATTTCCCGGCCGCGGCCCGAGCGCGCCGAGATCGAAGGCGTTCGGGGGCCGGAAGCCGCGTCCGTAGCTGCCGTAGAACGTCCAGTTCGGGCTCGCGCGCCAACGCACACCGAGCCGACCGGTCAACTCGCTCGCGTCCAGATCGACGGCACCGGCACCGGCGCGCCCGGGCACCTCGATCCGATAGGCACTCGCACGCAGGCCGAGGGTGATGGCGAGCGCGTCCTCCCCGGGCCATGACGGCCTCCACTCGGGCACGACGAAGAGCGCGGCGGAACGCAGGCGCGCTCCGTCGCCGAAGCGCGCCGGCCGCGGCGCGAGTCGACCCGCATCGCTCAGCTCACTGCGGGCACTGTCGACGCGATCGTCGTAGAGCTCGACGCCGGAAACGAAGCGGCCGAGACCGGGGCTCACATCGTCGTACTGCAGGACCAGACCGTGCAGCGTGCTTCGGTTGTTCTCCAGCGTCGTGACCGTCGCACCGGTCGCCCGCGTCAGGCGATCGTCGACGACGCGCTGCCGCGCGAGATCGACACGAAGCGCGCGCTCTGGCCGCGTCGCGCTGCGCCAGCGCCAGCCGACACGCACCATGGCACGGCTGTTGGGCCGGAAGAGGAAACGCTCGGAGGCCGGCGCGTCCTGGCCGAAACCGGGGACCAGCTCGTCGACGCGCGGCGTCGAGGGTTGCTCCGCCCACTGCCCCGCAAGCTCCAGGTGGTGCTCGGAGCCGAGCGCGAAGCGGCTGTTGAAGTAGGCGCTGCGCGCGTCGTAGCCGGTACCGGAGACCCGCCCTCCGTCGACCATGCGGCGATTGCCGAAGCTGCGATCGGCGTAGCCGAAGGCCGCGGCCGCGCGCTCGCCTCGCAGCTCGCTGCCGACGCCGAAGGTCCGCCGGAGATCCGCCGAGGACCAGCCCGCCTGCGCCCGCGCACCCGCTTCCAGACCCTGCTCCGAGAAACGCGGTGTGCGGCTACGGAGCACGACGACGCCGCCGAGCGCATCTGCCCCGTAGAGTGCGGGGGCTGCACCGGGCAGGACCTCGACGGCCTCGAGCCCCTCGACCGGAACGAGGGCGAGATACTGGTTCGGTGCGTCACGGAAGATCGCGTTGTTGAGTCGGATCCCGTCGACGAGATGCAGCACCTGGGAGCCGCGCAGACCGCGCAGGATCGGCGTGCTCTGACCGGGCGTGGTCTGCTGGAAGAAGGTACCGGGCGCATGGCGGAGCAGATCCGTGACCGACTCGATCGCCGCCGGAGCGTCCACGTCGCGCACGGCGCCGCTGCGATCGAGCGCATCGAGGGGCGTTGCACGACGCACCGCGCGAACCACCACCTCCTCCACGATCGACGTCGCATCCGCCCTCGCAGGGGCGAGCGTCTCGGCCGAGACCGCCGTCGCACCCACGGCCTGGAGAACGGCGAGCAGGAGGCACCGGAACAGGGAGATCGACCGCTCAGACGGCGGGTGCGGCATGGAGCTGGATCGAGTCGGCGACGGCAGGCGCGCATGAAAGCGAGGCAGCAGGCGTCTTGCAAGCCGAGCGGCTACCATGCCCGCAGCGTTCCTGGGGAGGGAGAGAACACGATGCACGCCACGCTCATGCTGCCGGCTCTGCTGACGGTGCTGATGCTCAGCGCCTGCGGCACCGCGCTCGCCGCCGACGAGGCGGACGGCCCCGGCTTCGACGAGGGCACTTTTTCCGGTCTCGAGATGCGTTCCATCGGTCCGGCGCTCATGGCCGGCCGCATCGCCGACATCGCCGTGCACCCCGACAACCCGCATGTCTGGTACGTGGCCGTGGGCAGCGGCAACGTCTTCAAGACGACGAATTCCGGCACCACCTGGACGCCGATCTTCGACGACGAGGACGCCTACTCGATCGGCTGCATCACGCTCGATCCGAACGATCCCGACACGGTCTGGCTCGGCACGGGCGAGAACCAGGCCGGTCGCCACTTCGGCTACGGCTACGGCGTCTACCGCAGCCGCGACGGCGGCGCGAGCTGGGAGCACATGGGCCTCGAGGCCAGCGAGCACATCGGCATGATCGTCGTCGACCCGCGCGACTCGAAGCGGGTCTTCGTCGCAGCCCAGGGGCCGCTGTGGTCAGGCGGCGGCGAGCGCGGCCTCTACCGAACAACCGATGGCGGCGCGACCTGGGAGAAGGTCCTCGGTGACGGCCTCGGCAATACCGAAGAGGACGACGCCTACACCGGCGTGACCGAGGTGCACATGGACCCGCGGAATCCCGACGTGCTGTACGCCGCGAGCTGGCAGCGGCTGCGCAATGTGGCCGTGCTGATGGACGGCGGACCGGGCTCGGGCATCCACAAGTCCGAGGACGGCGGCGACACCTGGCGTGAGCTGACGAAGGGCCTGCCGGGCGGCAACAAGGGCAAGATCGGCATGGCACTCTCGCCGCAGGACCCGGACGTCGTCTACGCGACCATCGAGCTCGCGAACAAGGAAGGCGGTTTCTGGCGCAGCGCCGACGGCGGCGAGAGCTGGGAGAAGCGCAGCGACTACCTCTCCGGCGGCACCGGACCGCACTACTACCAGGAGATCTTCGCGTCGCCGAACCAGTTCGACCGCATCTACCAGATGGACGTCCGCCTGCATCGCAGCAACGACGGCGGCAAGCACTTCGAGCGCATGGACTCGGACAGCAAGCACGTCGACCACCACGCCATTGCCTTCCGCGAGGGAGATCCGGACTACCTGCTCGTCGGCAACGACGGCGGCCTCTACGAGAGCTTCGATGGCGGCGAGCACTGGAAGTACGTCGCCAATCTGCCCATCACCCAGTTCTACAAGGTCTCCGTCGACTACGCCGAGCCCTTCTACAACGTCTACGCCGGGGCGCAGGACAACAGCAGCCAGGGCGGGCCGTCGCGGACCGACAACGTCGTCGGCATCCGCAACGAGGACTGGTTCCTCACCACCGGCGCCGACGGTCATCAGTCCGTAGCCGACCCGACCGACCCGAACATCGTCTACGCCTCCTGGCAGCAGGGCAGCCTGACCCGCTACGACGGCGCGACGGGAGAAATGCTCTACATCCAGCCGCAGCCACGCGAGGGCGAGCCGCTGGAGCGCTACAACTGGGACGCACCCATCCTCATCAGCCCGCACGATCCGGCGCGCATCTATCACGCCAGTCATCGCGTCTGGCGGAGCGAGAACCGTGGCGACGGCTGGACGCCGATCAGTGGCGACCTCACCGGCGGCCCGACGTCGCCGGACCGCCTCGAGGAGGCACTCATGGGCAGGACCTGGAGCGTCGACTCGTCCTGGGATCTGTCCGCCATGTCCCAGTTCCACACCATCACGTCGCTGTCCGAGTCGCCCGTCGTCGAGGGCCTGCTCTACGTCGGTACGGACGACGGCCGCATCCAGGTGAGCGAGGACGGCGGCGAGCGCTGGCGTCTCGGCGGCCCCCTCCCGAACGTCCCGCGCGAGTACTTCGTGAACGACATCAAGGCCGACCTGCACGACGCGGACACGGTCTACGTCGTCGTCGACGACCACAAGCACGGCGACTACTCGCCCTACGTGCTGAAGAGTACGGACCGCGGCCGCAGCTGGCGCAGCATCGCGAGCAACCTCCCCGACCGCCATCTCCTCTGGCGTCTGGTGCAGGACCACGTGAAGCCGGAGCTGCTGTTCCTCGGTACCGAGTTCGGCGTGTTCTTCACCGTCGACGGTGGCGGCACCTGGACCAAGCTCGGCGGCGGCGCCCCGAACATCCCCTTCCGCGACCTCGCCATCCAGCAGCGCGAGAACGATCTCGTGGGCGCCACCTTCGGCCGCAGCATCTACATCCTCGACGACTACTCGCCCCTGCGTGAAGTGGACGCAGACATGCTGCGCGCGGGCGCCACCTTCTTCCCCGTGCGCCGGGCGCACTGGTACGTCGAGCGCCGCCCGCTCTCCTGCCGGAGCCCCGGCTGCGTGGATAGCCAGGGCGACGCCTACTACGTCGCCGAGAACCCGCCCTTCGGCGCCGTGTTCACCTACTACCTCGCCGAGGCGCTGCAGACGCGCAAGCAGGCGCGCCAGGCCTTCGAGAAGCCACTCGTGTCCGCGAACGAGGACGTGGCCTTTCCGGGCTGGGATGCGCTCGCGGCCGAGGCACGGGAGGACGATCCGGCGGTGGTCTTCACGGTCCGTGACGACGCCGGCGAGATCGTGCGGCATCTGACGGGGCCGACCTCGGCCGGTTTCCACCGCATCGCCTGGGACCTCCGCTATCCGTCGCTTCGGCCCTGGCGCCCGGGCGAGAAGCCCGACCCGCTGCGGGACGGCGGCGTCCTCGTCGCACCCGGCACCTTCGAGGTCACCATGCAGCTGCGGCGCGACGGCGAGCTCACGCCGGTCGGGGCACCACGGACCGTCGAGGTCGTGTCGATCCGCGAACCGACGCTGCCCGGCACGTCCCAGGACGAACGCGTGGAGTTCGCGCGCGCGGTCGAGGAACTGGACGGCGTCGTGGACGGTACCGTGGCCTCCATCGACGCCGTCGTCGAGGAGCTCACGGCCATGAAGACCGCGCTCGGGCGGTCGACGGCCGAACTCTCCCTGCGCGCGCGCGCCGACGACCTCTCGGCGGCGCTGGCCGAGCAGCGTGATCTGCTCACGGGCGACCGCATGCGACGGCGCATGGGAGACCTCGGTGGCCCCGTACCGATCTCGCAGCGGCTCTCGCACGCGGGCTTCGGCGGCCGCACGAACGCCTACGGGCCGACGCCGGCGCAGCGGGAGTCGCTGCGCATCGCCCGCGCCGCTTTCGCCGAGGTCGACGCGGAGCTCTCCGGCCCCATCGAGGAGACGCTCGAAGTCCTGCGCCGCGCCCTCGACGCGAGCGGCGTGCCCTGGACGCCGGGGCGCGCGCTGTGAGGTCGCTGGCCGCGGGCGCATCGCGGAGGCGGATTCACCTCCTGTGCCTGCTGGGTACGCTGCTGGCCCTGCGACCGGCCGCTGCCGTCGACGCGCCACTGCAGGCGACACTCGAGGAACTGATCGGGGACGTGACGCCCCGCGTCGTCGAGTGGCGTCGCGACATCCATGCCCATCCGGAGCTCGGCAACCGCGAGTTCCGGACGGCGGCCCTCGTCGCGGAACACCTCGAAAGCCTCGGCATGGACGTCGAGACAGGCGTCGCGCACACGGGCGTGGTCGGTGTCCTGCGTGGCGGCCGGCCCGGGCCCGTCGTCGGCCTGCGCGCGGACATGGATGCGCTCCCGGTCCCGGAGATGGTGGACCTGCCCTTCGCGTCGAGGGTGCGGACGGAGTACGACGGGCGGAACGTCGGCGTCATGCACGCCTGCGGTCACGACAACCACGTCGCCATCCTCATGGGTGTGGCGGAGGTACTCGCGGCCGTGCGCGCGGAGCTGCCGGGAACCGTGAAGTTCATCTTCCAGCCGGCCGAGGAGGGTCCGCCCGAGGGCGAGGACGGCGGCGCCGCGCTCATGATCGAGGAAGGCGTGCTCACGGACCCGGCGGTGGATGCGGTCTTCGGCCTGCACGTATTCCCCTTCCCGGTCGGCACCGTCGGCTACCGCAGCGGCGGCCTCATGGCGTCAGCGGACAGCTTCTCGATCACCGTACGGGGCCGCCAGACGCATGGCGCCGTACCCTGGGCCGGCATCGATCCGATCGTGGTCGCGAGCCAGATCGTGCTCGGCCTCCAGACGATCCCCTCGCGTCAGCTCGATGCGACGCTGACGCCGTCCATCGTCACGGTGGGTGCCATCCACGGTGGCGTGCGCAGCAACATCATCCCCGAGCAGGTGGAGATGATCGGCACGCTGCGGACCTTCGATCCCGACACGCGCGGGCAGATCCACGAGCGCGTCGCGCGCACGGCGACGCGCATCGCCGAGTCCGCCGGCGCCACGGCCGAGGTACGCATCGACCTCGGCACCGGCGTCACCTACAACGATCCGGAACTCACCCGGCGCATGCTGCCGACCCTGCAGGAGATCGCGGGCGACGGCGCCATCGAAGTACCACGCACGACGACGGCAGAAGACTTCTCCGCCTTCCAGGAGAAGGTTCCCGGCCTGTTCGTGTTCCTGGGCGTCGCGCCGGACGACCCGGCGCTGGTGCACCCCAACCACTCGCCGCGCTTCTACGCCGACGAGCGCGCCCTGCCCCTCGGCGTGGAGGTCATCACACGCCTCGCCGTGGACTACCTCGAAGACGAACAGGAGAGAGCCCGCCCATGACCAACGCCGAACTCGCCGAACGCCTCTTCGCCGGTCTCGCTGCCGGCGATGCAGCCGCCGTGGGTGAACTGTGCGCCGACGATTTCCGAGGCCATCAGAACGCGGGGCCGGCCATGGATCTGGCGACGCTCATGAACTTCACCCGGGCGGTGCTGGGCGTCGTGGACGACTTCCGCTACGAGGAGGCGGTCCGCAGTACCACGGAGACCGGTTTCGTCGAGGAGCACCGCGTCCGGGGAACGCTGCCTGACGGCTCGGCACTGGACCTGGCGGCCTGCGTGGTGGGCGAGGTGCGCGACGGTCGCGTCGTGGAACTGCGCGAGTACCTCGATTCCCGGGCGGCGCGGACTCTGCTCGCGGCCCTCGCCTGAAGCCGCCCCCGACATGTTTCCCGGTGTGAGCCTGCGCAGCGGGTGGAGCTGGCTGCTGCTGCAGTTCTCCCGGAACATCCTGGTCCGCGCGACCTTCTTCGCCCTCCTGTCGATCGCCGCAGCGCTCCTCGCGCCCCTCCTCGAACCGCCCCTGCCGGAAGGGCTCGCGATGCGCCTGGGCACGGAGACCGTTCGCGGGATCCTCGAGGTACTCGCCTCGAGCATGCTCGTGGTGGCGACCTTCTCGCTCGGTACGCTCATCTCCGCCTACGCCGTGGCGTCCAGCAGCACGACACCGCGCGTCACGGAGCTGCTCATGCAGGACACGCGCGTCCAGAACGCCATCGGTATCTTCGTCGGGGCGTTCCTGTTCGCCCTCGCCGGGCTCATCGGACTCGGCGCAGGCCTCTACCGCGAGCACGGCGGCATACTGCTCTTCCTGGTCACGATCGCCGTGGTCGTGGTCGTGGTCGCCGTCTTCCTGCGCTGGGTCGATCTCGTCAGTCGCGTGGGGCGCATCCCGGACGCCGTCGACCGCACCGTGCGCGCCGCCCGCATCGCCCTCGACGACCGCCTGCGACGACCCTGGCTCGGCGCTGCGCCCTACGGGAAACTCGAAGTGCGGGGCAGGCTCGGCGCGACGCGCGGCGCCTATCTGAGACACATCGATCTCGCGAAGCTGCAGGAGCTTGCGCGCGACGGCGAGGCGACCTTCCGCCTCGAAGTGCTGCCCGGCGACTTCGTCGGGCCCGACACGACACTCATGGTCGCCGACGTGGAACTCGATGCGGACCTCACGCGACAGATCCTCGGCGCCTTCGACCTCGGTCCCCGTCGAACCTTCGATCTCGATCCACGCTATGGCGTGATCACGCTCGCCGAGATCGGCTGCAAGGCGCTGTCTCCGGGCATCAACGACCCGGGGACGGCGATCAGCGTCATCGCCGCGCTCACCGCGGTACTCGGCGACAGCACGTCGGCAGACGTCCATGCGGAGGCGCCGGAGTTCGATCGAGTCCAGGCACGCGCCATCGCCGAGGAGGACATGATCGAGGATGCCTTCGGTGCGCTGGCACGCGCGGGTGCGGGTCACTTTCAGGTACTCGTGCGCCTGCAGAAGGCGCTCGCCCATCTCGCGGAGGGGCGTCAGATGGCTCTGGCCAGCGCGGCCCGGGCCATGAGTGCGACGGTCGCCGAGCTGGCAGAGGCCAGCCTGACGCTCGCAGCGGACCGGGAACGCATCCGCGCGCTGGCGACGTCCGGACCAGAACGCTGATCCCGCAGGCTCACTCGCGTACGCGTCTCATCCCGATCTCGTCGAGGATCACGGTACCGGCCCGCACGCCGTCGAAATGCAAGCGGACGGTCCGGACATCGGCCGGCGCACCGATGCCTTCGAGGGGCACTTCCACGGTCTGCAGCACGGCCTCCCAGAGCTTCTCGTAGCGCGCGCGATTGAGCGCGGCGGACTTCATGTACTGCACCTTCACCGGCGGCGCGACGCGCGTCAGCGCCGCCGCGGGCAGGCGCAGCGATCGCCCCGACACCGTGACGAGTTCCACCTCGAAGTCGAGTGGTCCCTCCTGCGAAGCCCGAGGCGCAGGCGACGCCAGCTCGGCGGAAGCACCTTCCGTTTCATCGGCGGCCTCCTCCCGGTCCGGCGCCCGTTCCGGCGACGGTGCGATCTCGAGGCTGAGCACCGGCTCACCCTCACCGGCTGGAGCGGGGAGACCGTCGGGCAGCTCGAGCTCGAAGCTCGGCCTCGCGCCAGCGCGCCAGCCGAGGACGGCGCCGGCGGAGCCCTGGAGCCGATCGTCGCGATGGCGAAGCGGTTCCTCGCGCCAGAGCGCGAGCCCTTCGGTGCGGATCGTCGCCCCCGGCAGGCTCGCGCTCGTGACGTCGATGTCCTCCTCGAAGTCCGCGACCGGGACGAAGGAGTCGTCCGTGTAGCGATGCACGTAGAGGCCTTCGGGCAACCAGGCGGCGCCGCGCCGCGGGTCCCTGAACAGCGCGCGGTAGCGATCGTCGTCGTGGAGCGTCGCCTCGAGGAAAGCGGCGATCGACACTGCCGCGACGCGACGCTGTACCTCGGGCTCGATGATCGGTGCGAGATTGAGCAGCCAGGACGACGGTGGCCCGTAGTCCTTGCGCCCCCAGCCCTCGTTGAACTGGCCATGGTTGGCACCGTGCACGTAGAGCCCGGCCTTGAAGTGACCACTGCCCGGCGTGAGCTCGATACGGTTGAACTGCCGCAGGCCGTGGAAGGCGGGCTCGTCCGCGTCGTAGCTGCCCTGCAGTGCCAGGAAGCTCGTGTCGTCGAGTTCCACGCGCCGCTGGTAGCGCTGGTCCACCTGAGCGATGGCGACGAGCGCATCGATGTCGAAGCCGTAGTCGAAGGTGATCGTCGCATCGTCCGGATGACGGGGCAGCGCATCGAAGGCATGGGCGATGGAGACCGCCTCCCCGCCTCGCGAATGGCCGACCAGCGCGATGCGCTCCATGTCCACGCGCCCGGCGAAGGGATGGCCGTGCTCCACGCTCCAGTCGCGCCAGAGCGCGAGATGCTCCAGCAGCAGCCAGGCACGGAGCGCCATCTCCCTGCCGCGGAAGTCGCCGCTCCAGCTGCCGTTGACGTAGTTCTCGTCGACGGAGGCGACGATGAAGCCCCGCGAGGCGAGCAGTTCACCGAGGTAGGCATAGCCGGGGTCGGAGACGTCCTCCATGCCGTGGTTGCCGTGCACCACGAGCACGAGTGGAAAGGGCCCCTCTCCCCGTGGCGCCCACACGAGCGCATTGAGGGGCGCCGCGTCCAGACCGAAGCCCCAGTAGCGCTCCCGGGCCCGGCCGCGCAGGCCCTTCCACTCCGGCAGCAGACCTCGGGCGTCGACGGTGCGGGAGGTGAGGTCGCGGCGCGGGCCGAACTCGGGGCGCCGCGGATTCTCGCCTGCGCCATAGGAGAGCCGGACGACCTCGTGAGCTCCCCGCGAAGCGGGGTCCGGCGCGTCGATCGGCGTCACGGCCACCGGCACGTCCGGACCGAGGGTCCGGAACGACGTCTCGTATGGGTCCGCGCCGTCGTCGACGAGCGACAGCACGATCCAGCTCGCTGCCGCGACGGACGTGGCGGCGAGGGCGAACAGCAGCACGCCCCCGGGGCGATAGGCGAGTGCGAAGGCGTCGCCGCGAGAGCGTGAGAGCACCACCGCGCCGAAGGCACAGGCGAGCACGACCCAGACGAGCGCCGTGACCGTGAGCCCCGTGAACGGCGGGAAGGGCCAGCCCCAGCTCCCCGGCTGGAGCAGGCCCCGCCAGAGCTCGGAGACGGACCACTCGTCGAGGGCGATCAGCGTCGCGAGCATGGCGAGAATCAGCGTCAGGCCCCTGGCCGGGACGACGCGCAGCGCGCGCACGACGCCGGCCAGGGCCAACCATGCGACACCGAGCACGAGCCCACCGGTGAGCACGCCGAGCAGGAACTCGATCGCATCCGGCAGCCCCGTATCGAGCAGGGCCCCACGCAGGCCCGCCAGCGCGAGCACGACAGCTCCGGCGACGCGCAGCCCGAGCCTCCAGTCCCGATCCAGCCGGTCCATCAGATCACTCCGTGCCGGGCTCGCGGGTCAGGCCCTCAGAGCTCGACGCCCATGGCCGCGACACGCTCCAGATGCAGCTGCAGCAATTCGATCCGCGTACCGTCCGGATCGCTGCACACGGCGAGTTCGGCGAGTCCGTCGGTACCCGTGCGCGGCGGGGTCAGGAACCGCACGCCCGCCGCCAGCAGGCGCGCATGCTGGGCCTCGAGGTCCTGACAGACGAGGCAGAGCCGCACCAGACCCCGGTCACCGGTGCCGAGGGGCGGCGCGGGCGCAGTCGTGTCGAGTTCCGTGAGGTCCAGCTTCGGAAAGCCATCCCCCAGCTCCATGATGCAGGCGCGCCCGCGCGTGCCGGGTGCGACCCCCAGCAGCTGCGCGTGCGCGTCGTCGAGCGCCCTGGCCTCGTGCCGCGCGAGCCCGAGGTAGGGAATGCCCGGCAGGAAGACCGAGAACCCGAGCAGCTCGTAGAAGGCGATGGAACGGTCGAGCTCCCCCACGTTCAGATTGACGTGTCCCCAGCCGAAACGCTGCATCGCCTCGCTCATCGCCGATCGCGCCTCATCGTTCCGGCAGGGCCGGCAGCTCCAGCAGCGAGAGGCCCTGCTCCGCCACGAGGCGCTCGAGGGTCGGCAGCTCGTCGCGCCAGAGCGCGGCGAGGTCCTCGAGCTCCGCTTCGATCGCCGCCGAGAGCTCGGCCTTCACGGCGAGCGCCTGCGCCGTCGGCGCGGCGTCGCCGGCCGCGACGCCCCGCATGAGGCTCGTCAGCTTGTTGTTGAGGCGGATCGGGTAGTTGAGCGGATCCTGACGGCTCTGGTTCTTCGTCTGATAGAGCGCTTCCTCGATCGCCGTGATGCGCGCGAGGAAGGCTTCGATCTCCTCCAGGACGGGCGCATCGGCCGCGTCCTCGCCTTGCTCGTCGTCGAGGCGGTCCTCGATCGCCTCGAGCTGCTCGCGGACGGACCGGATGCGGACGATCTCGTCGTGCGTACGCGAGAGTAGGTCTCGAGCCTCCATCACGAAGTCGAACTGTGCGGTGTAGTCGGCGCCGGTCGACGTCGAGCGCGGATCGGGCAGCACTTCGAAGGTCGTTTCCTGCATCGCGTCGCCGACGGAGAGCCGGAGACGGTAGGTACCCGGGACCGCCATGGGCCCCTCGCGCATGTCGGACCAGAGGATCAGGTCGTCGAAGCGCGACATGCCCGGATAGCGCAGGTCCCAGACATGGCGGTTGAGCCCCGCCTCGGCGGTCAGCACATCCGTCCGCGGCGCACCGTTGCGACCTCCGGCGCCGTTCTCGTCCGCTTCGGCCGGCTCGCGCGTCCAGGTCCAGATCGGCTCCTCCGCGCCTTCCTCGAACACCGCGAGCGCCAGCTCCGCGTCCTCGTCCAGGGCCTCCTCGAGGGCGTAGTAGATGGTGACGCCGGGATGGGGGTTGGTACCGGCGGCACCCGCATCGTCCGCGCGCCCACCGGCGGAGAGTCGATAGGTCGTTCCGGGCTCGTAGAGTCGCAGTGCCGTATCGTCGCCCTCGAGCTGCCGCAGCACGGACAGGTCGTCGAGGATCCAGTAACCCCGCCCCTGGGTCGCGGCGACGAGATCGTCGTCCTTCACCAGGAGATCGGTGATCGGCACGAGCGGCAGATCGAGTTGCAGGGGCGCCCAGCTGTCGCCGTCATCGAGCGAGTGGTAGAGGCCGAATTCCGTACCCGCGAAGAGCAGGCCGCGGCGCACCGGATCCGCGCGGACGACGCGCGTGAAGTGCGTATCCGGGATGCCGTCGTCGATGCGCGTCCAGCGCCGGCCCCAGTCCGTGGTCCTGAAGAGGATCGGCTGGAAATCGTCGGACTTGTAGCGCGTGGCGGCGACATAGACCCCGCCGGGTTCGAAGGGGTCGATCTCCACGCTGTTGATCATGGCCCACTCGGGCATGCGCCGCGGCGTGACGTCCGCCCAGCTCTCGCCGCCGTCGCGCGTCAGGTGGATGCGCCCGTCGTCGGATCCCGCCCACATCACGCCGGCCTCGTGCTGCGATTCCGCGAGCGCGAACACCGTGCCGTAGTACTCGATGCTGGTGTTGTCCTTCGTGATCGGCCCCCCGGAGGAACCCATGCGCGAGAGGTCGTTCCGCGTCAGGTCCGGGCTGATCGCCCTCCAGCTGCGACCGAGATCGTCCGAGCGGAAGACGCGCTCGGCGGCCACGAACAGCACGTCCGGATCGTGCTTCGAGAAGGCGATGGGGAAGTTCCACTGGAAGCGGTGCTTGATGTCCGCGGCGGCCCAGCCCATGGGGTTGTCGGGCCAGACGTCGAGGGCCCGCTGGATGCCCGTGCGGTGGTCGATGAGGCGCAGGTAGCCGCCATAGGAGCCACCGACGACGATCTCCGGATCGTCGGGCTTGGCGACGATGTGACCGCTCTCGCCGCCCGCCGTCGGCTCCCAGTCGCGGGTCCCGATCACGCTGCCGCGCAGGGAGCGCGAGCGGATGCGCACCGCGCTGTTGTCCTGCTGTCCGCCGAGGAGACGGTAGGGAAAGGCATTGTCCGTCGAGACGCGATACATCTGCGCCGTCGGCTGGTTGGCCTGCGTCGACCAGGTGCCGCCGCCGTCGTCGGAGACGTTCGCGCCGCCGTCGTTGGACTGGATCATGCGCAGTGGATCGGCGGGATCGATCCACAGGTCGTGGTTGTCACCGTGGGGCGTGTCGATCTCGGAGAAGGACTTGCCGCCGTCCTTCGAACGGTGGAAGCGCACGTTCAGCACGTAGAGCGCTTCCGCGTCCGCCGGGTCGGCATAGATGCGGGAGTAGTACCAGGCGCGCTGGCGCAGGTCGCGATCGTCGTTGACACGCGTCCAGCTCTCGCCGCCGTCGCGCGAGCGCAGCACCCCGCCCTCCTCCGCCTCGACGATGGCATAGAGGTTGCGGTTGTCCGTGGGCGAGACGGTGATGCCGATGATGCCGAGGGGCGCCTGCGGAAAGCCCTCGTTCTCGCTCAGCAGCGCCCAGCTGTCGCCGCCGTCCGTGCTCTTCCAGAGACCGGAGCCCTCGCCGCCACTCTCCAGGCTGTAGGGCGTGCGGCGAACGCGCCAGAAGCTCGCATAGAGGATACGCGGATTGGTCGGATCCATGACGAGATCGACGGCGCCCGCGTCCTCGTTCACGAACAGCACCTGCTCCCAGCTCTCGCCGCCATCGCGGCTTCGGAACACGCCACGCTCGTCGTTCGGGCCGAACAGGTGCCCCATGGCGGCGACGTAGACGAGATCGGGGTCACGCGGGTGGATGCGGATCCGGGCGATGTGCTGCGTGTCCTCGAGGCCGAGCCTCGTCCAGCTGTCGCCGGCGTCCGTGGACTTCCATAGCCCGTCGCCCGGGGACACGTTGCCGCGCACGGTCTTCTCGCCGAGGCCCACGTACACGACGTTGGGATCCCACTCGGACACGGCGACCGCGCCGGCGGAACCGCCGAAGTAGCCGTCCGAGACGTTGTGCCAGTGCGCGCCGCCGTCCGCCGTCTTCCAGACGCCGCCCCCCGTGGCACCCATGTAGTAGGTGTCGCGGTCGGAGGGAATGCCGACGACGGCGGCAGAACGGCCGCCGCGGTAGGGACCGACCTCGCGCCACTCGAGGGCCTTGAGGTGAGCCGGAATGGTGCTGCGGTCGATGTCGGCCTGGGCCGCCACCGCGAGCGCGATCAGCATCGTGGCGAGAAGGATTCGGCGCATGGGGTCCCCCGTTGCAGCAGCGCATGCGAGCAGCGCCGGAGGGTAGCATGCGGCCCTCGAGCCGAAGGGAAGGGACCGGCCATGGATTACGAGTGCCTGCGCGTCGAGCGACGCGAGCGCGTCATGCACATCGAGCTGCACCGCCCGGCGGTGATGAACGCCGTCAGCATCCGCATGCATGAAGAGCTGGAGCACGCGTTCGACACGTTCGCCGCGGACGACGCGCTGTTCCTCGCCGTCGTCTCCGGCGCCGGCGATCGCGCCTTCTGCGCGGGCTCGGATCTGAAGGAGCGTGCCGAGGTCGGCCGCGCGCCCTGTCCTCCTCACGGTTACGCAGGCCTCGTCGAGCGCTTCGACCTCGCCAAGCCCGTCATCGCCGCGGTGCAGGGCATCTGCCTCGGCGGTGGCTTCGAGCTCGCGCTCGCCTGCGACCTGATCCTCGCCTCCGAGAGTGCGGTCTTCGGTCTGCCCGAACCGCGCGTCGGTGCAGTCGCCCTCGGCGGCGGCCTGCACCGACTCGCGCGGCAGATCGGCCTCAAGCAGGCCATGGGCATGGTGCTCGCGGCCCGTCGCGTGAGCGCCGCGGAGGGCGAACGCCTCGGCTTCGTGAACGAGGTGGTCCCGGATGGCGAACTGGACGCAGCCGTCGAGCGCTGGTGCGGCGAGCTGCTGCAGGGCGCTCCCCTGTCCCTGCGCGCTTCGAAGGAAGCCATGCTCCGCGGCCTCGACGAACCGTCGCTCGCCGACGCGCTCGCCCGCCAGGGCGACTATCCCGCCTTCGCGCGCTGGCGCGGCGCGGAGGACACGGTCGAGGGCCCGCGCGCCTTCGCCGAGAAGCGCCCGCCGGTCTGGCGCGGGCGCTGACGGTTCGCGCGGCGCTCGCGTCCGGACTGTCTGCGCGGCCTGCGGCCACGTATGATCCGCGCCCTGCCCGCCCGCGACCTTCCCTGCCGGAATCGCGCCCCGTCCCTTTCGAGTCCGCCATGAGCACCGAAGACACGCCGCGCTTCGCCGACCTGGGCCTTTCCGCCGCGGTCCTCGAAGCCCTCGAACGCGTCGGCTACGAGCACCCGACCCCGATCCAGGCCCAGAGTATTCCGCCGTTGCTGGAGGGTCGCGACCTGCTCGGCACGGCCCAGACAGGCACCGGCAAGACCGCGGCCTTCGCACTGCCGCTGCTCTCGCGCCTCGACGTGAAGCGACGCCAGCCACAGGTCCTCGTGCTCGCGCCGACGCGCGAGCTCGCGATCCAGGTGGCCGAAGCCTTCCAGAGCTACGCCGCGGCCATGAAGGGCTTCCACGTGCTGCCCATCTACGGCGGCCAGAGCATGGGCATCCAGCTGCGCCAGCTTCAGCGCGGCGCGCACGTGGTGGTGGGTACGCCCGGCCGGGTCATGGATCACCTGCGCCGCGGCACGCTGAAGCTCGATGCACTACGCACCGTGGTCCTGGACGAGGCCGACGAGATGCTGCGCATGGGCTTCATCGACGACGTGCAGTGGATCCTCGAGCACACGCCGGACAGCCGGCAGGTGGCGCTGTTCTCCGCGACCATGCCGGCGCCGATCCGCCGCGTGGCCGACACGCACCTGCGCGAGCCGGCGCAGATCCGCATCGCCTCGCGCACCTCGACCGTGGAGCGTGTCGAGCAGTCCTTCTGGCTGGTCGCGGACACGAGCAAGCTCGACGCGATCACGCGCATTCTCGAGGCGACGGACCATGACGGCGTCATCGTCTTCGTGCGTACCAAGATCGCGAGCGAGAATCTGGCATCGCGTCTCGAGGCGCGGGGCCACGACGCCGCGGCGATCAACGGCGACATGACCCAGGCCCAGCGTGAAGCGACGATCGCGCGCCTGAAGAGCGGCGCCGTCGACATCCTGGTCGCGACGGACGTGGCCGCCCGCGGCATCGACGTGGCGCGCATCAGCCACGTGATCAACTACGACATCCCTTACGACACGGAAGCCTACGTCCACCGCATCGGCCGCACGGGGCGCGCCGGGCGTGCCGGCGCGGCGATCCTGTTCGTGGCGCCGCGCGAACGGCGCATGCTGGCGTCCATCGAGCGCGCGACGGGTCAGAAGATGACGCCCCTCGAACTCCCCAGCAAGGCGGAGGTCGAGCGGATCCGCACGGGACGCTTCAAGGAGGAGATCAGCACCGTACTCGCCGAGGTGCCCCTGCGGCCTCAGGAGAACCTGCTGCGCGACTATCTCGAGGAAACGGGCGCCGATCTCTATCAGGTCGCCGCGGCCCTCGCCTGGATGGCGCAGCGCGACCCGGGCGGACCGAAGAAGGAACCCGAAGCGGCGCCCTTCGAGGAATCCTCGGGTCGGCCACCTCGGAGCGAACGCCCGGAGCGCGCGCCCCGCCGCGAACGCACCGCTGCCCCGTCGCCGTCGGCGAAAGGCGAGGCGACAGACGCCCCGGAACTGGAGCTGTTCCATCTGTCCGTCGGCCGCGAGCACGGCGTGCAGCCCGGCGACATCGTCGGGGCGATCGCCAACGAAGCCGAACTCGACAGCAAGCACATCGGCCGCATCCGCCTCTTCGACCACCACAGCACCGTCGAACTGCCTGTGGGCATGCCCCGGGAACTGATGCAGATCCTCCGGCGCGTGCGCGTACGCAGCGTTCCGCTGGGCCTGCGCCGGGCAGACGAGGAGCCCGGGGCCGAGGCGGACGATCCGATCCAGGCCGTCCGCCGCGGCGCGAAGCGCCCCTCGGGACCGCGCAAGCCGACCCGGAAGAAGGACGGCCCCGCGAATCGCAAGGGCCCGCGCAGCACCCCGCGCCCGAATCGCGGCAAGGCGAAGCGCGACCGCTGACCGCAGCGGCCGCTGCCGCCGACGTGGCGGCGGCCGGACCTTCCCTGCATGATCGCCCACCGGGATTCCAAGGGTGGGAGACGACCATGAGCCCCTATCTGAACAGCACGCGCGGGGAGCGCGAGAAGCTGCTCCGCATGCGCGCGGAACGCTCCGATGCGCTCAACAACCGCATCTACGCCGACGCCTGGGCCATCGACCCGCACCACGACCCCTACGCGCTCCCGCTCGACGAGATGGATCCCTCCCATCCGGCCCTGTTCCTGCACGGCACCCACTGGAAGCACTTCGAGCGCCTGCGCGCCGAGGATCCCGTGCACTTCGTGGAGCACAGCCAGTTCGGACCCTACTGGGCCGTGACGAAGTACGAGGACATCAAGTTCGTCGACCAGAACCACAAGCTGTTCTCCTCCTCGGCGAAGACCGGCGGCATCTCCATCGCCGGCATGCCGCAGCGCGAGGACGAGTACCAGCTGCCCATGTTCATCGCCGAGGACCAGCCGAAGCACGACGAGCAGCGCAAGGTGATCACGCCGCTGTTCGCGCCGCGCCAGCTCGCGGACCTGGAGCCCCTGATCCGTGAGCGCGCCGCGAAGATCCTCGACGCGCTGCCGCGCGGCGAGGAGTTCAACTGGGTGCGCCACGTGTCCGTGGAACTCACGGGCCAGATGCTCGCGACGCTCTTCGACGTGCCCCAGGAGGATCGGCTGAAGCTCATCGACTGGTCCGACACCATCCAGTCGCTCTCGGACCCGGACGAGTACGCGGACTTCACCGTCGGCTTCCAGAAGCTGTTCGAGTGCCGCGACTACTTCCGCGGCTACTTCGAGGAACGCAAGAACCAGCCGCCGAAGTTCGATCTGCTCTCGATGATGGCGCACGACCCGTCGACGCGGGACATGGACGACGCCGAGTTCCTCGGCAACATCATGCTGCTCATCGTCGGTGGCAACGACACCACGCGGAATTCCATCACCGGTGGCGTGCTTGCCCTGAACCAGAACCCGGATCAGTACGAGAAGCTCATCCAGGATCCGTCCGTCATTCCGAACATGGTCTCGGAGATCATCCGCTGGCAGTCGCCGGTCGCACACATGGCGCGCACGGCCACGCAGGACGTGGAGCTCGGCGGCAAGACGATCCGCGCTGGCGACCGGGTCGCCATGTGGTACATCTCGGGCAACCGTGACGAGGACGCCATGCCCGATGCGAACAGCTTCCGCATCGATCGGCCCAACGCGCGCCAGCACACCTCCTTCGGCTACGGCATCCATCGCTGCGTAGGCAATCGCCTCGCAGAGATGCAGCTGCGCACGATCTGGGAGGAGATCCTGAAGCGCTTCGGAAAGGTCGAGGTGACCGGCGAGCCAGTGGGCCTCGCCTCCAGCTTCATCCATGGCATCCGGGAACTGCCGGTCACGCTGCGGACCTGAGGCGAACGCCAGCGGCCGACGGGGATGGCGTGTCCCCTCGGCAGGAACCGGAAGCGAGTCATTCGACGCCAGCTCGGCCGAGGTTCGGCATGGCCCGAGCTACCGGTACGCTGCGCGCACAGGGCACGGGAGGGCTCGCCATGGAGCGCTACGACGCGATCGTCATCGGTTCCGGCTTCGGGGGCCTCTATGCACTTCACCATCTGCGCGACGAACTCGGACTCTCGGTCCTGGTCTTCGACGGCGCCGGAGGCGTCGGCGGGACCTGGTGGTACAACCGCTATCCCGGCGCGCGCGTGGATGCGCCGAGCAGTCCGTTCTATGCCTACACCTTCTCGCGGGAACTGGTGGACGAATGGGACTGGCCCGAGACCCAGGCCTCGCAGGCGACGGTCCTGTCCTATCTCGAGCACGTCGCCGATCGCTTCGATCTGCGCAGGGACATCCAGTTCGACACCTGGATCACCGATGCGCGCTATGACGAGACCGCGCAGTGCTGGACGATCGAGACGCACACCGGGGAGACCGCGTCCGCCCAGTTCCTGATCTGCGCCACGGGCGCCCTGTTCGTCGCGAACCGACCGGACATCCCGGGTATCGACGACTTCGCCGGCGAGTGCCATCACACGGGTCGCTGGCCCCACGAGCCCGTCTCCTTCGACGGCAAGCGCATCGCGGTGATCGGCACCGGCTCGTCCGGCATCCAGGCGATCCCGGAGATCGCGAAGACGGCCGCGCACCTCACCGTGTTCCAGCGCACGCCGCAGTACGCCCTGCCCGCTCGCAATCGCCCCATGACGGACGCGGAGCGCGCAGCGTACCGATCAGGCTGGGACGACTTCCGGACTTCCATGAACCGCCGCGGCGGCTGGCCCTTCCCCACCACGAAACTGCGCGCCCGGGACGCGACGGCCGAGGAGCGGCACGCGCGCTACGAGGCGATGTGGGCCGAGGGTGGCCTGCATCTGCTCATCGACAGCTATCGCGGCGTGCTCGCCGACGAGGCGCTGAACGAGGAAGTGTCCGAGTTCGTGCGCGGCAAGATCCGTGCGACGGTCCGCGACGAGGACACGGCGCGCAGGCTCATGCCGAGCTACTTCATCGGCACGAAGCGCATGATCCTCGACAATGGCTACTTCGAGACCTACAACCGACCGAACGTCTCGCTCGTCGACCTGCGCGAGGACCCCATCGAGACGTTCACCCCGTCCGGCATCCGCACGCGCTCCGGAGAACACCCGATCGACATGCTGGTGCTCGCGACCGGCTTCGACGCCGTGAGCGGCTCCATGCTGCAGTTGAATCCGCAGGGTCGGGATGGCCTGCGCCTAGCGGACAAGTGGGCCGAGCGCTTCGACAACTACTTCGGCACCGCCATCGCCGGCTTCCCGAACCTGTTCATGATCCACGGTCCGGGTGCGCCGGGCGTGTTCTTCACGATGCCGCTCGGCGGCGAGCGCACGGCGGACTGGATCGGCCGCTGCATCTGCCATCTCCGCGCGCAGGGACTCGGTGCGATCGAAGCCACGGCGGAGGCGGAAGCCCTCTGGGACGCGGAGATCGACGGCATCGCCGAGCGCACGCTCTATCCGCGCACCGACTCCTGGTACCTCGGCGCCAACATCCCCGGCAAGCCCAGACAGTTCCTCGGCCACCTGCGTGGATCGCAGTACTTCGACCGACTCGAGGAGGTGGCCGACGCGGGCTACGAGGGCTTCGTCACCGAGGCGGCACGCTAGGGCACGGCACCGGGCGGCCGCTGCGGACGGCGACGCTGCGCCGCGAGCTTCAGGGCGCCGCCGCCGGGGGTGCTTCGCTGCCGATCTCGAAGACCGGGAAGGTTCCGCAGCGGAACTCGACCCGCAGGCGCGCGCCGGCCGCGAGCGGCAGCAGGCCGGGACAGGGACGGGGCAGAGTGATGTGCGCCTCGCCGGGCAGGAGCCAGTGATCCTCGAAGACCCGGATGGAGGTGACGAGCTCCAGCTGTCCGGCATCGACGTCCAGCCCGGAAGGCACGGGGAGCCAAACGGGTTCGGGAACCGGATGGACCTGTGCCGACAGCGACAGCAGCCGGCCGAGCCGCTGGCGCGCCCCGTCGCGGGACACGCAGAGATCGACGTCGATCCGCTCCGGGACGAAGATGCCGTCGGGCGCCAGCTGCGGCGCCAGGTTGGCGGTGACCGCGTACTGAGGCTCCTGCTCGAGCGCCTTGTGCATCGTCTCCGCGACGATCAGCTGCGGTGCGACGGTGCATCGGTAGATGCTCGCGTCGGCGACCTCCGTGCTGATCGCATGGGCCTCGAGTCCGAACAGCTCGACCAGCCGTCGCACGCTCTCGAGCGCGCTCGCATGCGCATCGAGAAGACGGACGCGCAAGCGCTCCGGCGGAAACTCATCGAGCAGGGGGAGCAGCAGGGTCGCCCAGGGGCCGCAGCCGGCGTAGAGCACGTCCACGACGCCGGTGTCATGCGTGGCCTGGAGCTTCGTGAGCGCCGCGTGCACGGCGCGGAGGAACACGAGCGTCCGTCGATAGTCGGTCACGCAGTTGGCGGCCGCTCGGGGGCTGATGGCGATGCCGCTGTCGAGGAAGCGGTCCTCTTCCCAGGCGCCGAAACCGGCATCGGGCACGACGCCGGTGGCCTCCGCGCAGATGCGGCTGTAGCGATCGAGCGCCGCTTCGACCAGATGTTGCGGACTGGCTTCATCGAGCAGGACTCGGGCGATCTGCTCCAGACTCACGGCGGCGAGGGGACGCACATCACCCCGACCCCGGGGCGCAGGCACTAGGGGATCCTGACCAGGCCTTCCATGAGCACACGCGCGCTCCGCGACATCCGCACGCGCGTCACCTGCCAGGCCTCGCCCTCGCGAGCCGCCTCGGCGCCGACGCGTAGCGTGCCGGAAGGATGGCCGAAGGTCACGGAATCACGCTCGCCGCCACCGGCTGCCAGGTTCACGAGCGTACCGGGCACGGCAGCCGCCGCGGCGATCGCCACGGCGGCAGTGCCCATCATGGCGTGGTGCAGCTTGCCCATGGACAGGGCACGCACATTGAGATCGATCTCGCCGACCGTCACCGCCTTGCCGCTCGACGCCGCATAGTCCTGCGGCGGCGCCACGAAGGCGACCTTCGGCGTGTGCTGCCGCGAGGCCGCCTCGCTCACGTCGTCGATGAGCCCCATGGCCACGGCGCCGTGCGCGCGGATCTGCTCGAACTTCTCGAGGGCTGCCGCATCGCCGTTGATGTCGTCCTGCAGCTCGCAGCCCGTGTAGCCGATGGCTTCGGCCTTCACGAAGATCGTCGGGATGCCCGCAGTGATCATGGTGGCCTCGAGCGTTCCCACGCCGGGCACCTCGAGCTCGTCGACGAGGCGGCCGGTCGGGAACAGTGCCTCGTCGGGATCGACGGGGCTCATGAAGTCCACGGGCACCTCGGCAGCGGGGAAGGTCACCCCGTCGAGTTCGAAGTCCCCGGTCTCCTGCACGGCGCCGTCGGTGATCGGCACCTGGTTCAGGATCGTCTTGTGGATGTTGGCCTGCCAGATACGCACCTCGCAGGTGCCGTTCTCCGGGACCTTCGCCGCGTCGATGTAGCCGGAAGCGATGGCGAAGGGGCCGACGGCGGCGGAGAGGTTGCCGCAGTTGCCGGACCAGTCCACGAAGGGCTGATCGATGGACACCTGACCGAAGAGATAGTCGACGTCGTGACCCGGCTCGCTGCTCGGCGAGACGATGACGATCTTCGACGTGCTCGACGTCGCACCGCCCATGCCGTCCGTGTGCTTGCCGTAGGGATCGGGCGAGCCGAACACGCGCAGGCACAGGGCGTCGCGGGCCTCGCCGGGGACCTGCGCCTCCTCCGGCAGGTCCTCGAGACGGAAGAACACGCCCTTGGACGTGCCGCCACGCATGTAGGTGGCCGGAATGCGCCGCTGCGGTGCGGTGCTCATGCCGCGACCTCCGACTCGAGAAAGTCCTGGGCGAAGCGCTGCAGCACGCCGCCGGCCTCGTACACGCGCAGTTCCTCCGCCGTGTCGAGGCGGCTCGTCACCGGAACCTCGACCGTCTCGCCGTCGGTGCGCGTGATGACGAGCGTCATGCGCGAGCCCGGCGCGAGCTCGCCGCGGACGCTGAAGCGCTCGGTGCCGTCTATGCCGTAGGTCTCGCGCGTCTCGCCTTCCAGGAACTGGAGCGGCAGGACGCCCATGCCGATGAGGTTCGTGCGATGGATGCGCTCGAAGCCCTCCGCGACGATGACCTCCACCCCGGCCAGACGCACGCCCTTGGCCGCCCAGTCGCGGGACGAACCCTGGCCGTAGTCGGCGCCGGCGATGATGCACAGGGGCTGGCCGCGCTCCATGTAGGCCTCGATGACCTCCCACATGCGCATGACCTTCCCTTCCGGCTCGAGCCGCGCGAGGGACCCCTGCCGCACCTCGCCGTTCTCGTCACGGCACATCTCGTTGAGCAGCTTCGGGTTCGCGAAGGTCGCGCGCTGCGCCGTGAGGTGATCACCGCGGTGCGTGGCGTAGGAATTGAAGTCCTCTTCCGGCAGGCCCATCTTCGCCAGGTACTCGCCCGCCGCGCTCGACGCCAGGATCGCGTTCGACGGCGAGAGGTGGTCGGTGGTGATGTTGTCGCCGAGGACCGCGAGCGGACGCATGTCCGACAGGGTCCGCGGCTTCGCGAGCGCACCCTCCCAGTACGGCGGCCGGCGGATGTAGGTGCTCATCTCCCGCCAGGCGTAGAGCGGCGAGACCGCGTCCGTCACGTCCGCGACCTTCAGGAACATGGGGTCGTAGACCTCGTGGAACTGCTCCGGCTTCACGGACGCCTTCACGACCGCGTCGATCTCCTCGTCCGTCGGCCAGATGTCCTTGAGCGTGATCGGCTTGCCGTCCGCGTCGTGGCCGAGGGCGTCCTGTTCGATGTCGAAGCGGATCGTCCCGGCGATGGCATAGGCGACCACGAGCGGCGGCGAGGCGAGGAAGGCCTGCTTCGCGTAGGGGTGGATACGTCCATCGAAGTTGCGATTCCCGGACAGCACGGCGACCGAGTAGAGATCGCGGTCGATGATCTCCTGCTGGATCTTCGGGTCGAGGGCGCCACTCATGCCGTTGCAGGTCGTGCAGGCGAAGGCCACGACGCCGAAGCCGAGCTGCTCGAGTTCGGGCAGCAGGTCGGCCTCCGCGAGATAGGTCTTCACGGTCTTCGAGCCCGGCGCGAGGGAAGTCTTCACCCAGGGCTTGCGCGTCAGGCCGAGGCGATTGGCGTTCCGCGCGATGAGTCCGGCGGCGACCATGTTGCGGGGATTGGAGGTGTTGGTGCAGCTCGTGATCGCAGCGATGATCACGGCGCCGTCGGGCATCTCGCCCGCCTTCTCCTCCCAGGGACCGGCGATGCCGCGCGCGGCGAGTTCGGAAACGGGCAGCTTGGCGTGCGGGTTCGAGGGGCCGGCCAGCGTGCGCGTCACCTCGGACAGATCGAAGCGCAGCACGCGCTCGTACTCCGCCTGCGCGAGCGCGTCGGCCCAGAGGCCCGTGTGCTTCGCATACTGCTCCACGAGCGCGACCTGATCGTCCGCGCGACCGGTGAGGCGCAGATAGTCGAGCGTCATGTCGTCGATGTAGAACATCGCCGCCGTGGCGCCGTACTCGGGTGTCATGTTCGAGATCGTGGCGCGATCGCCGACCGTGAGGCTGTCCGCACCCTCGCCGTAGAACTCGAGGTAGGCGCCGACGACGCGTTCGCGGCGCAGGAACTCGGTGAGCGACAGGACGAGGTCCGTCCCGGTGACACCCGGGGCCAGTCTGCCCGTCAGCTCCACGCCGACGATGTCGGGCAGGCGCATCATGGAGGGCCGGCCGAGCATGACGGTCTCGGCCTCGAGGCCCCCGACGCCGACGGAGATGACGCCCAGGGCGTCGACCATGGGTGTGTGCGAATCCGTCCCGACGCAGGTGTCGGGATAGGCGACGCCGTCCTCGACCTGCACCACGGGCGACATCTTCTCCAGGTTGATCTGGTGCATGATGCCGTTGCCCGGCGGGATCACGTCGACGTTCTCGAAGGCGTCCTTGCACCAGTTGATGAAGTGGAAGCGGTCCGCGTTGCGGCGCTCCTCCACCTCGCGGTTCTTCTCGAAGGCCCCTTCCTCGAAACCCGGATGCTCGACGGCGAGCGAGTGGTCGACGATGAGCTGCGTCGGCACCACGGGATTGACCTTGGCGGGATCGCCGCCCCGCTCCGCGATCGCGTCGCGCAGGCCAGCGAGGTCCACCAGCGCCGTCTGACCGAGGATGTCGTGGCACACCACCCGCGCGGGATACCAGGGGAAGTCGAGCTCGCGCCTGCGCTCGACGATCTGGCGCAGGCTGGCTTCGAGACTCTCGGGGTCACAGCGCCGCACGAGCTGCTCGGCGAGGATGCGCGAGGTGTAGGGCAGCTTGTCCCAGGCCCCGGCCTCGATGGCCTCCACGGCTTCACGGGTGTCGAAGAAGTCGAGATCTGTGCCCGGCAAGGGCTTGCGGTAGCGCTCGTTCATGCCTCGTGAGGCCCTCCCTGAGTTCGCGGGGACGCGAGTCTACCACCGGGTCTCGCAGGTCTCCCGAGGGCCATCCGTCGCCACCCGTTGAGCCGTCCCGGGCGAATCGACATCATGCGCGGCCTTCGCGCCCCACCCCGTCACAGAGGACACCCGCCGCCGCATGCTGCCGCCGATCGAAGCCCGCCTCGCCATCGAACTCGGCGTCGCCGAACGCCAGGTCTCCGCCGCCATCGGGCTCTTCGACGAGGGCGCCACCGTGCCCTTCGTGGCCCGCTACCGGAAGGAGGTCACGGGCGGCCTCGACGACACGCAGCTGCGCCGCCTCGAAGAGCGTCTCGGCTACCTGCGCGAGCTCGAGGACCGACGGGCCGCGGTCATCGCCTCCGTGGAGGAACAGGGCAGGCTCACGCCGGAGCTGGAGAAGGCGCTGCGGTCGGCCGAGACGCGCCAGCGCCTCGAGGACCTCTATCTCCCCTACCGGCCGAAGCGCCGGACCAAGGCGCAGATCGCCATGGAAGCGGGCCTCGACGTGCTCGCGGAGCGGCTCCTCGGCGATCCGACGCTCGACCCGAAGGCCGAGGCCGAGGGCTTCCTGAAGCCGGCCTTCACCACCGAAGCCGGCGACGAGAATCCCGGCGTGCCGGACGTCACGGCAGCCCTCGAGGGCGCGCGCGCCGTGCTCATGGAGTGCTTCGCCGAGGACGCCGACCTGGTCGGACGCCTGCGCGCACGCCTGGCCGCGGAAGGCGTGCTGCGCGTACGGGTCGCCGAGGGCAAGGAGACGGAAGGGGCGAAGTTCCGCGACTGGTTCGAGCACGACGAGGCCATCGCGGCGGTGCCCTCGCACCGCGCCCTGGCCTTCCTGCGCGGGCGCAAGGAGGGCGTGCTGCGCTTCGATCTGCGCCTGCCGGCGGAGATCGAGGCCGAGGCGCGCGAGGACTTCGGTCCCTCCCCCTGCGAATCCACCATCGCGACGCACTTCGCCATCGAGGACCGGGGCCGCCCGAGCGATCGCTTCCTGCTCGATGCCGTGCGCTTCGCCTGGCGCGTGAAGCTGCAGTGGCAGCTCGAGACCGAGCTCGTCACGGAACTGCGCCAGCGTGCGGAGACCGAAGCCATAGCGGTGTTCGGCCGCAACCTCGAGGATCTGCTGCTGGCGGCGCCGGCCGGTGCGAAGTGCACGATGGGCCTCGACCCGGGCATCCGCACCGGCGTCAAGGTCGCGGTGGTGGACGCCACGGGCAAGCTCGTGGACACGGCGACCATCTATCCCTTCCAGCCCAGGAAGGACCGCGCCGGCAGCCTCGCGACGCTCGCCGCGCTGGTGAAGCGCCACGGCGTGGAACTCGTCGCCATCGGCAACGGTACGGCCTCCCGCGAAACCGAGCAGCTCGTGGAGGAGCTCCGCCGGGGCCTCGAGGGCGTGCGCCTCGAGAAGCTCGTCGTCTCCGAGGCCGGCGCTTCCGTCTATTCCGCCTCCGAGCTGGCCGCACGCGAGTTCCCGGAGCTGGACGTGAGCCTGCGCGGCGCGGTCTCCATCGCCCGACGCCTGCAGGATCCGCTCGCCGAGCTCGTGAAGATAGAGCCGAAGGCCATCGGCGTCGGTCAGTACCAGCACGACGTCAGCCAGGTGCAGCTCGCGCGCACCCTCGACGGCGTGGTGGAGGACTGCGTGAACCGCGTCGGCGTCGACCTCAACACCGCCTCCGCCCCGCTCCTCGCCCGCGTCGCCGGCGTGGGCCCGACGCTCGCCGACGCCATCGTCGCCAGGCGCGACCGGGAGGGCCCCTTCCGCACCCGCGCGGAGGTCCTCGACGTCCCGCGCCTCGGCCCGAAGACCTTCGAACAGGCGGCGGGCTTCCTGCGCATCACCGGTGGCGAAGAGCCCCTCGACGCGTCCGCCGTGCACCCGGAAGCCTATCCGGTCGCGCGACGCATCCTCGAGGATCTCGGCGCCGACGCCCGCCCCGGGGCCCTCGCCGGCCGCCTCGGCGGCATCGACGCGCAGCGCTACACGGACGAACGCTTCGGCCTGCCCACGGTGCAGGACATCCTCGCGGAGCTGGAGAAGCCCGGGCGGGACCCGCGGCCCGAGTTCGTCACGGCCAGCTTCGCCGACGGCGTCGAGAAGCTCGAGGACCTGCAACCGGGCATGACGCTCGAGGGCGTGGTCAGCAACGTCACCAACTTCGGCGCCTTCGTGGACGTGGGCGTGCACCAGGACGGTCTCGTGCACATCTCCCAGCTCGCGGATCGCTTCGTGAAGGACCCGCGCGACGTGGTCCGGGCAGGGCAGGTCGTGAAGGTCCGCGTCGTGGAGGTGGACCTGGAACGACGTCGCATCGCGCTCTCCATGCGTTCGCCGGACAGCGAGGACGCGGCACGCGACGGTCGCGGCAAGGCGGAAGCTGCAGCTCGGGCCGAGCGCAGCGGTGGACGCCGGGGCCGCGGGCCGCAGGGCGGCCAGCGCGGCGGCCAGCGCGGCGGCGAGCGCAAGGGCCCGCCGGCGTCCCAGCCGGCCGGCGGCACCATGGCCGATGCACTGCGCAAGGCCCTCGACGAGAGCTGACGGGGCCGGCGTCCCGGAGGACCTCGCTTACCCGGGCGCCTCGTATCACCCCGGCCCTTTCCGGGTCCGGCGTCTCACAGCTGGTCGACCGGCACCTTGATGTAGGACACGCCGTTGGACTCTGGTGCCGGCAGGTGCCCGCCGCGGATGTTCACCTGCACGGAAGGCACGAGCAGTTTCGGCAGCGCCAGCCCCGCGTCGCGGGCCTCACGCATGCGCACGAACGCGTCTTCGTCGATGCCATCGTGAACGTGGATGTTGTGCCGCCGCTCTTCGGCGACCGTCGTGACCCAGCGGAATTCATCGCGCCCTGCGTCGGGCAGGTAGTCGTGGCAGAGGTACAGGCGTGTCTCCTCCGGCAGCGCGTAGAGTCGCTGGATCGAACGGTAGAGCGTCCGCGCGTCGCCGCCCGGAAAGTCCGTGCGCGCAGTGCCGTAGTCCGGCATGAACAGCGTGTCACCCACGAAGGCATAGCCGTCGCCGACGTAGGCCATGCAGGCGGGCGTGTGCCCGGGCGTGTGCATGGCACGCAGTTCGAGGTCGCCGACGGTGAAGGTCTCGCCGTCCTGGAGCAGCCGGTCGAAGGCGTACTGATCGATCTCGTCGCCGTCGATGTGAAACACGCGCCGGAATACCCGCTGCACCTCGACGATGTGCGCGCCGATGGCGAGCGGCGCCTGGAAGCGCCGCTTCAGGAACTGCGATGCGCTGAGGTGATCGGCGTGCGCGTGCGTCTCGAGGATCAGCTCGACCCGGAGGTCGTGTTCCTCGACGTGACGGGCGATGCGTTCCACCGTGCCGGTCGCCGTGCGGCCCGAGGCCGCGTCGTAGTCCCAGACCGGGTCGATGATCGCGCAGCGCCCCGTGGCCGGATCGGCGAGCACGTAGGACACGGTATGTGTCTGCGGGTCGAAGAAGCCTTCGATACGTGCGTCCATGATCGATCTCCATCTCTGCGAGAGAGCGCGTGAGGGAGCGGCCGGCCCGCATCGCGGGCCGGCGTCGGGCTCAGAGCGAGCGCTTCGAGAAGTACCAGTCCGTGTACTCGTAGCCCTCCGAGGCGCGGGCGTCGGCGGCTGCACAGGTCTGCGGCGGCGGCACGATGACCGCATCGCCGGGCTGCCAGTTCTCCGGCGTCGCGACACCGTGGGCGTCCGCGGTCTGCAGCGCCGCGAGCAGGCGCAGGAACTCGGCGATGGAGCGGCCGTTGCTCATGGGGTAGTAGACCATCGCCCGGAGCACGCCCTCGGGGTCGATCAGGAAGGTCGCGCGCACGGCCGCGGTGTCCGATGCGCCGGGCTGGATCATCCCGTAGGCCGTGGCCACGCTCATGGACAGGTCCTCGATGATCGGGAAGTTCACCTCGACGCCGAAATTGTCGCGGATGCTGCGTACCCAGGCGATGTGGGCGTAGTGACTGTCGATGGACAGGCCGAGCAGCTCGCAGTTCAGGGCTGCGAACTGCTCCTGGGCGCGGGCGAAGGCCATGAACTCGGTGGTGCACACGGGCGTGAAGTCCGCCGGGTGGGAGAACAGCACGAGCCACTTCCCTCGGTAGTCCTCGAGGCTGCGCTCGCCGTGCGTGGTTCGTGCGCGAAAGGCCGGCGCCGGTTCGTTGAGCCGGGGGAGGCCGATGGAGGTCTGGGTCGTCGTTTCCATGATGATGCTCCTGGCGTCGATCGAGCGGGACGGGCTGTCGCCGCGGTTCGATGACGCAACCTTATTCCGAAAAATAAAAAGCATATAGCTGTTTGTTCTTATCCAATCGATAGTCGGAGGCTATTACCAGCCGCTCCGCACCACAGGTGGCGCAGCGCCAGCCGCGCCGGACGTGGAACCGCGGCGTCAGGCCTGACCTTCCTCGTCCATACCGACGACGAGCACGGCGTCGGACTCGAACATGTGAGGTGGCACCACCAGGTTCGAAGGCGCCGGTACACCCGTGTAGACGCGTCCCGCGAGATCGAACTTCGAGCCGTGGCACGGGCAGAAGAAGCCACCCTGCCAGTTCGCCTCGAAGGGCTGCGGCCCGACCTCGCCGTAGTACTTCGGCGAGCATCCGAGGTGGGTGCAGATGCCGACCAGGACCACGAAGGCGCGATGCTCCGCGCGCGACCGCCAGGGGTTCGCGGCGTAAGCCGGCTGCTGCGAGGCACGCTCGGAAAGCGGATCGACGAGCACGACATCAGTCGCCTCGAGCGCCGCGAGCATCGGCGGGGTCCGGTGCACGACGAAGATCGGCTGGCCGCGCCACTCGGGGATCGGGCCGAGGATCTCGCCGGGACCGAGCTTGCCGACGTCGATGCGGACCGGGCCGCCGGCGGCACGCGCCTTCGCGCTCGGCTGCCAGGAGGCCACGAAGGGCACGGCGGCGCCGACGACGGCGGCGGCGCCGACGACAGAGGTCGCGCCGATGAGGAAACGCCTGCGCTCAGGGTCGATCTCACCCGGCGCGGCGGGGTTCTGCAGAACGTCGGTCGTGGTCATGTCGGACTCTCCCGGGAGATATCCCCGCGAGCAGGCCGGAAAGTGTGCGAAGCGCCTTCGGGCTCGGGGGGCGATCCGGCGGCGACCCGGAGCTGGCACCGCTCTGGCATCCGCCTTCGCACGCAAGGCTGACGGCAAAGTCTCGGACACTCGGTGACAAGATCACGGAGCGGCCCGCATCGCAGGCCCAGGCTGATGCTCATCGGCGCCCGCGGGCGTCGCTTCCCCGACCGGACCGGAGCATTCGCCATGAATCTGAACGTCGGCACGATCGACCGCATCCTGCGCCTCGCGATCGGCCTCGCGCTGCTCGCGATCGTCTTCGTCGGCCCGCAGTCGCCCTGGGGCTGGATGGGCGTCGTCCCGCTCGCGACGGCCGTGCTGGGCTACTGCCCCGCCTATCGCCTGCTCGGCATCTGCACGACCGCCGGGCGCGAGCCCACGTGACGCTCGGGAGGCGCGGTGCAGGGGCACCGCGCCTCGCCTCCTCGTCGCCGCGGATCGCGTTCCTTTCCCGAGGACGCCCCGGTGCCATAGCCTCGTGTCGAGGCGCATGATCGAGAACGAGCCCGCAGGAGCTTCCGAGGCATGAACGCGACGGACGACTGGCTGCGACGATTCCCGCAGTTCGAGGAACTCGATGACGCCGCGAGGGAAATGCTCGCGTCCCGCTCGCGCCTCGTCTCGCTGCCGAAGGACGAGACGGTGTTTGCACCGGGCGCGCCCGCCGACCACTTCCTGCTGCTGCTGCGTGGCACGGTCCGGGTGCAGATGGTCTCGGCCGACGGCCACGAGATCGTTCTCTATCGCGCACACGGCGGGGAGAGCTGCGTCATGACCACGGCGTGCCTGCTGTCGGCACAGACCTACGATGCCGAAGGCATCACCGAGTCCGCCGTCGACGCCATCGCGGTTCCACGAGTGGTCTTCGACGAACTCATGGCGGAATCGGCCGTGTTCCGTCGCTTCGTGATCCGTGACTATGCGAGCCGCATCGCGAGCCTGCTGCACGTGGTCGAGGAGGTGGCGTTCGAACGCGTCGACCGGCGCCTCGCACAGAAGCTGCTCGCGTTCGCGGATGCGACCGGGAACCTCGTGTCCACGCACCAGCAGCTCGCCGTCGAACTCGGCTCTGCGCGGGAGGTGGTGAGCAGGCAGCTCAAGGACTTCGAGAAGCGCGGCTGGCTCGCACTCGGACGAGGACGCATCCTGCTCCGTGACCTCGACAACCTCGAGCGCCTCGCACACGGCGAGGCGCCCCAGGCTCGGTCGAACTCGCACGAGTCCGCGACCATCGAAGGGTCGAGCGGCCCAGGGGCGACCGAGTAGAACAGCCCGTCCTGAGGTTCCCGGGGAACTGCGCGGGCCCACCCGGCAGCGGCGTCCGCGATCAGCTGCAGTAGAGGCCGTGCAGCGTCTCGATGATCGCCTCCACCTCGTGGCTCGCGAGCGCGTAGTGGATCGTCTGGCCCTCGCGCCGCGTGGTGACGAGCTGCTCCTGCCGTAGCTTCGCGAGATGCTGCGAGAGCGCGGACTGGCCGAGCTCGACGAGCGTCGCGAGCTCGCCGACCGACAGTTCCCCGTCACGCAGATGGCAGAGGATCGCCAGCCGCTTCGGATTGCTCAGCAGCTTCAGCACGCCGGCCGCTTCCAGCAGCCGGTCGAATTCCCCGCGCTTGATCTGGGTCACCTTCCCCTCCGTCTGGTCCCGGCCCGGCTTGACGCAAGCAGCCCTCGACGCAGAACATTAGCAATATCTAATTTAGATATCTCGAATGTTCGGAGCGCACCATGAACATCGACCGCTTCGTGTTCGCCTTCGCCGG
>JAZBPO010000055.1:0-9103 GCA_036351675.1 Pseudomonadales bacterium
ACGATGCGCCCGTCGCGCAGATACAGATCCTTGGGGACGACGACCACCAGCGCCGGCTCGTCTCCGCGTTGCCAGACGGCGAGCAGCTGCGCCGTGATCCGATCAGCCTGCATCTGCGGCGCGCCCATGATGCCGAGCAGGCGCGTTTCGAAACGATGATCGAAGCCGGCGAGGGAGCGACGCAGACCTTCGACGATCGCGTCGGCGCCCTCGATGCGGCAGGCGTAGGGGACGCCCTCGACCTCGTAGACGGCGTCGTCGGCGAGCAGGTCGCGGGCGGCGGTGAAGTCGTTCCGGGCGGCGGCGGTCTCGAAAGCTTCGTACCAGCGTAAGAAGAAGCCTGCTGACATGCCGGTTCTCAAAAAAGAGCAATTGCTACTTTTTATGCGCACGCGATCGGCGGCGCAAGCGTTGCTCAGTCGAGCACGGTGGCGAGATGGGCCTCGAGCAGGGTGGGGAGCTCGGCACGCAGGGCGCGGCGCCGTCCGGCTGGTAGCGTGCGCGAGACGTCGATGAGGTGCGAGGCAGTCTCGAGCATGGCCGTGGCCACGGCCCGGGCGCGCGCCGACGAGAGGTCGCGTCCGCGCGCCCGAAGCACCCGGGTGAGGCTGGTGACGAGGCGCTCCGTCGATGCGCGCTCGATCGCCTGCAGCTCCGGCAGGGCGCGTGTCGCCTGGCGCAGCGCGACGACCGCGGGAAAGGCGTCGGCGCGTCTCGTGTACTGCTTCAGAAGCGTCGCGAGGGCGGCGCGCCAGTCGCCTCCGCGCGCGAGCATTCCGAAGTCCTCGAGCCAGGCCTCCTCGGCTGCTGCGAAGCGCCGCGCGAACTCCGCGAGAATGGCGTGCTTGTTCGGAAAATAGCGGTAGACGGTGCTGACGCGCACCTCTGCTTCCGCGGCGATGGCATTGGTGTTGAAGGCGTCGAGGCCGTCACGCTGCAGTAGCCGCGCGGAGGCCTCGAGAATCCGTTCGACGGTGGCGCGCGCCCTTGCCTGCTCCGGCAGGGCGCGCGGTGCGATCTCCGTCATGATCGGGCGACGATGCCACCGCTGCCGTGCTGGCAGCCTCCGGCATGGCGTCTGGCGGGCGGGGCCTCCATGGTCTCTCCTCCGGTCGTCTCTCGCGGGCAGACCATACGAAAGACCGAGCACCGGGTGCCAGGAGGCCCAGCGCCCGCTGCCGAGCCTGCGCGAGGCGACCGCTGGACCACTGGCAGGACCTTCGACGGCCTGGCGGCCTGCCGAGTCGCAGCAGCGGGGATGTCTGGGCAGGTACGGCGGGCGCCGGCGGCTCGGAACGCGGCCGGAGCTTCAGCGCCGTCACGTCACGTCGTGTGCGTCGTCCGCGAACTCCGGGAAGTGGATACGGACGCACGCGGGACAGATGCCGTGCGAAGCCTTGTAGTCGGAATGTCGTGCGAGATAGTCGAAGACGTCCTGCCAGTAGCCGGCGTCGTCGCGGACCTTGCCGCAGCTTTCGCACATGGGCATGAGCAGGTCGAGCTGCTCTGCGCGCTCGATCGCCTGCTCGCGTTCACGCAAGGCGACGAAGCGGCCTCGGCGCGCCTCGTCCTGGAGCCGGGCTGCGCGGATGCCGATGACATTCGCGAACACGAGTGCGAGCAGCGTATAGGCGTTGAAGAAGCCTGCGAGGTGCGCGTTGAAGTAGATGGCAGTGCTGGCGGCCGCGGTCAGCAGGCCGGAGGCGAGCGCGCGCTGCCAGAGCGGATTGCGGAGCAGCACGTGGATCATCACCACGGCGGCCACGGGCATGATGCCGCTGGGATCGGGAGAACGCAGGAGAAGCATGGCCGACAGGCCGGATGCGAGCAGGAGATAGCCGAAGGCGAGGCGATCGTAGGCGGCGACGCTGCGGAGCCGTATCGCGACAGCGAAGGCGAGCGTGGTCAACACGCAGCAGCCGAGGCGCCACCACTGCACTGCTTCATCCCAGATTGCGAGGCCCTCCAGCGCCATGCCCCTCAGCACGATCAGCGTGAAGAACAGGGCGAGCGCGGCGAAGAACGCCGCGAGGGTCGCGCGATCCTCTTGCAGGTACGAACGACGACAGGCCCTCTCGTCGAAGGCTGGCGGCGTCTCCGGCGCCGTGTCCTCGTCATCTCCCGCTGGACGTGCGGCGGCCTCCACCGTCAGCCCGTCGATCGTCGAACGCCAGCCACCGGGTGCGGATTCGCGGGACGCGGTCGACCCATCACTGCAGCAGCTCCCGGAGCGGGCCGTCCGCCCCCGCAGGATGCGGCGCCGGGCGAGCTGCTCCAGAGCGGATTCCCAGTAGCCGTCGTCGCGCCTCATCTGATTGCAGTAGGCGCAGACCGGAAGCAGGCGGCCGACCTCCGCTGCCTCTGCCATCGCCTCGAGTCGCGCCTGTTCGGCGAGGAACCGCCTGCGGCGTTCGCGCATGAGACGGGCCGAGACGACGATGGCCAGTGCGAGCGCCAGCAGCATGACGACGATGTTGCGGGCGAGCGAAGCCGCGAGCGCCGGTGCCGTTTCGAGCGCCGCGAGGCCGTTGACGATACTCGCGGCCGTGATGCCGAGGGCCGGTACGACGCGCCAAAGGAAGGGCGTGGGCAGGAGCAGGGTGCAGGACGTGATCACCAGTACGGCGCCGCCATGGGCGATCCGCGGCCCCGAGAACTGCTGAGCGACGACGATCAGCCCCACCAGGACGAGGAACCATGTGCCCGCGACGAGGTCCAGGCGCTGCGGCGACGAGGCGCGCGCGCAGGCCAGCGCCGCCAGGACCGTGCTGGCCAGGTTCGCACCGTTCAGCGCACGGACGACGTCGAAGCCCGGCACCGTCGCCAGCGCCGCGAACTGGTAGATCAGCAGCAAGCCCATGAGACAGGCCCAGGCCGACAGCAGCCAGGTCGCGACGTGCCTGTCCGCGACGAGGTTCTCGGACCGGAAGCTGCCCTCCTTCGCACCCAGGTGGCCGTCCGGGTGGCGATACCAGGGCGGCCAGGGCTCGTCCGATCTCGCGGCCGACGCATCCATGGAGCGCTGCGTCAGGCCCGTCGGCCGATCGACCTCGGTGAGGCTCGTCGGCGCTGCCCTCTTCATGTTCATGTGCGAGCGACCAGGATCGAGCGCGAAGCTGCTTGCAACGCCCGGGACTCCGGCGGCGCATGTGATGAACTTCGACTCATTCGATCGTTCGTCGGCAGCCGGGCGCGTCCCTTGAGCCCATCCGTCGTGTCAGCGGGCGATGCCGCGAGCTTCGTGCCGACCGTGCTGTGCCCGGAACGTGAATTCGGTGAAGCGGGTGCTCCGCCGGGTCGCTGGCGAACCGGAGCCGGAGTCGAGCCCGGCAGGCGCTGCGCGACGTGCAGCACCCCGCCGGGGGATCCGTGGATCGCCTCGCTCGTCGGTTTCGAGAGGGTCCTCTGCGTCTCGACCCAGCGGCGCCTGCCACGGCCGAGTGCGAAGTTCGATCCCTGCGGAGTTCAGCTCACGATGTCCACGGCGCCGCCGTCGATGCGCACGTTCTGGCCGTGCACGAAGGCGGCGCGGTCCGAGGCGAGGAAGCAGACCAGGTCCGCGACCTCCTCTCGCCTCGCGAAGCGCCCGACGGGGTTCGGGAACTCCGCGGCGACGGCGCGTGGTGCGATCTCCTCCCAGGTCTCGCCCCAGCCCTTCGCGCGGCCACGCTCCGTGAGCCAGGCTTCCACCTCCGCCGTGTGGATGAGACCCGGCGAGACGAGGTTCACGGTGATACCCGAGTTCGCCACCTCCCTGGCGAGCGCGACGGTCATGGTCGCGAGGGCTCCCTTGGCGGCGTAGTAGTGCGGATTGCGGCTGTTCGGGCGCGTGGACCCGATCGTCCCGAGATTCACGATCCGACCCCAGCCCGCTCCGCGCATGACCGGTAGCGCCAGGCGCACGAGGCGCGCCGCGGAAAGCACGTTCTCCTCGTACATGCCGTGCCAGTCGTCCGCGGGCGAGTCGAAGCTGCCACGGCCCGCGCGACCGTAGTTGTTCACCAGGATAGTGACGTCGCCCCCTTCGTTCGCGCCGCGCCAGACGGCCTCGGCGCCGGCATCGCTCATCAGGTCGCCCGTGACCGCCTGCGCGCCGTCGATGGTCACTGCGACGGCATCGGCCTGGCCCGCTTCGAAGCCGTGCACGACGACTTCTGCACCCTCCTCTGCGAGACGGCGGGCGATGATGGCGCCCGTGCCGCGATGGCTGCCGGTGACGAGAGCGCGGCGGCCCGTGAGCTGCAGGTCCACGGTCAGGCGGTCCGGGCTTCGGTCAGGCCGAGTTCCGCGGCGAAGGCATCGCGCATGACGAACTTCTGCAGCTTGCCCGTGACCGTCATGGGGAACTCGCTGACGAACTTGATGTGGCGCGGGACCTTGTAGTGGGCGATCTGACCATCGCAGAAGGCCCGCACCTCGGGCTCCGTGAGCGACGCGCCGTCCTTCACCATGATCCAGGCGGCGACGGCCTCGCCGTACTTCGCATCCGGGACCCCGAAGACGGCGACGTCGGCGACGGCGTCGTGGCGATAGAGGTACTCCTCGATCTCCCGTGGTCCGATGTTCTCGCCGCCGCGGATGATCATGTCCTTCACGCGGCCGACGATGTTCACGTAGCCGTCGTCGTCCATGACGGCGAGGTCGCCCGTGTGCATCCAGCCCGCGGCGTCGATGGCCTCGGCCGTGCGTTCCGCGTCGTCCCAGTAGCCCTGCATGACGCAGTAGCCGCGGGTGCAGAGCTCGCCCGTCTCGCCGCGGCCGACGACGCGCCCGTGTTCGTCGACGATCTTCACCTGCACGTGCGGGTGGATGCGGCCCACGGTGGCGACGCGTTTGTCGAGCGGGTCGTCGACGTGGGACTGGAAGCTGACCGGGCTCGTTTCGGTCATGCCGTAGCAGATCGTCACTTCCGTCATGTGCATCTCGGCCTGTACGCGCTTCATGACCTCGACGGGGCAGGGGGCGCCGGCCATGACGCCGGTGCGCAGCGTCGACAGATCGAAGTCCGCGAACTCCGGCAGGCCGAGTTCGGCGATGAACATGGTGGGCACGCCGTAGAGCGCCGTGCAGCGCTCGGCCTGCACGGCTTCGAGCACCGCGTGGGGCTCGAAGACCTCGCCCGGGAAGATCATGGCGGTGCCGTGCGTCACGCAGCCGAGCACGCCCATGACCATGCCGAAACAGTGATAGAGCGGGACCGGGATGCACAGCCGGTCCTCGGCCGTGAAGTGCTGCGTGGCGGCGACGAGGCGGCCGTTGTTCAGGATGTTGAAGTGGCTGAGGGTGGCGCCCTTCGGTGCACCTGTGGTCCCGGAGGTGAACTGGATGTTGATGGCGTCGTCGGCCTGCAACGTGGGGCGCAGGGCCGCGAGGCGCTCGCGCTGCGCGGCCGTCGCGCGGGCGCGAAGCGCGTCGAAGGTCAGGCAGCCCGCGTGCTCCGTCTCACCGAGCGTGATCACCCAGCGCAGCTCCGGGAGACGGGCGGCCGCGAGCTCGCCCGGGTCGCTGCCCGGCAGCTCCGGCGCGAGCGCCTCGAGCATCGCGAGGTAGTCGGAGGTCTTCAGGCGCTCGGCGGTGACGAGGGCCCTGCAGCCCACCTTGTTCAGGGCGAACTCGAGCTCGGAGATCCGATAGGCCGGGTTCACGCATACGAGGATCAGGCCGGCGCGCGCCGTGGCGAGCTGCGTGAGTACCCATTCGGCATTGTTCGGCGACCAGATACCGACGCGATCACCGGGCTCGAGACCGAGCGACAGGAAGGCCGCGGCGAGTTCGGTGACCGCGGCATCGAGCTCGGCCCAGGAGAGGCGTACGTCCTGGTGCGTGACCACGAGCGCCTCGCGTTCGCCGTAGCGCGCCGCCGTGGTGCCGAGGGCGTCGCCGATGGTCTCGTAGCGCAGGGGGGCGTTGCTCGTTCCGCAGACGTAGGACTGGGCAGTCGCGTCCATGGCGTCGTTCCTCAGAGTCCGATGTCGAAGGGCTTTGCGGGTCGTTCGCCGCGGTGCAGGGCGCCGATGTGGGCGACGATCCCGCGCGGCACGAACCCTTCGTGGGTCCTGGCCATGGCTGCCGCGGTCCACCAGCCGAAGGTCTCCAGCGCTTCCGTCTCGTGCGCAGCCGGATTGGCTTCCGGGTCCGGCTCGAAGCGGTCGATGTGGAGCAGGAAGAAGTGCTCGTGCTGGTCGTAGTGCACGCCACGCCATTCGTAGCGCACGCGGCGCGTCCACACGGGCCCACCGACGATCGCTGCCGGCCCGGTCTCGAGCCCCGTCTCCTCGAACACCTCGCGCAAAAGCCCCTGCTCGGGCGTCTCGTCTGCGTCTAGGCCACCGCCGGGCGTGAGCCAGTAGGCGCGCTTCCAGCCCGGAAAGCGCGAGCGCATGAGGAGCACGGCGCCGTCGTCCGGGTCCATGAGCAGGGCGCGGACCGCCGGTCGGTACAGCGGCGTCTCGGCGCTGCTGCCGTCGCCCCCTGCTGCGCTCGCGTTCGTCACAGTCCTGCGAAGGCCAGGTCCGGGCGCCGCTGCAGCCAACCGGTCTCCGTCTCGAGCTGCTGCGCGAGCCGGAGCAGCACGAGCTCGTCACCGTAGCTGGCGGACAGCTGCATGCCGACGGGGAGGCCGGCGGCGTCCTGCTCCACGGGCACGCTCACGGCGGGCTGGCCCGAGGCGTTGAAGGGAGGCGTGAAGGGGAAGGTGCGTGCGGAACGCCTGTCCTGTTCCTCCGGCGTCATGGCCGTCGGGTCCAGGTGGCCGATCTCCGGGAGGGGGGTGCCGAGCACCGGCGAGAGGAAGACGTCGATGCCGGCGAAGAAGTCCTCGAGGCGCCGAGTCACCCGCTGGATCACCCGCAGCGCGTCGACGACGCCCATGCCCGTGCGTGCCCGGCCCGCCTCGACGTTGCGCCAGGTGAGGGGCTCGAACTCGTCGGGCTCCGGCGGCCTTCCGATCTCGCGCTCCAGGCCGCGCACGTCGGCGGCGAGCTGGGCGGACCCCACGGCGCCGAAGGCGCGGTAGAAGTCGCGCCAGTCGACCTCCGGCGCCCGGAGCTCCACGTGATGGCCGAGGCGCTCGAGGAGCCGGCAGGTGCGGTCGAAGGCGGCGGCGATCTCCGGGTCGACGGGGCGGCCGGAGGGGGTCTCCATGCTCGCCGCGATGACGAGTGCTCCGGGTTCGCGCTGGGCGCCGCTCGCGAAGGTCGTCTGCGGATGCGGCGGTCCATAGGGCGAGTGCAGCATCACGGCGTCGAGCATGGCGGCGCTGTCCCGGACGGAGCGCGAGACCACGAAGTTCGAGGAGAACGCGAAAGGCACGTCGAGGGCGTCGCAGGGCGCCTTCGTGCGGCCACGGCTCGGCTTGAGGCCGACGAGGCCGCAGCAGGCGGCCGGGATGCGGATGGAGCCCGCGCCGTCCGAGGCATGCGCGATCGGCACGATGCCCGCGGCCACGGCCGCCGCGGACCCCCCGGAAGATCCGCCGGCGATGTGGCGGGGATTCCAGGGATTGCGGGTCGGGCCCGTCACGGCGGGCTCCGTCGTGCCGGTGATGCCGAACTCGGGCGTTGTGGTCTTGCCGAGCGAGACGACGCCCGTCGCGCGGAAGGCCGCGGCGAGCGGTGCGTCGGTCTCGAAGCGGTGCTGCGCCGCATGGACCCAGCGGCTGCCGGCGGAGTGGCGCGCGCCGGCCCATTCGAGCCAGAGATCCTTGACCGCGAAGGGCACGCCGGCGAAGGGCGCGGCGGGATCCTTGGCATCGACCGGCTGCGCATCGAGGCTTCGCGCCGAGGCCCGTGCGGCCTCGAAGTCGCGATGCACGAAACAGTTCAGATGCGGTTCGAGCGCCTCGGCGCGGCCGATGGCGGCCTCCGTGACCTCGGCGGCGCTGACGCTGCCGTTGCGGACGAGTTCCGCGAGTGCCGTGGCGTCGTGCAGGGCGTAGTCGCTGAAGGCCATGGCTTCCCTCTCTCCGGTGGGCTCCCCTCGCGCAAGCGTACCCCCCGCACGCGCGTCGATATACTGCGGTCGCCCGCGCCGATCGGATCTGCTTCGTGGATGTCGAATTGCTGCTGTTTCTGTCGCTCGTGGCTCTCGGCGGCTACGTGCAGACGGTGGCGGGCTTCGCCATGGGCATGATCATCGTGGCCGGTTCGAGCGCGCTTCTGCTGTTTCCGCTTCCTGCTACCACCGCGGTCATCAGCCTCGTCAGTCTCATGAACATCTGCCTCTCTCTCCCGGGGCACCTGCATCGCATCTACCGTCGCGGCTTTCTGCTGATGTGTGCCGGGCAGGTGCCGATGATCGGCGCCGGCGTCTGGGCCCTGGAGTGGCTCGACGCCACTGCGGAGCGCGTCCTCTCGTTGCTGCTCGGCAGTTTCATCCTGGTCGGTTGCGCCTCGATGATGGTGCGCCCGGAGCCTCGGCCGGCGGTCTCGCGACCAGCGGCCTTCTTCGCCGCCGGACTCGGCGGCGGCGTGCTCGGCGGCATGTTCTCCGCCGCGGCTCCGGTGATGGGCTGGTTCGTCTATCGCCAGCCGCTGATGGTGGCGGAGCTGCGCGCGACGCTGCTCGCCTGCTTCGCGGTGTCGACGCTCGTACGCACGCTCGTCGTGGGCGCAGGTGGGGGGCTCACGAAGCAGGTCCTGACGCTGGCCGCCGCCAGTATCCCCATGGTGCTCCTGTCCGCCTGGCTCGGGCGGCGCTTCCCGCCGCCGGTCTCCGAGCTCGGCCTTCGCCGCATCGCCTTCACGCTGCTGTTCGCCATGGGCGGCTGGATCCTCGCCTCCGCGCTCTTCAGAACCTGAACAGCTGACCCTGGGTCAGCTGTTCAGGTTCGGCGTGGGGTGGGGCGTTCGAGGATGGCGACGTCGTGCCAGCGGTCGAACTTGCGGCCGCATTCGCTGAGGCGGCCGACCTCGCTGAAGCCGAGCCGTTCGTGCAGGGCGATGGATGCGGGATTCGGGACCGTGATCACGCCGTAGGCCCGGTGGACGTCTGTGGCGTCGATCGCGTCGAGGAGGTGCCGGTAGAGCGGTTCACCGAGGCCGCGGCCCACGGCGGCGGGAGCGAGGTAGATGGAGGTCTCGACGGAGCGGTCGTAGGCGGCGCG
>JAZBPO010000056.1:0-19912 GCA_036351675.1 Pseudomonadales bacterium
CCCTGCTCAGCGCGAGCGTCGCCGAGCCCCGGATCCTCGACGCGCTCCTCGCGGAGCTCGATCCGGAGCCGGGCTTCCGCCGCCTCGGCGGCAACGCGCTCATCGCCGCGTCCTTCGCGATCCATGCGGCCCACGCCGCGGCCCGCGGCGAGGCGCTCTGGCAGTGCCTCGCCTCGCAGCGGCCGGCGGCGCTGCCGCGCCCGGAGATCCAGATCATCGGCGGCGGCGCCCACGCCGCCGGTCGCCTCGATCTGCAGGATCTGCTCGTGGTGCCCCTCGGCGACCTCTCCTTCGCGGAGGGCCTCGACCGCGTCGCGCGCATCCACCACGCCGTGGGCCGGCGCCTGGAGGCGGCCGGCCGCTTCTCGGGCTGGGCCGACGAGGGCGGCTACTGGCCCTGCTTCGACGACAACGCCTCGGCCATCGCGACGCTCCACGCGGGCATCGAGGACGCCGGGCTCGTACCCGGCGAGGACGCGGTGATCTCCATCGACGTCGCCGCGTCCCAGTTCACGGCCGCCGACGGCACGCTGTACCTGCGCATGGAGGACCGTCGGCTCGAGCGGGAGGCGTTCTCGGCCTGGCTCGTAGAGCTCGCCCGGACCCATCCCATCGCACTGCTCGAGGACCCCTTCGGCGAGGATGATCTCGAGGAGACGGCGGCGCTCGCGGCGGCCCTGCCACCCCACTGCAGGATCGTCGGCGACGATCTGGTGGCCACCTCCGCGGAGCGCATCGCGGCCGCCCGGGACGCCTGCGGCGCGGTGCTCGTCAAGCCGAATCAGGCGGGTACCGTATCGCGGGCCCGCGCCGCCCTCGACAGCGCTCGCAGACACGGGCTCCTGCCCATCGTGTCCGCGCGCTCCGGCGAGACGGAGGACGCGGACATCGCACACTACGCCGTAGGCTGGGAGGCGCCGATGATCAAGGTCGGCGCCCTCGCCCGCGGAGAGCGCACGGCGAAGTGGAACGAGCTGATCCGGATCTCGGAGGCACTCGGCGACCCGCCCATGGCACCCTTCGGCCACGCCTGACCAGGGAAGACCACGTCGATGCTCTACGCCCTCTACTGCCGCGACGCCGCCGCTTCCGCGGAAGTGCGCCGCGCGAATCGCGAGGCGCACCTCGCCTACGCCCGCGAGTCCGACTGCATCCGCATGGCGGGCCCCCTGCTCGCGGACGACGGCGAGACCATGATCGGCAGCCTGTTCGTGATCGAGGCGGAGGACCTCGAGGCCGTCGAGCGCTTCCGCGCGGCCGATCCCTACGTGAAGGCCGGCCTCTTCGATCGCGTCGAGGTACACCCCTTCCGCTGGCTGCTCGGCAGCAGCCGGCCGGACTGATGCGGGTCCTCTATCACTACGATGCGGGCCCGGCGCTGCGCAGACGCCTCGCCGATCTCGCGGACGACGGCATGGACGTGGTGGTGTGCAGCGAGGGCGACGACGGGCGCTTCTTCGAACTGCTCGCAGACACGGAAGTGCTCTGGCATTGCCTGCGTCCGGTGGACGCGGAGGTCTTCGCCGCCGCACCGAGACTGCGCCTGGTGCAGAAGATCGGCGTCGGGGTGAACACCATCGATCTGGAGTGCGCGCGGACACGTGACATCGCCGTGTGCAATCTGCCCGGCAGCAACGCCCGCGCCGTCGCCGAGCACACGCTGCTGCTGATGCTCGCCCTACTCCGGCGCCTGCGCAGCTTCGAGACCCTCACGCGAAGCGGCTCGGGCTGGGAGCGGGACCCGTCGCTCGAGGACGGGCTCGGCGAACTCGCCGGGCGCACCGTGGGCCTCGTCGGTCATGGCGCCGTGCCGCGGGCCCTGATCCCGGTGCTGACCGCGCTCGGCGCCGACGTCGTCTACACCTCGCGCTCGGCGAAGCCCGACAGCGAAGCGCGACGGCTCTCCTTCGAGGCGCTGCTCGCCGCCGCCGACGTCGTCTCCCTGCACGTCCCGCTCACGCCGGAGACGGCCCGCATGATGGACGCAGAAGCCTTCGCACGCCTGCGCCGTGGCGCCTTGCTCGTGAACACGGCCCGTGGCGGCCTCGTGGACGAGACCGCGCTGCTCGCGGCGCTCGACAGCGGCCGCCTCGCCGGCGCCGGTCTCGACGTGTTCGACAGCGAACCGCTGCCGGCCGATCATCCACTTCTCGTCCGCGACGACGTCGTCGTCACACCGCACGTCGCCTGGCTCACGCAGGAAACGCTGGCGCGGTCCGTCGCCACCGCCGCGGAGAACTGCCGGCGCCTCGCCGCCAGCGAGGCACTGCTCCATCGCATCGTCTGAGGAAGCACCGATGAGCGCACCGGTCTGCATCGTCCAGGGCGTCGGTCCTCTCGCCGGCCTCGGAGCTTCGCTCTGCCAGCGCTTCGCGCGTGAAGGCATGCACGTGATCGTCGCCGGCCGCACTCGGGAGAGGCTGGCGGCCGTGGTGGCGGCCATCGAGGCAGACGGCGGCGCCGCGTCGGCCGTGCGCGCCGACGCCACTTCCGAAGCGGACACGATCAGCCTGTTCGACGCGGCAGCCGCCCGCGGGCCCATCGCCTGCGCCATCTACAACGCGGGTAACAACACACCTGGCCGCATCGTCGAGATGGAGGCGGACTACTTCGAACAGAGCTGGCGCCTGTCGGGCCTCGGCGGTTTCCTATTCGGTCGCGAGGCGGTCCGGCGCTGGCTCGACGCCGGCGAGGACTCCGATGCGCCGCGCACGCTGCTGTTCACGGGCGCCAGCGCATCGCTGCGGGGCCGGCCCAACTTCGGCGCCTTCAACGCCGCCAAGGGCGCCCTGCGCAACCTCGCCCAGGCCATGGCGAAGGAGTACGGCGCGGAAGGCATCCACGTGGCCCACGTCGTCGTCGACGGCGGCATCGCCGGTGACAAGATCATCAAGGGCGTACCGCAGTTCGTCGACAGGGTCGGCGAGGACGGCCTCATCGGGCTCGACGGTCTCGCCGACGCCTACTGGTTCCTGCACCGTCAGCCACGTTCCGCCTGGTCCTTCGAACTCGATCTGCGCACCTTCAAGGAGCGCTGGTGAGCGCGGCCGGCGAGATTCTCTGGCGCCCACGAACGCCGGCGGACACCCGCCTCGCACGATTCCGTGACGGCCTGCGGGCGGCGGGTCACGACGTCGGTGAGACCTACGGGAGCCTGCACGCCTGGAGCCTCGCGACGCCCGGGGCGTTCTGGCGGGCAGTCTGGGAACGTTGCGACGTCATCGGCGAAGCCGGTGCGATCGACCTCGCCGGCATGGGCATGCACGGCACCCGTTTCCTGCCCGAGGCGCGCCTGAACTACGCCGAGAACCTGCTCCGAGCGCGTGATGGCCGGCACCGCGACGAAGTCGCCGCGATCGGGCGCGACGAGACCGGCGCCCGCGAAGCGCTGACCCGGGACCAGCTGGCAGGCGCGGTGTTCGCGGCCATGGCCGAGCTCGAGGCGCTCGGGGTAGGGCCCGACGTGCGCGTCGCGGGCCTGGTGCCGAACCGCATCGACACCCTCGTGCTGATGCTCGCCGTCACGGGCCTCGGCGGCGTCTGGAGCGCCTGCTCGCCGGACTTCGGCACGCGCGCCGCCCTCGACCGCTTCGAGCAGGTGCAGCCGGCCCTGCTCGTCGGCTGCGACGGCTACCGCTACGGCGGCCGGACCTTCGACGTGCGCGGACGTCTGGCGGAGATCGCCGGCGCGCTCCCCGGGCTGCGCGCGACGCTCGTGCTGCCCGTGCTGGCACCCGAGCCCGATCTTTCGTCCATCCCCGGCGCGCGCCCGTTCCGGCGCGACGCCGGCCGGGCACGCCCCTTCGCGGTGCGCGCCTTCCTCGATCCGTTGTACGTCATGTTCTCGTCGGGCACGACCGGACCGCCGAAGGGCATCGTCCACGGAGTCGGCGGCACGCTCCTGCAGCACCTGAAGGAGCATCAGATGCACTGCGATCTGCAGGCCGGCGACCGCATGCTGTTCTTCACGACCTGCGGCTGGATGATGTGGAACTGGCTCGTCTCCGCCCTGTCCTCGGCAGCGACCGTCGTGCTCTACGACGGCTCGCCGGCCCATCCCGATCCCGCGACGCTCGTGCGCATGGCCGCCGAGGAGCAGCTCACGCATCTCGGCATCTCTCCCGGCCTGCTGTCGGCCATGGAACAGAGCGGTGCGCGGCCCGGCGAGGAACTCGATCTGTCGGCGTTGCGCTGTGTGCTCTCGACCGGCTCCCCGCTGCCGCCGCAGGGTTTCCGCTACGTCTACGACGCCATCTCGCCGGACGTGCACCTCGCGTCCATCACCGGTGGTACGGACATCATGGGCTGCTTCGCACTCGGCGTACCGGAACTGCCGGTACGCGCGGGGGAGATCCAGGCGGCGGGCCTCGGCATGGCGCTGGCCTTCCTCGACGGTGACGGCACGCCACTGCGCGGCGAGCGGGGCGAGCTCGCGTGCATCGCGCCCTTCCCGTCCATGCCGGTCGGCTTCCTGAACGACCCGGAAGGCGCACGCTACCGCGCGACCTACTTCGAGCCCTGGCCGGAGATCTGGCGCCACGGCGACTTCGGCGAGCTCGTACCCCACGAGGACGGCACGCCCGACGGGGTGCTGATCCACGGCCGCTCCGACGCGGTGCTGAATCGCGGCGGTGTGCGCATCGGTACGGCGGAGCTCTATCGACAGACGGAGAGCATCGCGGAGATCATCGACGCCCTCGCCGTCGCGCGAGAGCACGACGGCGCCTCGGAGATCGTGCTGTTCGTGCAGCTCGCCCCCGGCGCGGAGCTCGAAGAGACGCTCCTCGCGCGCATCCGCCGTACGATCCGCGAGGGCGCGAGTCCGCGTCACGTGCCGGACCGCATCGCCGCCGTGCCGGAGATGCCGCGCACGCGCAGCGGCAAGCTCGTGGAACTCGCCGTACGCGAGCTCGTCGAAGGTCGGGAGGTGCGCAACGTCGGCGCCCTCGCGAACCCGGAGGCACTCGAGCACTTCCGCGATCACCCCGCGCTGCGCGACTGACTGCGCGCGGGTCAGCCACACGGGCCCGTGTCGGAGACGCGACGATGAGCTTCCGCTCCCCCATGGACGACCTGGAGCAGCACCTCCGGGAGATGATCGAGCTGCTCGAACGCTGCGAGGAGCGCTACTGGGCCCGGCGCATGAGCATGGCCCTGAAGGGCGTGGAGGCGAATCGCCTCGGCGGCGTCTCGCAGGTGCTCGGCACCTTCGGCGGCGAGGGCACCATGAGCGATCTGGTACTGCTGCAGGAGTGGGAGACGAGCGATCCGGAGCGCTATCTGCGCGCGAATCGCCGCCTCGGTCAGCTGCGCAACGGCCTCTTCCGCCTCGCCGACGACATCAGCAACTCGACGGCCCGTGGCAGCTACTAGCAGCAGGCCGAAGGGGCGCCGATCCGGCACGGGCGTCCCGCGGCCACCGCGGCGCGCCGATCAGGGATCGACGCGCGCGCTGGCGTAGCCGGACAGCACGACCGTGCCGTCCTGATTGGTCGTCTCGACCTCGAGATCGACGAAGTGCTCGCCGCCTTCCTCGCGCACTTCCTTCACCTTCGCCGTCGCCTTCAGATCGTCGCCGGGCCAGACCTGGGAGGTGAAGCGCACGCCGAAGGTCTTGAGCCGGCCATCACCGACGTAGTCCGTGAGCATGGCGCCGGTCATGCCCATGGTCAGCATCCCGTGCGCGAACACGCCCGGATAGCCGGCCACCTTCGTCGTGAAGATCTCGTCCGTGTGCAGCGGGTTGTAGTCCCCGGAGGCGCCGGCGTACTGCACGATCTGCGTGCGCTTGAGATCCTCCACCAGCGCCGCCTCGTGGACGTCGCCGGCGTTCAGTTCACTCGCCTTCAGTGCCATCGTCCCCTCTCCCTCAACCCGCCGTCGCCGGTCGTTCCGTGCGCACCCCGATGCCACGCGCCGTCACCACGAGCTCACCGTTCTGATCACGGTACTCGGTGATGGTCTCCGTGAAGACCAGCTTGCCGGCGCGGCGCCCCTCCTTCTCCCAGGTCTTGCCAGGCTTCACGGTGGCCGTGAGCACGTCGCCGACCATGGGCGTGCGGTGATACTCGTAGTGCTGCTCCGCATGGAGGCCGCCACCCCCACCGCCGCCACCGGACCCCTCCTCGCGCTTGATGCCCGTCGGCTCCTTGCCCGACCCGAACCAGGGCTGACCGATCTTCGGACGCAGGAAATAGTCGGGGTCGAACTGCGCTGACGACTGAACGAAGGTGGGCGGCGCGGGGATCCCGCCGACCTCGGTGCCCTTCGCGTACGCCTCGTCGTAGTAGATCTCGTTCGCGTCGCCGATGGAGCGCGCGAACATCATCACGTGGCTCGCCTCGATGGGAAAGCGATCGACGGCCATGGTCCCTCCTCCAGTCTCGTCCTCAGGCCCAGCCGCCGAGTATCGAACCGCCCCCTCCCCCGATCAACACACCGAACCTGAACGAAGGGGTCAGGGCCCCTGTTCAGCTTCGCGCACCTGAAACTGAACAGCTGACCCAGGGTCGTTGTTCAGGTTCGGGCGAGTCGGGTGAAACTGAACAGGAGCCCTGGCCCCTTCGTTCAGGTTGGGGGTCAGCGTCCCTTGAAGTGGGGGGGGCGCTTCTCGAGGAAGGCGCGGAGGCCCTCGACCTTGTCCTCGGTCTCGCAGAGGGCGCCCTGGGCGAACTTCTCGAGGGCGAGGCCCGCGGCGAGGCTCGCCTCCATGCCCGAGTGGACCATGGCCTTCATGAACTGCGGCACGAAGGGCGCGAAGCCGGCGAGGTGCTCGGCCATGGCCTGGGCCGTGTCGATCAGCGCTTCCGGTTCGCAGAGGCGCGTGACGAGTCCGATCTGGAAGGCCCGCTCCGCGTCGATGGGCTCGCCCATGAGCAGCATGTGCATGCCCCAGCCGCGTCCGACGATGCGCGGCAGACGCTGCGTGGCGCCGCCACCGGGAATGATGCCGAGCCGCCCCTCGGGCGTGGCGAAGGTGGCCCTGGTGCTGGCGATGCGGATGTCACAGCCGAGGGCGACCTCGAGTCCGCCGCCGAAACAGATCCCGTTGACCGCCGCGATGGTCGGTTTGGGCGTCCGCTCGAGCTGCTCGGCCAGGCCCTGGACGATCGGTTCGAGGGCCTTGCGCAGATCCCGGTGTTCCACCTCGGCGAGATCCGAACCGGACGCGAAGGCGCGCTCGCCGGCACCGGTGATCGTCAGCACGCGCACCGCCTCGTCCGCGGCTGCACGGGAGACCGCGGCATGGAGCTCGTCGAGCGTGCCCAGGGAGATGGCGTTGCGCTTTTCCGGGCGGTCGATGGTGATCAGGGCCATGGGGCCCCGCACCTCGTAGACGATGTTCTCGAAGGCGTCCGTCATGGCCGGTTCAGCGAGGTGGGGCCTCCGCGGCCGGGGGTTGCTGCTCGCTGCCCGGCCGCCGGCCGCCGAGCCGGTCCAGCAGGCCGCCCGCGGCATCGCGGACGCGATCCTGCATCTGCTGCAGCTGGCCACCGACCAGATCCCGCAGCTGACCGTCGACCCCCGCCTGCACGATCGCGGCGACCACGGGGCCGATCATCTGCGACAGCGCCTCCCCGACGGTCTCCCCGTTGCTCTTGCGGCCGATACCGGTGAGCACGATGTCCGGGATTTCCACGCGCGCGCTGCCCGCCTGCGCAGCCGTGACGGACGCGGCGCCACCACTGAAGGAGAAGCGGTCGATGATGACCTTGAGCGGCTCGCCGCTGTCGGCGCTCGGCGCCTCCTCCGGCCCGGAAGCCGCCTCCACGTTGTCGAGGATCGCCTGTAGATTCGAGTTCCGGAGCGACTTCAGGATGGCATTGATCTCGGCCTCCTCGACGATGATCTCGCGGACGACGATGACGTCCTGCGTGAGCGTCGAGGTGTCGAGGGCGACGCGCACGCGACCGAGGCGGAAGGGATCCTCGCCCTCGAAGCCCTCGGGGTTGCCCACCACGAGACCGCGGAGCTCGCCTTCGCCGGAGAAGAGGGACAGGTCGACCGATTCGAGCGTCACGGGCGTGCCCGTGTAGTCGGGTCCGCGGTCCTGGACGCCGTTCCTGACCAGGTCGTTGAGGTTCATGGCGAGCCAGGTGACCCCGCCCGCGACGACCACGACGACGACCACGAGCAGGATCAGGACACCGCGTATCAGACCACCCATTTCACGCTCCGTCAGGGGCTGACGAGCGCCCTCAGGCGCCCGCGCGCATTTCCGAGATGAAGGCGTCGGACTCGGCGATCGCCTGCTCCATCTCCCGGAGCAGCAACGCCACGTCGCCCTCGATGTTGCTGAGTTCGCTCTGAAGTGCGGCGATCGCCCGCGCATTGAGGTTGTGCTTCAGATACAGGACCTGGTCACGGAACGCGTCGAGCACGGGCGCGATACGCCCCTCGGCACGCCACATGCTCGCCACCAGACCGTCGTAGCGCCGACGCGTGTCGCGCAGCTGACGTTCGCTGGAGCGACGGAGCGAATCGCTGCTGTACTCGCCGATCTCCTCCGCCCACTCGTCGAAGAGCGCTTCGGAGACCGATTCGACGGCCTCGATCCGTTCCCTGACGTCCTCCGCCCGATCCTCGCTGCGCTCGAACTCCCGGTTCAGCCGCGAGTAGACCTCCTCGAGATCACCGCCGTCGTATTCGACGACCGAGGCGAACTGTTCGAGGGCGCTCGCGAACTGCTCCTTCGCCTCCTCCTGCGAATCCCGCGCGGCCTCGACACGATCGACGAGGATCTCGCGCTTCGGGATACCGAACTGCTCCATCGCGTCGTAGTAGGCCGATTCACAGGCCGCCAGCAGGACGACACAGCACAGGAGCAGAGCAGAGCGGACGTGGGGGAACGACATCGATGCCTCGCGCATGAGACGGGCAGGCGGCCAGTGCCGCCTGCCCGGGTCGGTTCCGGGCGGCGCCCTCAGTCCTCGCGCGTCTGGATCAGCGCGGTCACGCGCCGATTGAGCTGACGGCCGGCTTCCGTGCCGTTGTCGGCGATCGGCCGGCTCTCGCCATAGCCCACCGCCGTGATGCGGCGCGGGTCGACGTCGGCCTCGTCGATGAGGTAGTCCCGCACGGCGTAGGCCCGCCGCTCGGAGAGTGCCTGGTTGTAGGCGTCGGCGCCGCGACTGTCCGTGTGACCCTCGATCTGCGCGACCGTGTCCGGATACTCGTCCATGAACTCGGCGACGCGATCGATCTCGCTGTAGCTGGACGGACGCAGCGTGTCCGAGTTGAAGTCGAACTCGACCTTCAGCTCGATGCGCTGGCTGACTTCCTCGACTTCTTCCTCGACGGTGCAACCACGGCGGTCGATCTCGTCGCCGCGGGGCGTGTCGGGGCAGGCATCGAGATGATCGGGCACGCCGTCACGATCACTGTCGAGCGCGCAGCCGCGCGAATCGACGCTCACGCCGGCCGGCGTGCGCGGGCAGGCGTCGGAGCCGTCGGGCACACCGTCCTGGTCACCGTCGAGCGGGCAACCCGTCGCATCGACGTTCGTGCCGGGGCTGGTGCCCGGGCAGCGGTCGTCGCGATCGAGGACACCATCGCCGTCCGAGTCGCGCTCGACGACAGGCCATTCGGACGTCGGACCCGCGAAGACGTAGGACAGGGAGAGCGTGAGCGCCGGCATGAGCTCCTCGGACTGCTCGACGTAGAGCAGCCGGGCATCGGCCCGCGTCGTCAGTCGCTTCGTCGCCGGAATGGCGACGCCGCCGCCGACGTTCAGGAAGGCGGAGTCATCCTCGGAGACGAAGGTCGCGCTCGGGTCGTAGTTGAAGTAGCCGAGACCACCCACGGCGTAGGGGCGGAAGAGTCCCGTCCCCCCGAAGTCGTAGAGGGCGTCGAGCCGGTAACCCTCGACCTCGACGTCGTAGTTCAGACCGAGACCGAAGGACTCGGAGAAGCCACGGCTGTACTGGAACTCGACGGCCCACTCGTCGGTCACCCGACCGCCGATGCCGAGACCGGCACCGAAGTAGCTGTCGAGATCGGCGTCGTCGTCGCGGCCGAAGAGGTAGGAACCCACCGTGCCGTAGATCTGACCTTTCTGCGCCGGCGCGTGCTCTGCGGCCGACGCGAACGAGCCCAGCACGGACGCTGTTGCGAGCAGGGCGAGTACGACGGGGCGTTGCAGGGTCTCGATCATCTGGTTGTTCTCTCCGGGTGAAGGCTCCGCGCCACTGCGCGGAAAAACGTTGCCAACACGTAACTCTTTCGTTGTTAGGATTCGGGCGCTGTGGCGCGTGACCCGCGCTCTGGCCGTCGGGAAAGTAAACTAGGCCTGGGTCATCCCAGACGGGGAGGAAACTACCATTGGACCAGATGCAAGACCAGCTCGCCGAACTCACCGGCTCGACCACCGAACTCGCCGGCTACGCCACGGACTTCGCCGCCGACAAGGGTCCGGGCTTCCTGCTCGCGATCTTCACGCTCGTCATCGGCATGTGGATCGTCAACCGCTTCGTCGACGTCTTCGGACGCACGCTCGAGGCGCGGAAGGTCGAGATCACGCTGGCGCGCTTCCTGCGAAGCCTCGCGAGCGTGGGCCTCAAGGTGCTCCTGCTCATCTCCGTCGCGGGCATGGTCGGGATCGAGACCACCTCCTTCATCGCCGTCCTCGGTGCCGCGGGCCTCGCTGTCGGCCTGGCCCTGCAGGGCAGCCTGGCGAACTTCGCCGGCGGCGTGCTCATCCTGCTGTTCCGTCCCTACCGCGTCGGCGAGGTGATCAGCGCACAGGGCGAGCTCGGGACCGTGAACGAGATCGGCATCCTGAACACGGTGCTCAAGACCTTCGACAACAAGACGGTCATCATCCCGAACGGCATCCTCGCCAACGGCACGATCACCAACATGTCCATGGAGCAGACACGGCGCGTCGACTGGGTCTTCGGCGTCGGCTACGACGACGACATCGCGAAGGTGCGCGAGGTGCTGCAGACGCTGCTCGACGCGGACGAGCGGATCCTCGAGGAACCGGCGACGCTGATCGCCCTCGGTGAGTTCGGCGACAGCTCCGTGAACTTCGTCGTCCGGGCGTGGGTGAACGCCGGCGATCTCTGGCCCGTGTTCTGGGACATGAACGAGAAGGTGAAGCTCGCCTTCGACGAGGCCGGAATCTCCATCCCCTACCCGCAGCGGGACGTGCACCTGCACCAGGCCGCCGACTGAGGCGCGCGCCTCATTCGGACCGCGGCAGCTCCAGTTCGAAGACGGCGCCGCCGCCCGCGCGGGCGTGCAGCGCCACGTCCCAGCCCTGGGCCTCGCAGAGCTGCTTGACGATCGCGAGGCCGAGGCCACTGCCGCCGGTCGCGGTGTTGCGCGAGTTCTCCAGCCGGAAGAACGGCTGGAAGACGCGCTCGCTGACCTCGTCGGGGATGCCCGGCCCCCGGTCCATCACCTTGATGCGGATCCGGTCGCCGCGCGCCTTGCAGGTGACGGTGACCGGGGGACCGGCGTAGCGCACCGCGTTCTCGATGAGGTTCGTCAGCACGCGGCGCAGGGCGCCGGCGTCGAGGGTCTGCTCGAAGTCGTCCGGTGCGCGCCACTCGAGGTGGATGCCGTCGTCGCCGAACTGCTCGATGAGGTCCTCGAACTCCCTGCGCAGGACCACGCGCCGGGCTTCCGTACCGGACAGTCCCTTGGCGAACTGCAGCGCCTCGGCGAGCAGCCCGTCCATCTCCTCGAGATTGCGCGACAGGCGCTCGACGAGTCGCGGATCCGACTCCTCCGGCAGGAGCTCCACGGCCAGGCGCATGCGCGCGAGGGGCGTACGCAGATCGTGCGAGATACCCGCCAGCAGGGTCGTCCGGTTCGAGATCAGCTCCGAGATCTCCCGGGCCATGGTGTTGAAGCTGTGCGCGAGGGCCACGAGTTCCTTCGGACCGGTCTCGGGCAGCGGCTCGAGGAGGCTGCCGCCACGGAAGCGCCGCGCCGTCTCCGACACTTCGTCCAGGGGGCGCGTGATGCGCTGCACGATGAGCAAGGAAGCCGCCAGCACGATGGCGGCGCCGGCCGCGATGATCACCAGCGCCACGGTCAGGGGCTCGACGTCACGGCGATCCGGCGCGAAGCCCATCTGCAGGACGAAGCCGCCCATGGGGATCTCGGCCCAGACCAGCTCGTCCCCCTGCAGGAGCGGCACGTGCTGCCCGACGCGCGCATCGAGACGGTCCTGCACGAGATCCATGTAGGGCAGGGAGCTGTCGAGGGGCCGGAGATCCTGCGGCTCCGGTGAGACGACGAGGCCGTGGCTCTCGACCAGCTCGAGCTCGAAATAGGGCCGCGCGAGAGGCGGCAGCTCCACCCAGGTCTGGGCGGACAGCACGAGCAGGGCAGCTTCGTCGTCGGCGGACTGGACGGCGATCGGCGTGGTCACGAAGCGGTCGAGGGCGAGCACGGCAACGAGCGCGATCGCGAGACCACTGATGCCGAGTGTGAGACTGGTCCGGAGAAGGAGTGAGGCTGGCCGCACGGGCGGCGAGGCGTCAGGGACCGCCGTCGGGACAGAACATGTAGCCCTTGCCCCAGACCGTCTTGATGTAGGAGGGCTTCGCGGCGTCGGCCTCGATCTTGGCACGCAGACGCGTGACCCGGACGTCGATGGAGCGATCGAAGGGGGCGCGCTCCGCACCGGTCAGCAGATCGAGGATGCGATCCCGGTCCAGGACCTTGTTCGGATGCGCGGCCAGGACCGCGAGCAGATCGAACTCGCCGCTGGTGAGCGGCACTTCCTTCCCGTCGCGGCTGAGCTGGTGCGCGTCGAGATCGAGCAGGAAGGGGCCGAACTCGCGCACGTCGCGCTCCTCGGTCCCGTTCGCCCCGGCGCGGCGCAGCACCGCGCGGATGCGCGCCAGCAGCTCGCGGGGATTGAAGGGCTTGGCGAGGTAGTCGTCGGCGCCGATCTCGAGACCGACGATACGATCGACGTCGTCACCCTGCGCGGACAGCATGATGATCGGGAAGGCGCCCTGCGACTTGAGACGCTTGGCGATGGACAGACCGTCCTCGCCGGGCAGCATGAGATCGAGGATCAGCAGGTCGGGCCGCTGCTCGGCCAGCCAGGCATCCATCTCGATGGCGTCCCCGACCGTGTGCACGCGGAAGCCGTTCTTGGAGAGATACTCGTCGGTGAGTTCGCGCAGCTCGGCGTCGTCGTCGACCACGAGCAGATCGGGCAGGCTCACCGTGGCGACTCGATGGCTCGTACCTGGCGGATGGGCAGCTGGTACACGGGGACCTCGGTCGCACGCGGTACAGGGCCACCATCGACCGTTTCGGCGCGCTCGAGCGCCTCGGCCGATCCGGGGCGGGGTGCGTCGGCAGCGGCCAGGTCGGAGACCGGGACGGGCTGGTTGCGGCGGCGTTTCTCGAAGCCCACGCCGAAGGGTTGCGCGGGGTCGAGCTCACGGTAGCCGACGATCTCCTGCCTGCGCTGGATGCGCAGGACCGTCCCGTCCGGCTGCGGGACCCGGTAGCCGAAACGCCGCTCGGCGCGGATGCGCAGCACCGGCTTCTTGCCGGCGGCGATCATGCGCCGGTGCACCTCGGTCAGCAGGGCACGGCGCTCGTCGGTGTCGAGGGCGTCCCAGTTAGCGGAGAGCGCACGCAGCTCCGCCTCGGAGACGCCGGCATAATCCAGCGTCTCCGCAGCGGTGGCAGAGATGCAGAGGGCGAAGAATGTCGCCGTGAAACAGGAGGCGCGGCGCGCGGCCGCGACGAAACCTGTCATGCGGATCCCTGACCTCCGGCCCGGTACCTGCGTACCGGCCCCTTTCCGGGGGGTGCGCACGACTCGGATGCGCACCGGGAACGTTGATGGGACGCGAGCTTACGGCCAGGCCGGAAGCCGCGCAACAACGAGCCGTTAAACAAGATCATCGCGTCGGGCGCGGTGCCGAGGTGCCGCCGGGAGCCCGGGCGGCACCTCGCGGGCGGGGCTCAGGCGGCCTCGAAGAGCCCCGCCGCGCCCTGTCCGCCACCGATGCACATGGTGACGACACCGTACTTCCTGCCGCGGCGCTTGAGCTCGCGGAGGATCGATCCGGTCAGCCGCGAACCGGTCATGCCGAAGGGGTGACCGATGGCGATGGAGCCGCCGTTGACGTTGTACTTCTCCGGGTCGATGTCGAGGCGATCCCGGCTGTAGAGGCACTGGCTCGCGAAGGCCTCGTTGAGCTCCCAGAGATCGATGTCGTCGATCGACAGGCCCGCACGCTCGAGCAGGCGCGGGATCGCGAACACCGGGCCGATGCCCATCTCGTCGGGCTCGCAGCCGGCGACCGTGAAGCCGCGGAAGATGCCCATCGGCTCGAGGCCGAGCTTCTCGGCGCGCTCGGCGCTCATCAGCAGGGTCATGGAGGCGCCGTCGGAGAGCTGGGAGGCGTTGCCGGCGGTGACCGTGCCGTTCTCCTCGAAGGCCGGCGCGAGCTTGGCGAGACCCTCGAGGGTGGTGTCGGGACGATTGCACTCGTCGCGATCGACCACGGCATCGACGATGGACTCCTCGCCGGTCTCCTTGTTCACCTTCTTCATCTTCACGGCCATGGGGACGATCTCCTCGGCCATCCAGCCGGCCTCGGCGGCCTTCGCGTAGCGCTGCTGGCTCGAGAGTGCGTACTGGTCCTGGTACTCGCGGGTTACCTGGTAGCGGCGCGCCACGACCTCGGCCGTGTTGCCCATGGCCATGTAGATCTCGGGCTTCTGCTCGACGAGCGTCGGGTTCTTCTCGGCCTTGGCGCCCTGCTGGCGCATGCCCATGGAGATGGAGTCGACGCCACCGGCCATGGCGACCTCGGTCTGCCCGGAAGCGATCTGCTGCGCCGCGATCGCGATGGACTGCAGGCCGGAGGAGCAGAAGCGATTGATCGTCTGGCCGGCGGTCGTGATCGGAAGGTGCTTCGAGAGGACCACGGCGAGGCGTGCGAGGTTGCCGCCCTGCTCGCCTTCGTGGTTCGCCGCGCCGACGACGACGTCCTCCACGGTAGCCGGTTCGACGGCAGCGTTGCGCTCGAGGAGCGCGTCCATGCAGTGCGCGAGCATGTCGTCCGAGCGCGTGAGGTTGAAGCTGCCACGAAAGGCCTTGGCCATACCGGTGCGGACGCTGTCCACGACCACTACGTCACGATTGTTCATCTGCTCTCCCTGGATCCTCGATGGGTGGCTGCGGGAGCCCGCCGTCCGGCACGGATTCTTCGCGATCCTCGCCTCGGCATCGTGTGCTGCGGGCCTGCCCTGCTGGGGCGACGCATGGTACTGCATCGCAGAAACGAAAGAGAACGGGCGCATGGAAGCGGGCGACCCCGCGTCGATGCGCCCGTTCTTCGGCTGAGCGTGGGGCGCCCCGGTCAGCGGCTGTCGGCCGCCGTGGCATCCACCCCGGCGGCTTCGAGCGCGGCCTGGGCCTCCGGGTAGAGCGGCACCAGATGCGCCATGCGCGCGGGCGGGACACGACCGGCCAGGTGCCGGACCGCCGGCCATACCTTCTTCTGGAGCGCGTGATCCATGGCGTTCATGCCGCGACGGTCCACGACCGTGACGTCGGCGCCGCGTTCCTCGAGGAGCGCGAGGGTCCGTACGTTGCCCTCTTCGGCCGCGTGCAGGTAGGCGGTCATGCCTGCTGCGTCGCGGACTTCGAGGTCGTCCACGCGCGGGACCACGAGTTCGGCGATGGCGGGGTTGCGCGAAGCTGCGGCGAAGTGAAGGGCGGTCCAGCCGAGCGTCGACGCGGGCGCCAGGGACGCACCACGGTCGAGCAGCAATGCGACGGCGGCCTCGTCGCGGCTGCGGATCGCATCCATGAGCGCCGTCGTGCCCTGGTCGTTGGCGAGATCGATGCTCGCGCCCGTGTCGAGGAGACGTTCCATGACGTCGAGCCGCGCGCGACGCGCAGCGAGCATCAGTGCCGTCACCTCGCTCGCGTCGCGCGCGTCGGGATCGGCGCCCGCCGCGAGCAGCGCCTCGGCCGCAGCGGTGGCCCCGCCGTCCGCCGCGAACATGAGCGCCGTACGCCTACCGACGCCGCGGCCGTCGACCGGGACGCCGGACGCGAGCAGCGCGCCGAGCGCCGTCATCTCGCCGCGCGCGGCGGCGCCATGGAGGGGCGGGACTGCCGGCGGCGCCAGACCCTGAACCGACTCCTGAGCAACTCCGGCGTCCGGAACCTGCTCGCCCTCGCAGCCGGAGATGGACAGGGAACCGGCGATGGCGATCAGGGCACAGAACGCACGACGCGCGCCGGAGCGCGCGTCGTGGTGAAGGGCCTCGCGGCCCTGCTTCAGAAGGACCACTTCAGGCTCGCGCTCGCGGTCGTGCCGATGAGCTGCTCGAAGATGGTCACGGCGCCGAAGTCGACGCTGTCCTGCTCGATCTCGCGCTCGTCGTCCAGCAGGTTCTGGACCTTGAGCTGGAAGGTCACCCGGTCCGTCGGATAGAAGCTGTAGACCAGGTCGACGAGATGGATCGGCTGTTCGAAGGAGTCCTCGGCGCCGAAGCGGCCCGCCGAGAAGATCCGCTCACCGTAGACGTTGTAGACGACCGAGGCGCTGTGCAGACCGTCGGGCGAGTCGTAGCCGAGGTGCGTGTTGAGCACCCACTCCGAATGCTGCGTGAGGCGCCGGCTGTCGTTGGTCAGGGACAGCGCGTTCTCGCCGATCTGGATCTCCGAATCGGAGAGCGTGAGGTTGCCCGAGACGAACAGACCATCGGCCCAGCCGCCCACGTAGTCGGCCATGAAGCCGAGACCCTTGAGGAACTCGAACTCGATGCCGTAGACCTCGCCGGTGTCGGCGTTGATGAAGGTCAGGACCTGGTTGTCGTCCGTACCCGCCGCCTGCACGGTCTCGATGGGATTCTCGATGTCCTTGTAGAACAGCGAGACCGTGAAGCTGTCGCCGTTGCCCCAGAACCACTCGGCACGCGCGTCGTAGTTCGAGATGTCCGACGGATCGAGCCCCGGCGTACCGACGATGCGCGATTCCGTCAGCGGATCGATGTAGACCGCGGCGGAGATCTCGCGAAGATCCGGGCGCGCGACGGTCTGACTGAAGCCGAAGCGCAGCTGGAAGTCGTCGGCGCCCATGAAGTTCTGCTGGATCCAGGTGAGCGCTGCGGACGGGTAGTAGTCGTCCGTGAGCAGCGTGGAGTCCTGGAGTCCGGTCGGTGGAATGATCGCCTGGCCGATGACCGGGTCGAACTGCAGATTGTCGATCGCCAGCGATGCCTGGCGGAACTCCTCGTAGCGGACGCCCGCGGAGAAACGCCAGGTGCCCTGCCAGGTGGCGTCGAACTTGCCGTAGACACCCTCCGTGATCTGACCGGCGAGATAGGAGTCCGGCAGACCGCTGTTCACGCTGATCTCGAAGGCGTTCGCCGGGTTCGCGATCGCGGGACGCGTGACCGCGTTGTCCGCAATGCCGCTGATGTCGGCCTCGAGTGCCGCGAGCGGCGTCTGCGACGCGTCGAGGAACACCTGCGTGAGCAGGAACTCGCGGCCCTTCCGCGCGTAGTCCCAGCCGCCGGCGAACTCGAGATCCCAGTCGTCGAGAAAGATCGGCAGGATCACGTCCGTGCCGTAGCTCTGAACCTCGTCCTCGAGCTCCGTGAAGCGGAAGATGCCCGCGGAGTTCGTGTTGCGCAGGCGCGTGGACTGGATGGCGCCGGACACCGGGTCGACGATGCTCTGCGTGAGGAAGCTGGTCTCGTTGGGCACTTCCGTCTCGGCCGTCGAATCCGAGTAGTACCACTCGAAACGCAGCCCTTCGAGCGCGGACAGGTCTGCGGGGATGAAGTCGAGGAAGTCCAGCGTGGCACTGCCGAGTTCATGCGAGCCGTCGAGCATGAACACGCCGAGATCGCGCTGCTCGTAGCGCGTGCCGTAGGCGCCGAGGCGCTGGCCGTCCGACTGCAGGAAGTTGGCATTGAAGCCGGACCCGACGTTCGTGTCCTCTTCCGTGTTGCGCAGGAACAGGTAGGAGACGTCGACGTTCTGCTCGCCGTTCCAGGACACGCCCGCCTTGAGCGCGCCGGTGACCGACACCTGGTGCACGGTCCGCGAGGTGCGGAAGAAGCGCTCGTCGGGGTCGATAAGGCCGCGGTTCACCCGCTCGCGATTCCGGAAGGTGTTGTCGTAGGCGAGGATCGCCATGCCACCGACTTCCCACTGCTCCTGATCGCCGAGATAGAAGCGGTTGCCGAGCGTGGTCTCCAGCGAGATGTCGGCATCGACGTCGGCCTCGCGGATGCCCGTGGTCGCATCCAGAGAAGTCGCCAGCTGGCGGTTGATGGCCGTGGCCTCCGTCAGCGTGGCCGGGCCGTCGAAGCGCAGCGTATTGAGAATGTTGGGTGTGGAGACGTCACCGCGATACTGCTGGATCGCGCCACTGATCTCCGCAGGAAGCGCCCGGCCGCCGTCGTCGGCACCGAACCAGTCGTCGTCGCCCCCGCTCGAGGTGAAGGTGTTGCTCCCGGATTCGAAGTTCCAGCCCGAGCCCACCTCGATGTCGAAGATCGGGCCGTCCGGGATGTTGCGCGTACGGATGTCGATGTTGCCGCCGCCGAAGGCGGCCGGCATGTCTGCCGAGTAACCCTTCTGCACGGCGAGCGAGTCGAGGATGTTCGTCGGGAAGATGTCGAGCGGAATGACGTTCCGCATGAAGTCCGGCGACGGAACCGTGGCGCCGTCGAGGAGGGTGCTGGAGTAGCGCTCACCGAGACCGCGGACGTAGACGAACTGGTTGTCGACCAGGGTCAGGCCCGGGACGCGCCGCAGAGCGGCCGCGACCGTGCTGTCGCCGACCCGGCTGATGTCCTCTGCGGAGAGAAGGTCGACGACGACCTCCTGGTCCAGACGCTCGACCACGACGTCGGTTGCGCTCGACTTCAGGCGACCGACGACGACGACTTCCTCGATGACGCCTGTGGTACCGGATGCCGTTTCCTCGGCCCCGGCCTGCGGTGCCGAAGCCAGCGCGATGGCCGCCGGCAACGACATCAGTATCTTGCTTGCTCGCATTTTCATGTGCTGGGCCCCTGGCGCTCGCATTCCCTACGGACGACGCGACCCCGGTCGAACCGGGACCGCGTCGATCGTTCGCTCTACGGACCCTTACGGGTTGAAGTAGAGCGGCTGAGCGCGGTTGGACGCCTTGAGGCCGAAGGTCCAGCCCGTGGTCCAGTCGTCCGCCGTGGAGACGGCACCCAGACGTCCCGGGAAGACGATCGGGTTGCCCGCGGCGTCGGTGATCGTCGTCACCTCCACGTCCGCATCCGGGCCCTCGATCTCCTCGAAGCCCGCCGTCAGGTAGTCGCCCGGCACGAGGATCGAGACGTTGGCGTTGTTGGGATCCGTGATGATCACGTTGGCCTGCGTCACGTCTACCGTCGCGGCCGCTCCGTCGTCGTCGAAGGTCACCGTGTTGAAGCTGTAGTCGGCCGTACCGGTGTTCGTGAAGAACTGGGCGATCGAGTCGCCGTTCGGGAGGTCGTCCTGCGTCGGCGCGTCCGTGCAGGCGATGACGGAGGCGGTGATGGTCGTCTCGCCTGCCTGCGCCGCTGCGCGCGTCGCGCCGTCATCGAACTCGAGACACTCGTTGGAGCTGCCGTTCGCGGTCTCGCCGTAACCCGCGAAGATGATCGCGTTGCTGATCTGGCTGCGGGCGCCGAGGCGCAGGAGCACGCCCTCGGAGTCGCCGTGCGTGCCGTCGTCGTTGCCCGACGGGATGCAGGTGAGACCGGTCACCGTAGGGCTGGTCTGGGGCGTCGTGTCGAGGGACTCGCCGTTGTCGGAGCGACCGGAGCCGATGTTGTCGGCCTCGATGCAACGGTTGCCGTCGTTCTGCGGGTGGATGATGAGCGCGTCGGTGATGCTGCCGACGTAGCCGTCGGAGTAGTCGAGGGAGTCGTCGCGAAC
>JAZBPO010000057.1:0-6227 GCA_036351675.1 Pseudomonadales bacterium
GCCGACCGGCACGGACTGGCTGCTCTTCGCCCTGCTCGGATTCTGCGGCGCCAGCGTCCACTACTGCGCCGTGTTCGCCTATCGCTCGGCGCGCGCCTCGCTCGTCGCACCCATGGAGTACAGCTCGCTGATCTGGGCGGCGCTCCTCGGCTACTTCGTGTTCGCCGAGATTCCGACCACGACGACGCTGCTCGGTGCCCTCGTGATCATCGCGGGTGGCATGGTGGTGCTGCGGGCGCGGGACTGACCGCTCGAGCGAACACGCCTCAGGGCGGGGCCAGTGTCCTGCCGGCCGAAGAAGGCTAGGCTGATCGCTCACGCAGCACAGGGATCGTCGCATGCTCCACGGTCGCCCCTTCGAGAACGTGTTCTTCGTCGCCATGCTCGTGCTCGTCACGGTCGCCTTCTTCTGGGTGCTCGGCGGCTACCTGACCCCCATGTTCTGGGCCGTCGTACTCGCGGTGCTGTTCTTTCCTGTGCAGGAGTGGCTGATCACGCGCTTCGGCGGCCGCCGCAACCTCGGCGCGGCCGTGACCTTCACGCTCATCCTCGCCACCGTGATCATCCCTACCGGTTTCATCGCCCTGGCCGTCGGCAACGAGGCGCGCCTGCTGGTCTCGCGTCTCCAGAGCGGCGAGATCGATCCCGGCGCCGTGCTGCACTGGGCCGAGTCCGTCGCACCGCAGATCACGGAGATGCTCGAAGGTGTCGGCCTGGACATCGGCGAACTGCGCGGGCGCCTGTCCAGCGCGGCCCTCACCGCGTCGCAGACGATCGGCGGCTTCGCCGTCGCCGCCGGCCAGGGCGCGGTGAACCTCGGCATCGGTTTCGTGGTGATGCTCTACGTGCTGTTCTTCGCGCTGCGCGACGGCGAGCGCATGCTGGAACTCGTGGTTCGCGCGCTGCCCATGGGCGACGATCGGGAGGACGCGCTGATCCGCAAGTTCGCCGAGGTGGCCCGCGCCACGATCAAGAGCACGGTGGTGATCGGCGCGCTGCAGGGGCTGCTCGGCGGTATCGCCTTCGCGCTCCTGGACATCGAGGGCGCGCTGTTCTGGGGCGTCGTCATGGGTGTGCTGTCGCTGCTGCCGGCCGTCGGCGCGAGTCTGGTCTGGGGTCCCGCCGCCCTCATCATGCTCGCCGACGAGCGCTGGGGCGCTTCGCTCTTCCTCCTCGTCTTCGGGGTCGGCGTCATCAGCATGGTCGACAACCTCCTGCGACCGATCCTCGTCGGCCGCGACACCCGCATCCCCGACTGGCTGGTGCTGCTCTCCACGCTCGGCGGCCTGTCCGCCTTCGGGCTCTCGGGCTTCGTGATCGGCCCCCTGGTCGCCGCCCTCTTCCTGACCTTCTGGAGCCTCTTCGAGCGCGAACACCACGCCGACTTCCAGCCCGGGGGCCCCGCCTGGGAGGGCCGGGTCGCGGTCGAAGTGGACGCGACCGGCGCGGCGAACGCAGTCGACGCGGCGCACGCGCCCGAAGCGACGCCGTCGCCTGAGACCGGGAGTTCGGTCGACGAGGAGGACCGAGCGTCGGAGACGCGGCGGCCGGACTGACCCGGCCCGCGGGCCGTTCAGGCGAAGGGGACCTCGAAGCGCGACTCGACGTGCTGCTGCAGACGCGCGGTGACCACCTCCGGATCCCCTTCGAGCCCCTCGGGCGCGATGGGCTCGCCGAAGGTGACGCGATAGCGCGTGCCACGCTTGTTCAGCACCTCGTGGAAGAGCGTGATGTCGCGCAGCTGCGTCGACAGGCGCGAGAAGAGGTAGAAGAGCGCCGAGTTGCGCCCCTCGATGTGCATGGGCACCACCGGCACGCCGTGGCGCCGGGCGAGGCTCACGGCCGTCGGCAGCCAGGGACGCTCGCGCAGCACGTCGCCGTCCCTCCAGGCGAGGCGTCCGGACGGGAACATGGCGACGAGGCGTTCGTCGCGGAAGGCCCGATGGGTTTCCCGCAGCGTCTCGCGCATGCGCGCATGCGATCGACGATCGGGCATCCACTCGACGGGGATCACGAGATCCGCGAGCGTCGGCGCGACGCGCACCGCGTCCCGGTTCGCGAACATGGTGAAATCCGGACGTCGGCGCGAGATGGCATCGAAGAGGACCACTCCGTCGGCGATGCCCGTCGGGTGGTTGCCGACGATGAGCGCCGCGCCCTCGCGCGGCAGCACTCCGGCGTTCTCGACCTCGACCTCCAGGCCTAGCTCCCGAGACAGGAAGGCCATGGCCTCGAAGCCGCGCAGCGACGCCATGGTGTCCGCGACGCGGACCGCATCGCGATAGCCGAGGAGTGGATAGAGTACGGCGCGGCCGAGGACCCCGAGCAGTGGACGCCCGAGCAGCGATTCGGCCCGCTCCTGGATGAGCTGGTCGATGATGTGGCGCTCGTTCAGGGGAACCGGTCGCAGGGAGGCGACGAGGCCCCGCGAAGTACTCGTGGTCATGCGGCTGCTCGCCGGGTGCGGACACGCGTGGCGCAGTGTACGGGGCTCGACGCCGAGCGCAATGCGGCGCTCAGTCCGTACCGTCGGCGAAGCGAAACCCGGCCGCGTCGCGCTCCACGCGCCGGCCGTGGGGGAGGCGACAGGCCTGCCCGGACAGGCATTCGCCGCTGCGCACGTCGAAGCGGTAGCCGTGCCAGGGACAGCGCACCACCCCCGCCTCGATCTCCGCCGCCTCCAGCGGGCCGAGGCGATGCGGACAGCGCGCGGGAATCGCCCAGAGCCCGTCCTCGAGCTCGACGAGCCGCCAGCGCACACCGTCCTGTTCCACGATCCGCGCGCCCGCCGGCGGCGCGAGCTGCAGGCCTTCGAGGGCGGCGTCGCGCGCCACCATCATGGCCTCGTCCTCGTCGTAGAGCTGGTGGTAGACGCGCGCCCAGGCCTCGCCGAGACGCGGTCGCGACGCAGCCTCGATGCCGGGCACGAAGAAGTCGACGATCACGGAGAGGGAGCGGGCGCCGTGCACGACCGCATGGGTCCAGACCTCGGTGCCCGCGCTCGCACCGGAGAGGTTGCGCAGGACCGTACGCAACTCCTCCCGGTACAGGCGCAGTTCGAGCAGGCTCTCGCGGGGACCTTCGCTCGTCGGCAGTCCGACCCGCGCCCGCCAGCCCCAGTCGCCGTGATCCTCGCGCTCGATCCAGGCATAGCTGTGGCCATGCAGATGCGGCAGGCGCTCCCAGTCGAGGAGCGTCTCCTGCAGGCGCGCCCAGGAAACCGGCAGCGTGCGTCGGTAGGTCCCCAGATGCGGCAGCAGCGAATCAGCGTCGGGCGGCCGGAAGGTGGCGACGGTCTCCGGGCTCACCGGCAGCCCCGGGCGAGCCAGTTCGCGACCTCGCGGGCGAGCGCGACGCGCGAGCCGGAGTACGCGTGATCGTCCTCGAGCACGACGCTCACGACGTCGGCCTCGGCGCGCACGAGGGCGGCGAGAAGCGGATCGTGGTGGCGCTCCGGTGGCGCGACCCGATCCTTCGTCCCCGCGACCAGGAGCAGGCGATGGGCGAGGAGCGCCGTGACACGCTGCTCGAGATCCCAGGCCTCGACGTTCTGCTCGAGTTCCGCGACGAGTTCCTCGCCGCCGGTGCCCGCGAGGGGCCCTTCGACGAGGCCGTCGAAGGAGCGCACGAACGTGTCCCGCAGCGGTGCGTCGCCGTCAAGGGCGCGAGCGATGAGGCTCATGTTCGTGCCGGAGAGCGAGGCGATACAGCCGACGTCGTCGTGCTCCGATCCCACCGTGAGCGCCGCGAAGCCGCCCATGCTGTGGCCGACGAGGGTCCGCGCGGCGTCGTTCAGACGAAACCGCTCCCGCGTCTCCTTCTCGCGGCTCCAGTCCACGACGGCGGCGACGTCCTCGAGGACGTGCGCGAACCCGAAATCGCCGGGGCTCCCCCAGGCGCCGCGGTAGTGGAAGAACACCACGGCCCAGCCGTCGCGACGCAGGACGTGCGCGAGATCGAGATTGCGCTCGTCACCCGGCAGGCCGTGGAGCAGGACGGCGACGGGATGAGGACCGGGGCCGCCGGGCAGATAGACGATGCCGTTGAGCCGCGCATCGCCGGAGGGGATGCGCACACTCGCCATGGAGGGCGGTGGCTCGGTCGGGTCGGGGTCGGTGCTGATGGGATCCGCGTGGGCCGGAGCGGCGAGCAGACAGAGCAGCGCGAGGAGAACGGAAAGGCGCACGGGCATGGTGTGGAACGACCGGATCTGGATGGGCAGGAAGGAATCTAGCAGACGGTCCTCGTGCTGCCGCTCCATCACCCCTGAACGCCGACCCCGGGCCGGCGTTCAGGTTCGGGGCCAGAGGCGGGCGCGGAGACCGGAGCGGCGTTCGCTGCGGGTGCGGACGGCGCGCTCGAGGGCGGCGTCGGTGGCATGGACGAGCGCCTCGCTGCGTGCGCGGGTCACGGCGGTGTAGAGAAGCTCGCGTGTGAGCAGGCGCGGCTCGTCGTCGCCGAGGGCGACGAGGACGCGGTCGAACTCCGAGCCCTGGCTCTTGTGCACAGTCATGGCGAAAGCCGTCTCGTGAGCCGGCAGACGCGCCGCACGAACGCTGCGCACGGTGCGGTCCGGCGCCATGAACCAGGCGCGGGCGACACCCCGGGCGTCGTGGAGGACGACCCCGACGTCCCCGTTGAAGAGGCCGAGCCCGTAGTCGTTGACTGTCACCATCACCGGCCGGCCTGCGTACTGGCGGTCACCGCCCTCCAGCAGACCACGCCGGCGCAACGCCTGCTCGACGGTCACGTTCATGCGCTCGACGCCCAGACGCCCGCGCCGTGACGCACACAGCACCTGGAAACGCGCGAAGGCCGCCAGCGCCTGCTCCGGCGTGCCGTCCCGGGCGATCCGGACCGCCTCCTCATAGCCGGTCACCGCTTCCTCGACCAGCGCCTTCGTGTCGCGAAGCGCGCGCAGGCCCCTGCCTTCGGCCGCGAGCAGAGCGCGAGCCCGGGCAGCGTCCCCTTCGTTCACCGCACGCGCGAAGCGCCCCAGTTCTCCGCCTGCGTCGAACCGATGGCTCCGCCGGAGGCGGCACAGCGCATCGGCGAGCGGAGGCACGGCGTCGCCGGCCATGCTCGTCAGATCGGTGCCCACGAGGCGCGACAGGCGCGCGGCGCCCGCGCGCGTGAAGCGCGCCGCGTCGACCTGTGTCTCCGTCCAGGCGCACAGATCGCCGAGCACACGGCCCGCCTCGACGGACGAGAGCTGATCCGGATCACCGAGCAGCACGAGGCGCGCCTCGCGGGGCAGCGCCGAGACGAGCTGCGCCATGAGGCGCAGGTCGATCATGGACGCTTCGTCGACCACCACGACGTCGACCGCGAGCGGCGCCGACGGACCATGCACGAAGCGATTCTCCGGGCTGCGAAAACCCAGCAGCCGGTGCAGCGTGGATGCAGACCCGGGCAGCGCAGCGAGGACTTCGGGCGTCGTCGCACCGGTCGCTTCCAGTGCCGTACGCGCCTCCCGCAGGGACTCCGTGAGCCGCGCCGCGGCCTTGCCGGTCGGGGCGGCGAGGCGGATCTTCGGTGCCCCGCCGGCGCCGGCGCATTCGAGCAGCAGCACGAGCAACCGCGCGACGGTGGTCGTCTTGCCCGTGCCCGGGCCGCCGGCGATGACGGCGAGCCGGCGATCGAGCGCCGTCGCCGCCGCGACACGCTGCCAGTCCGGCGCTTCGCCACCGGGGAACAGTGCCGCGAGGCGCGGCGCCAGCGACACGATCTCCCCTTCCTCCAGAAGGCTGTCCCGAGCACGGTCGAGCAGCGCGGCGGCGAGGCGCGCCTCGTAGTCGTGGAAGCGGGCGAGGTAGAGACGATCGCCGTCGAGCACCAGCGGCGCCGGTTCCGCGCCCGCCAGCAGGCCGGCGCGGTCGAGCACGCCACGCAGCTCCGCCGGGGCGGTCCAGTCCCCTTCCGCTGCCAGCGCCGTCAGTTCCAGACAGACGTTCTGACGCCCGAGTTCCGCGGAGAGGCGCGTCCCGAGGCGCTCGACGAGGCGGTGCTCCGCGCCCGCGAGCGCCCCCTCCGACCAGCGCGCCAGGGCCCGCCCGAAGTGCGCGTCGAGGGGGCGGATGTCGAGGCCCTCGTCACTCACGCCGCCACCTTCCCGGCGAACAGGGCGTCGAGGCCGTCGAGCAGAGCGACGCTCGGGTGGTCGACATGTATGCCGCGCTCCGAGGCACCGTCCATGCCGCGAAGATAGAAATAGAGCACGCCGCCGA
>JAZBPO010000058.1:0-6659 GCA_036351675.1 Pseudomonadales bacterium
CGGTCTTGATGAAGCGCGGGCGCCGGGTTTCCGTCTCGAGCTTGCGGCGCAGGCGGGAGATCTGCGCGTCGATGCTGCGATCGAAGGGCCCGGCCGAAGCGCCGCGCGTCATGTCCAGCAATTGATCGCGGCTCAGTACGCGCGGTCGGTGCTCCACGAGCGTGTGGAGCAGCGCGAACTCGCCGCTCGTGAGCTGGATCGGCGCGCCGTCGTCCCGGGACAGCAGGCGCTGCTCGACGTCCAGGACGAACCCCTCGAAGCGGTAGCGCGGCGCCAGGCGATGCGTCTCGCCGGGGCGGGCCGGTGGCGCCCGACGCAGCACCGCCTGGATGCGGGCGATGAGCTCGCGCGCGGTGAAGGGTTTGCCGAGGTAGTCGTCGGCGCCGGCTTCGAGACCCATGACGCGATCGGGTTCTTCGCCGAGCGCGGTCAGCATGATCACGGGGACGGAGGAGGTCGTGCGCAGGCGTCGGCAGAAGTCGACGCCCGATTCGCCCGGGAGCATTCGGTCGAGCAGGACGAGGTCGATGCGTTGCGAAGCGAGGCGATCTTCCGCCGCGGCCGTGCTGCCGGCGGCGCTCACCTGCATGCCCGCGTCCGCGAGCGCGTCGGCGACCAGGCTGCGGATCTCGCGATCGTCATCGACGACGAGGATTCGTGGGCGGGACACGGGTGCTCTCCTTGCTGGAACCGCAGCCATCTTCCCTGCTCGCGATGGCGTTCGCAGCCTTCGTCACAAACCGTCACGTTCCGGTTCCGGGCCGTACAACTTCCGCAAAGTGCCGAGCCCAGCATCTCTTCTCGCAGGGTCGACGCGGCGTCGGCCACCCAGACGAGGATCACGACCATGAACCTGTTCGATGATGCACGTACCGCTCCCTTCACGAAGCGCGGAACGCGCCTGCTGGCGGCCATCACCCTGGCCGCGGTCGCCACCACCGCCGTGCCCGCCCAGGCCGCGCCCGAGGGCCTCGCTGCCCGCCGCGCCGCCGCGGCCGAGCGGCTGCGGCAGCTCGACCCCGCCGAACTCGAGGCGCGCCGTGCGGAGCTGCGCGCGATGGTGCCCGAGGACGCGAGCCCCGAAGAGATCCGTGCCGCTGCGGAGGCGAAGCGCGCCGAGGCGCAGGCCCGGTACGCGGAAGGCTCGGCCACCCGCACGGAGCGCTTCACCACGATGTCCGAGGTCGACGGAGCGACCGTCGCGAGCCGCCTGGACGACGTCGAGACGGCCATGCTCGAGGCGCTGGCGGAGGTCGACAGCACCGTGGCGGCCGCCAAGGTGAACGCGGCTGCTGCCGAGGCGTCGGCGCAGCTCGCCGAGGCGGACGGGTCGGTGATCGGCGAGGAGCGCGTCGACACGCTGGTCGCGGCGGCGGCTCGCGCCGAGACGATCACGCCGGAGGAGGTCGAGCTGCTGCTCGCGGTTTCCGAGAACCGTCTCTCCAACAGCTTTGAAAGCTCGGACCCGGACGCCATCGCCGCGCAGCTGAATGCCGTCGGCGAGAAGGCGCTGGCCAGGCAGAGCCAGGTGCCCGTTCGCTGAATCGGTCCCCGGACTTGGAGGAACGACCATGACGCAATCTCTCGAAAGCCTTCACTTCGCCGCCGCGGTCCTCGCGCTGGCGCTGCTCGAGTTCTACGTCCGCTCCTGCCGTAGGCTCGGTTACGACGCTCGCGCGCTCGGTGGCAGCATCGGGGTCTACGTCGGGCAGGTGCTCCTGAACCTGCCGGGTTTCCTCGTGATCGGCGCGATCTTCGTGGCCGCCGCGAACCTGACTCCGCTGCACTGGCCGGCGGACGACTGGCGCACCTGGGCCTGTGGCTTCCTCGCCGTGGAGCTCGCCTACTACTGGCAGCACCGCATGCTCCATCAGATCCGCTGGTTCTGGGCCACGCATGCCGTTCACCACTCCACGAACGAACTGACGCTGCCCGCGGCCACCCGCCTCGGCTGGGCCGGCTGGGCGACCGGCACCTTCCTGCCCATGGTCGTGCCGGTGCTGCTCGGCTTCCCGCCACTCGTGGTCGGGACGCTGCTGGTCCTGAACCTGCGCTACCAGTTCTTCCTGCACACGGAGCTGGTGGGCCGGCTCGGGGTGCTCGAGTGGGTGCTGAACACGCCGGCGCACCATCGCGTGCACCACAGCGCGCTGCCCGAGCACCGCAACTGCAACTTCGGCGGTGTGCTGATCATCTTCGATCGGCTGTTCGGAACCCTGCGCACGCACCCGGACGATGCGCCGCTCCGCTATGGCCGTGCCACGCCGCTGGAGAGCTCGAATCCGCTCGTCATCGCGACACACGAATGGCGTGCGATCCTGCGCGAGTTGCGGGCGGCGCCCGATCCGGGCACCCGTCTGGCGATCCTGTTCCGCCCCTCGACCCTCGAAGCGGAGACGGCCCCGGCCCGACCCGCGCCCATGCAACAGAGCGCCTGAGAGGATCCGGCATGAAGACGAGACTTTCCTGGCTCTACTCCGCAGTGTTCTTCAGCGCCCTCGGGGCTTCCGCCGAGGAGGCGGTCCCGACCGGGCCCGATGCCGACGGTGACGGTGTCGTCACCTTCGACGAGTTCCAGGACTTCCGGGTCGCGCGCGTCTTCGCGAACGACGCGGACGGTGATGGTGCGCTGACCCTGGACGAGTTCCGGCCGACCCTGCCGTCGCGGGTCCCGCGCATGATGCAGGGCCGTGCCTTCGGTCGCATCGACGCCGACGGCGACGGCTACGTCGTGCCCGAGGAGCTGAGGGCGGCGCCGGCGCGGGCCTTCGAGCAGGCCGATGCGGACGGTGACGGTCGCCTCGACGCTGACGAGCTCGCCCGGCTCCAGGATCTGTGATCGGAGCGTTCGCGACCGCTTCGGTCACTCGGCCGGCGGTCGCTCCAGGGCCGCGTCCTCGTGCGGGCGAAGTCCGGGATCTCGCCGCGTGTCGCCCCGCGACCGCTGATCCTTAGGGCAGGACCGCGATGGAGGTTTCCGGCGCCGTGTCCTCGACGGGCCCAGCTGCCGCGCCGTGCTCGCTCGTGCTGTCCACGGAGGCGGCGACGGCCCCCGAACCGGACTCGCGCCAGGTCGAGAGGCCGAGGACGCCGACGGCGGCCGCGAGCAGCAGCATGATGACGAGGTCGAAGCGCCGCGCGATGCGCGGGTCGCGCACGGCGCCGTCGAGCGCGGACTCGCGCTGCAGCCCTTCCGGCGTGAGTTCGTAGATCCACGAGACCGCCAGGACAATCGGGAAACCCAGCATCAGCAGGGTCAGCGCGAGCGTCAGGATCCAGTCGGGGAAGCCGGCCGCGTCGCCGATCGTGTCCAGCACCTGCAGCACGAGCCACCCGGCCACCGTGTACGCGACGGCGGCGCGGGCCACATTGCGTTCGCGGAGTCGGGCCCGGAGCCTGCGGAGGCGGTGCACGCTTCTGTCCTTCGAAAGATGCGTCCGGACGTCGGGAGTATGCCCGTCCGAGCGCAGCGGGGCAGGCGCCACGGGTAGGGCGCGCCCTCGCGCGAAGCTGACTTATGCTCACGCCCTCCGGCCCGGTCAGGAGATCACGGATGATCTGGTTCGAACGCTTCCGTCAGCTGCTCGCCACCGACACGGGCCGGGCGTTTCGCCTGCTGATCGCGGAACTCGTTGTGGTGGTACTGGGGATCCTCATCGCCTTCCGCGTGGAGGAGTGGCGCGATTACCGGATCGACCGGGAAGAGGCACGCGCCTCCATGGAGGCGATCGTCGAGGATCTGGTGCTCGGCGACGAGGAGCTGGCGCTCTGGCACGAGGTGCTCGTGACGCGAACGGCGACCTTCGGCTCGACGCTGACGAACTTACCCGCTTCCAGACCCCGTGAGCGTCCCGGGCACTCGACTCACATGTCTGGTCCAGCGCATCCGTGAAGCGTGTCACGCCGCGGTGGCGCAAGCTTCCGCAGGATGATTGCGTACAGCCATCGCCGCGCGCCCGCGGAGCGGGTGCGGTGCGCAGGAGGGCCTTAGCCGATGCGGGGATTCGCGAGGTTTCTGGTGGCGCTTCTGGCGCCCTTCGTCATGCTGTTCGGCGGCGCCGGCCTCATCGGACTCGGCCTCGACCGGGACGTCTCGTTCCTCGTCTGGACAGGGCTCGTCGTGTTCGCGGGTGGTGTGCTGTGGTGCCTCTTCCTCTACCTGTGGGCCGATTCGGGCGTCTCGTTCTGGGACTGAAGGTCGGCGCCGGGAGTGGGCACCCGGTAAGGCTGATCCTGGCTGCAGTCGCGCGCTCCATGGCCTAGCCTGGAGGCCTTCCGATCGCACCGCGCACGTGCTCTTCCTGTACGAGGAGCTCCGTACGCCGCCGGAGATCCGTTTCCGGTGTTGGTCCGCGGGAGAGCGTGGCCGGGGCGCCCCCCCGGAGGTGGTCGCCCCCGGCTCGCCGCTCGGTGACTCGCCCCGGGGAGCATGCCGCTGGTGCGGCGGCTGCGGAACCCTGCAGCCGCCCGCCACGGTGCGAGCGCGCAGTGAGCTGGATAGCGAACATGCGCCGAGCTCATGGGATCAGGCGTCGCAGCTCCAGGTACACCACGCGTCCGAGCGGATCGAGCTCGTCTGCCGAACTCCCGGCCGGCACGGCCCCTGTCGCGTCTTCCACGCGGAGCTTCTCTCCGAAGAGGTTGTCCACGCCCAGCGTGAGCCGCGCCCCGCGCAGCCAGGGCAGTTTCTGTGTGGCGGCTTCTCGAGGAAGAAAGGACCTGAACAGGCGAAGGTCCAGCGTCGTGAGGTCCGAGGTGCGCAGGGCGACGAAGCCATCGGCGGCCGGTAGCGAGTTCGTGCCGGACTGCCAGTCCAGACGCATGCGCGCGCCCAGGCTGCGATAGGAGAAGCTCGTGCGCAGCGATACGCGATGTGCGGCGCCGCCGCTCGCGCGGCCGCCTACGGAACGTCCGACGTAGTCGATGGGCTGGGCGCCGGGCGCGAGTCGGAGTTCGTCCTCGAGCAGCCAGACGTGACGCAGGGAGATGGCCAGCCGCCCGCCGCGATCGCCCCGACCGCCTATGCCGCGCCTCGCACCGCCGCGATCGTCGCCGCCGCGCGCGCGGCTACCCGAGGACCGACGTGATCCATCGCGCGAACGTGACTCTTCGCCGATGCGACGCGTGTAGCGCAGGCCCCAGCGCAGTTCGGTCTCACGCGCCTCGTCGACGTTGATCGGCCGTGCATCGAGGCGGACGAGCGTGCCGTCCGCGTCCCGGACGAAGCGCGACGCAAAGGCCGCCTCGATCTCTTCGCTCGGTGTCGGGAAGCCGATCACCGGGTCCTCGAGCGCGCTCAGGGACAGATCCGCGTTCAGCGCCAGGTCGAAGCGCTCGAAGGGCTCCAGACGCAGCGCGAACCTTGACGTCGTGCGGCGCGCGGCGCGCAGATCCGGGTTGCCGCCGGTGACGCGATCGATGGTCACCGACTCCCCGCTGACGAAGTCGAAGACTCGCTGATTCGGCGTAGTGATGACCGGGTCGCCGAGCTGGCCGATGCCCGGGGCCGACTCCTCGACTGCGTAGGAAGCGATCAGGCGCACGGCCTGGGTCGGTCGCCAGGTGAGCCCGGCGCCGATCGAGGAGAGGGCGCCGAAGTCGCTCAGTTCGATCAGCTCGCCGTTGAGGTTGGCGCCGATCCGGCCGAAGCCGTCCGAGTCGAGGAGCGGGGCATCGACGCTGCCGCGAAACTCCACGCGGCCGCGATCGATGCCCTCGTCGCGACTCACGCCCGCGCCTTCCGTCCGGGTGGACAGGTCGGTCAGTTCGTAGCGCAGCGCCGTCGAGACGCTCACGGGGCCGCCGGGCAGCGCGCCGAAGCTCGAGTTCGCCACCAGCTGGGAGGAGAGGTAGCGGTTGGTCGCCTCGCGAATGTCCACGAGGCGATCGAGGCCGAGCTCGGCGAAGGGGTTCGCGAGCGGGTCGACGTCCGTTGCGTCGAGGCCGACGTCCGTGTCGGTCTCTCGCTGCGTGCGCTGCAGTTCCGTCAGCCAGGACCACTGCCAGCCACCGATTGCGCCGTTCACGGTGACGTCGAGGGCCGCATCGAGGGTCTCGTCGCGACGCGCCAGGGGCCCGGTCGATGCGTCCAGGCGATCGAGGAGCACGCTCGACGCGAAGGGGGAGAAGGGATTGTCGGGCGAGACGTCGAGCGTGTAGCCCGGTAGACCGAGTTCCGAGATGCGCCGCACGTGCTGCAGCGTGCCGGTGACCGTGAGCGCGAGGGTCTCGCCGAAGGGTTGCCGGATGCTCGCGGCCAGGTCCACGCGGCGCGCCTCGGGCCGCAGCGTGCGCGCCGGGCGCACGTCCGTGACGAGCGGTGCGTTCGCCGTCGGCAGCAGCGCTTCGAGCGTGAGCGGCGTGCCCGGATCGTTCGCCGGCAGGCTCGCCGCCGTCACCGTCTCCCTGGCGAGGGCCGAGAGTGCGGGGTCGAGCTCGCCACCGGCGGTCGCGCTCACATTGCCCTCGGTGCTGAAGGGCCGCCCGCGTGTCGCGACCACCAGCTCGCGCTCGGATTCGTGGATCGCCTGCTCCGAGACGATGCCGAGTTCGAGGTTGAAACGCCGCGCGCCGGCGATGCGCAGCCGTTCGATGCTCGCCCCGAAGGTCTCGCCGGCGCCGGAGCGCGGAGCACGCGCTTCGCCTTCGAGCTCCAGGGA
>JAZBPO010000059.1:0-2167 GCA_036351675.1 Pseudomonadales bacterium
CGGCGTGTTCCGCGGCAGCGTGCCCACGGCATCGGGCGCGCCGGCCGCCGACGGCGTCCTGCAGCTCTCGGATGGCGACACGATCACCGTCGAGTACATCGACGCGGACGACGGCGAGGGCGGCATCAACGTCTCGAAGACCGACACCGCGACGGCCGACTGCCGCGCGCCGATCATCTCCAACATCGAGGAGAGCAACCTCTCCGACACCACGGCCACCATCGATTGGATGACGGACGAAGCCTCTACCAGCGTCGTGCGCTACGGCGCGGTGGCTCCGCCCACGGACGAAGAGCGACGCAGCGCGCTCGTGACGAACCACTCCGTGCCGCTGAATGGCCTCGAGGAGTGCACGGTCTACAAGTACGAGGTCGAGTCCGCGGACGCGCTCGGCAACACCGTCACCGACAACAACGGCGGCCAGTACTACACCTTCGAGACCTACGGGAACTTCCCCGAGATCGGCATCGTGCCCTGCCACCGCGGCCAGGCGATCCTCGACGACGACGCGTACACCTGCGCGGCGTCGGTGGTCGCGAGCGTCACCGACCTCGACCTCAACGCAGACCCCGGCGTGGTCGAGACCGTCGAGGTGCTCATGACCTCGACCAGCGAGCCCGACGGCGAGTGGATCACGCTCACCGAGCTCGACGCGGACAGCATTCGCTTCGAGGGCACGATCGCGCTGGACGTCAGCGCGGCGAGCGCCGACGGCCTGCTGCAGATCGCGCCGGGCGACCTGGTCAGCGTCAGCTACTACGACGAGGACGACGGCGAGGGCAACCCGCTCACCAACACGGACACCGCGCGCATCGACTGCGTGGCTCCTGCCATCGGCGACGTGGTCGTCACGCAGCTCTCCAACACCCGCGCGCGCATCGAGTGGACGACGGACGAGCCGGCGACTTCCCGTGTCGACTATGGCACCAGCGCGGCGCTCGGCAGCGTGGTCGAGAGCGCTGCGCTCACGACGAACCACTCGCTCGTGATCTCCGGCTTCGACGCCTGCGGCCGCGTGCACTTCACGGTCACCAGCGTCGATCGCCACGGTGACCTGCGCAGCCTCGATGCAGACGGGGTGCCCTTCTCGTTCAACATGAACGAGATCGGCGGCCTGCTCTTCTATGATGGCTTCGAAGAAGGCTCGAGCTGGGACCTGGACGGCGAGTGGGAGGCGGGCACGCCCGGCGGCCTCGGCAGCTACGCGGGCGATCCCGAAGCGGGCTACTCCGGCAGCGGCGTGCTCGGCACGGACCTGACGGGGCAGGGGAGCTTCGCGGGCGACTACGAGCCCAACGAGACGGTCTCCGCGCTGACGCCTGTCATCGACGCGAGCGCCGCGAACAACCTCGAGCTGATCTACAAGCGCAAGCTCGGCGTCCGCAGCGGAGACTCTGCGGGCATCGAGACTCTAACGGGCGGACTGACGACGGTCTGGCGCAGCAGCGGCAGCGTCAACGACTCCGGCTGGGTCGAGTCGCGCCACGACATCAGCAGCGCGGCCGACGGCTCGCCCAGCCTGCGCGTCGTGTTCCGCATCGAGGCGGACGGCAGCACGCAGTCCTTCGGCTGGAATCTCGACGAGGTCATCATCAAGGACGCCACCGCGCCCGACTACCAGGCCTGCGGCGGCTGCGGCGGAGCGCCCACCTTCGCCGGCGTCAGCTCGGTGCAGGACCCCAACGCGTGCGGCCCCGGCGGTCTCGAGCTCACCTGGGACGCGGCCAGCGCCTGGGGCACGGCCAGCGGCGGCACCTACGACGTCCACCGCGGCAGCGCGCCGGACTTCGTGCCGGACAGCTCCAACCGCATCGCGAGCGGCCTGACCGACACCTTCTACACGGACGCCGGCGCGCCGGTGGACAGCGAGGTCTGGTACGTCGTGCGCGCGCGCAGCAACGAGTCCTGCACCGGCGGCGAAGGCCTCGCCGACCCGAACACGCTGAGACTCTCCGGCGTGGAGACGACGGTGCAGCCCCCGCCGGTCAGCCCCGGCGCGAGCCTCGACGTCGAGAAGGTCGGCGCCGCCCACGCGCGCCTCGCCTGGGACGCCACGCTCAACACCTCGCACTACGTCGTCCGCCGCAGCGAGTCGGCCGACTTCTCCGGCGCACAGGACCTCGGCCAGACCGCCGACACGGTCTTCGAGGACGAAGACGCGCTCACC
>JAZBPO010000060.1:0-25808 GCA_036351675.1 Pseudomonadales bacterium
AGGGTCGGCAGCTGCTCCGGCTGGCGCGCGACGCCCTCGATGAACTTGCCGCCGAGCACGCCGACGCCGATGGATGCGCCGACTGCGCCCATGCCCATGAGGACCGCGACGGCGATGTAGATGTAATCCATGTCTGCTCCCGAGTGTTTCCGGTTGGGTTGGTGACTGAGAGTCGTGGGTCGGCCCTGCGCGAACGCAGGATCAGTGCTCTTCCATACGGTCATGTGCCTGGTTCAGGTACACGACCGAGAGGACCATGAAGATGAAGGCCTGCAGCGTGATGATCAGGACGTGGAACAGGGCCCAGCCGAGCTGCAGCAGGCCGGCGAGCGCGCCGAGGAAGGCGCCGGCACCGAACATGATGGCGATGAGGATGAAGATCATCTCGCCCGCATAGAGGTTTCCGAAGAGTCGCAGACCCAGGGACACGGGCTTGGCGAGCAGGCCCACGCCCTCGAGGATCAGGTTCACCGGGAACATCCATGCCGGGAACGGATGGAAGGCGAGCTCGGAGAAGAAGCCCCAGGGCCCCTTCTTCACCACGCTGTAGAAGAGCACGAGCAGGAACACGCCGAGCGCGAGGCCGAGCGTCACGTTCGGATCCGTCGACGGCACCACCTTCATGTAGGGGATGTGCAGGAAGTGCTCGGCGACGTACGGGATCCAGTCCACCGGGACCAGGTCCATGAGATTCATGAAGAACACCCAGACGAAGATCGTGAGGGCCATGGGGGCGACCATGGTGTTCGCGTGCTGAAAGGCGCCACGGACCTGATCGTCGACGAAGTCGACGAGCATCTCGACGAAGTTCAGAAGGCCTGTGGGCGCGCCGTCCTTCTGGGCCTGCGCCTGCTTCGCAGCGCGGCCGAAGATCCAGACGAAGACGATACCGAGGACGATCGACCAGCCCATGGTGTCGACGTTGACGGCGTTGAAGCCCATCTGCATGGCTTCTTCCTTCGTCAGCGCGAAGCCCCAGTCGCCGACGTTCACGCAGTTCTCGACACAGGCCTCGGACGCGCGGGCATGGCCCTCGTTGAACTGCCCGTAGGTCAGATTGGTCAGATGGTGCGAGATGTACTCTTCGGACGTCCCAGCCATGTCACTCTCTGTCGACCTGCGTGCCGGCCGGGTCGGTCCCGGGCCGCGCTTCCTCTCCGGCGTCGTCCACGAGCAGGAACGACGCGTGATGTCCGATCAGGGCCGCGATCAACCCCGCGAAGAACGCGGGGCCGTCGATCGCCTCGGCCCGGGAGAGCACGATCGCCATCAACGCGATCGTGAACCCCAGCTTCGCGAGCATCGCCAGGAACAGCCCGGCGGCGCTCTCCATCTCGTGCCCGGGCCGCGCGCTGGCGCGGGCCCGTCTCGCCATCCAGGCATTGGGTGCCAGGATGCAGACACCGCCTGCGAGAGCCGAGGCCGGTGCGCCGCCGAGGGCGTGGGCACCGAGGGCCACGACGACGACGAGCACCGCCTGCAGGGCGATGACGCGGTATTCGAAGGGCAGCCGCGAAGTCACCTGGCGACGCCCATTACCGCTCCCGTTCCCCTCTGCGTCCATGACCTCCGGGGTCACCCCGTCGGTGCCGGGCGTCGCCGACCGCAGCGGCCGCGTAGCGCGTGTGTCCGGGCTGCGATTGCAGCCGGGGCCGATGCGGTCGGGGCGGAGCGAGGCGTGTGCGGACCCGGACGCCGGCCTCCGGCACTCCGGGCTGATGGGCGAACGGTCCTCGAAAGCGGCGCGAATTATAGGTGAGCGCCCGCAGCACGAGCAAGGACGATCGTGCACCGCAACATGAATCTTCCGCGACCGCTCAGCGGATGTGGGCGAGGATGCCCTCGAGTTCGTCCAGGCTCGAGTAGCGGATCACGAGCTGACCCGCGCCGCCGCTGCCCTGGCGGATCGTGACCGGTGCACCGACGCGCTCGGAAAGACGCCGTTCGAGCCGCTCCGTGTCCGGATCGTTGCCGGCGGTCTCGGCGCGCCTCGCGCCCTTCCTCGCTGGCTTCTCACCGGCGAGCGCCGCCCGCGCGAGGGCCTCCGCCTGCCGCACGGACAGGCCCTTGCCGACCACGGCGCGGGCGATCCGCAGCTGGTCCGCGGGCTCGAGCGTGAGCAGCGCCCGCGCGTGCCCCATCTCCAGCTCGCCCTGCTCGAGCAGCGATCGCACCTCGCCCTCGAGCTGCAGCAGGCGCAGCAGGTTGGTGACCGTGGTGCGCGACTTGCCGACGGTCTCCGCGACCTGCTTCTGCGTGAGGCCGAACTCGTCGACGAGGCGCCTCAGCGCCACGGCTTCCTCGACCGGAGAGAGGTCCTCGCGCTGGATGTTCTCGATCAGCGCGAGGGCCATGGCGACGTCGTCCGGTACGTCCCGGACGATGACCGGGACCCGATCGAGGCCCGCGAGCTGCGCAGCTCGCCAGCGTCGTTCGCCGGCGATGATCTCGTAGCCCTTGCCGCTCGGCAGCGCCCGCGCGACGATCGGCTGCATCACGCCATTGGCACGGATCGAGGCTGCGAGTTCCTCGAGGCGACCCTGGTCCATCTCGCGGCGCGGCTGATAGCGCCCTCGGCGCAGCATCTCCACGGGCAGGCGCGCGAGATGCTCGCCGCTCGGCAACGTCTCCTCGGGGGCCTGCGTCGGGGCTGCTGCGTCCTCCGACACGGCCGCACCGGGCTCCGCCGCGACCACCGGCACCTCCGCCCGCTCGCCGACCGGTTTGCCACCGAGGAGCGCGTCGAGTCCGCGGCCGAGGCCGCGCTTGCGCGTCGCCATGCGTGCTTCCTCCCCGTTCAGTGAGCGCGGCTGTCGGCACTGCGCCGACGCAGTTCGCCGGCGAGCGCGAGATAGGAGACGGCCCCCCGGGAGTGCCGATCGTACGCGAGCACCGGCGCGCCGTGGCTCGGCGCTTCCGCGAGGCGCACGTTGCGTGGAATGACCGTGCGGTAGACGCGGTCGCCGAAGTGGCCGATGAGCTGGCGCGAGACGTCCCGGGTCAGGCTGTTGCGGGGGTCGTACATGGTCCGCAGCAGGCCCTCGATCGCCAGGCCCGGGTTGCTGTGCCCGCGCACCGCTTCGACGGTCTCGAGCAGCGCCGTCAGCCCTTCGAGGGCGTAGTACTCGCACTGCATGGGGATGAGGACGCCGTCGGCCGCGGTCAGGGCGTTGACCGTGAGGATCGACAGCGACGGGGGGCAGTCGATGATGATCCATTCGAAACGCGACCGGAGCGGCTCGAGGATCCGCTTCAGGCGGTACTCGCGATCCTCCTGATCGAGCAGGCCGACCTCTGCCGCCACCAGGTCCGAATTCGCCGGGAGCATCTGGAAACCGCCCTCGGGCGAAGTCCGGAGCACCGCCTCGACGTCCACGTCGTCCTCGAGCAGCAAATCGCAGACGGTGAGCTCGAGGGCGTGCTTGTCGACGCCCGAGCCCATGGTCGCGTTGCCCTGGGGATCGAGATCCACGACCAGCACCCGCTCGGACCCCTGCGCGAGGGACGCGGCGAGATTCACGGAGGTCGTGGTCTTGCCGACGCCCCCCTTCTGATTGGTCACGGCCAGGATTCGGCTCGTCACGGCTCCCTCGACTCCCCTCACGCCTCGGCGTTCGTTGCGACGCTCGACGCGTCGGTCTGCTCGATTCTGACCAGCACGTGCGCGCGAGCGGTCCCCGGCAGGTCGCAGGGCGTCGCTGCAGCGACGTGAAAGCCCGCCGGCAGCGCCCGCGCCTCGTCCCGCCAGGCGGGGCCCTTCATGGCCAGCAACGGAACCCCGGGCACCAGGAGGTGGCGAGTCCAGGCCACGAGCCGTTCGAGTGGAGCCAGCGCCCGAGCGACGACGCCTGCGAGCGGTGCGTCCTCCGACGGGCGCCAGGCCTCGCAGCGGGCCGTGACGACGGTTACCGCGTCGAGGCCCAGTTCGAGCGTGGCCTGCTCGAGGAAACGCGTGCGCTTGCTCGCCGCGTCGAGCAGCACCACGGGGCGGTCCGGCTGCAGCGCCGCGATCACGAGTCCCGGCAGTCCGGCGCCAGAGCCCACGTCCAGCAGGCGCCCTGGCGGCAGCAACGGCACGATGGCGGCACAGTCCGTGAGGTGCAGATCCACGAGCTCCGAGGGGTCGCGCGTGCCGGTGAGGTTCGCGACACGCGACCACTTCCGGTGCAGCGCGAGCCAGCCTCGCAGGCGCGCCACCGCCGCCGGATCGTCCGGTGCGCCGACAGCGACGAGCCGCGCCGCCAGCCGCCGCTCGAGATCGGCGTCGTCGACGCCCGCTGCCAGGGGAACGGTACTCACGCGCTCTCGGCGAGCGCCTCGCGCTTCTTCAGGTGGATCAGCAGCTGCGAGACCGCCGCAGGCGTCACGCCCGGAATCCGCGCGGCGCGTGCGAGCGTCTCGGGCCGCGCCTCCTCGAGCTTCTGGCGGACTTCGTTCGAGAGGCCGCCGACGGCGCCGTAGTCGAGATCTCTCGGCAGCGGCATCGCCTCGTGACGACGCAGGCGCTCGATCTCCGTCTGCTGCCGGGCGATGTAGCCCTCGTACTTGATCTGTACCTCGACCTGCTCGGCGACGTTCTCGGCCAGGGGCCTTCGCTCCAGGGCGACCTCCAGATCACGCCAGCCGACGTTCGGACGGCGCAGGATCTGTTCCAGGCTGGCCTCGCGTTCGAGCTTCTCCCCGGTCGCCGCCTCGAGGCGCGCCGCCGCATCGCTGCCCGCGTGCAGGTGCAAGGAGCGGATCTCGGCGATGGCTGCCTCGACCGCATCGCGGCGCTCGGAGAAGGCCTGCCAGCGCTCGTCGTCGACGAGGCCGAGCTCGCGTCCGGTCGGCGTGAGCCGGAGATCGGCGTTGTCCTGGCGCAGCAGGAGCCGGAACTCGGCGCGCGAGGTGAACATGCGGTAGGGCTCGGCGGTGCCGAGGCGGATCAGATCGTCGACGAGCACGCCGAGATAGGCCTCGTCGCGCCGCGGGGTCCAGGGCGCGCGGCCGGCCACGGCTCGCGCGGCGTTCAGCCCCGCGAGCAGGCCCTGGGCAGCGGCCTCCTCGTAGCCCGTGGTCCCGTTGATCTGGCCGGCGAAGTACAGGCCCTCGATCACCTTCGTCTCCAGCGACGCGGCGAGATCGCGTGGATCGAAGAAGTCGTACTCGATGGCGTAGCCCGGCCGCGTGATGCGCGCCTGCTCGAAGCCCGGGATGGAACGCACCAGAGCGAGCTGCACGTCGAAGGGCAGACTCGTGGAGATGCCGTTCGGATAGAGCTCGTGCGTCGTCAGGCCCTCGGGCTCGACGAAGATCTGGTGGCTGTCCTTGTCGGCGAAGCGCACCACCTTGTCCTCCACCGAGGGGCAGTAGCGCGGGCCCACACCGTCGATGACGCCCGAGTACATGGGCGAGCGATCGAGGCCGCCACGGATGATCTCGTGGGTCTCGGCGGTGGTGCGCGTGATCCAGCAGGGCACCTGCGCCGGGTGCTCGTCGCGGGACCCGAGGAAGGACATGACCGGCCGCGGTTCGTCACCGGGCTGCGGGGTCATCACCGAGTAGTCGACGCTGCGGCCGTCGATGCGCGGCGGCGTACCGGTCTTCAGGCGTCCGACCCGCAGCGGCAGCGCACGGAGGCGCTCGGCGAGGGCGTTCGCGGGCGCATCGCCGGCACGGCCGCCCTGCTGCTGCTCGAGGCCGATGTGGATGCGACCGCCGAGGAAGGTCCCGGTCGTCAGCACCACGGCACCCGCGCGGAACACGAGGCCCATCTGCGTGACCACGCCGCGGACGCGATCACCCTCGACCACGAGGTCCGTGACCGACTGCTGGAAGAGCTCGAGGTTCGGCTGGTTCTCGACGATCTCGCGGATCGCTGCCCGGTACAGCGCCCGATCAGCCTGGGCGCGCGTGGCGCGCACGGCCGGGCCCTTGCGGGCGTTGAGGACGCGGAACTGGATACCGGCCCGGTCCGTGGCTCGGCCCATGGCGCCGCCCAGCGCGTCGATCTCCTTGACCAGATGCGTCTTGCCGATGCCGCCGATGGCGGGGTTGCAGGACATCTGACCGATGGTCTCGACGCTCATGGTGAGCAGCAGCGTGCGCGCACCGGTGCGCGCCGAAGCGAGCGCGGCCTCGGTGCCGGCGTGACCGCCGCCGATCACGATGACGTCGTAGCTGTCGGGATGTTCCATGGCTGCGCAGGGGGCGGACATCGAAGGACCGCGCAGTATAGGGATGCGCGATCGATCGGGACAGGTGGATGGGGCGGCGCTGCCGCTTCTTCGCAGGGAGGACGGGGTGCGGCGGGCTCGCGGGCCACCAGCCGACGCCGTCGCGCCGCATGACGGCCTGCCCGGCGCGCGCGAGATGATGGCGCCCAGCGGACGCTCCGGCGGGCAGGCGAGCAGCGAGTCGCGGCGCACCGGAGCGATCCACCCGCAACGGACCTCGCTGGCACAGCGATCGTCGAGGCTTCGAGAGAACGGCCCGGTTATCCTTGCGTTCATCCACCCGACAGCGTCCGACCTTCCGGCATGCCCGAGTATCTCGCCCCCGGCGTCTTCGTCGAAGAAGTCAGCTTTCGTGCACGCACCATCGAACCTGCAGTCGACCCGGTGACGGTCTTCGTCGGGCCGACCACGCGCGGCCGGATCGGCGTGCCGTCACCCGTCATCGAGAGTTTCGCAGCGTTTCGGCGCGGCTACGGCGGCCTCGCCGACCTGCGCATCGGCGGCGGCCAGCGGCTGCTCAACCATGTCGCCCATGCGGCGCAGGCTTTCTTCCGCGAGGGTGGGCGCCGCTTGCAGATCGTGCGCGTCGGCGGTGGCGACGGTCGGTCACCGTCGCTTCGCGGTTACCAGGCTGCCCTGCGGGTGGTCGACCGGATCGAGGGGCTGCGCACGGTCGCCGCGCCGGGCAGCTCGGCACTGCCGGCCCTGGCCGACGACGTGCGCGCGGCCCTGATCACGCATGCCGCGCGCAGTGGTCGGCGCAGCTGCGTGCTGCTGGATCCGGACCCGTCGACCCCACCCGCGTCGGCGAGAGCGCTGGCGACGGCGTTCGACGCGCCGGATGCGGCCCTGTACTACCCATGGATCGCAGTCCGGAGCCCGACAGGGGGCGGTGACCTGCTGATCCCGCCATCCGGCGCGGTCGCGGGGATTCTCGCGCGGGTCGCCGCCGCGCGGGGACTGCACCGCGCCCCCGGGAACGAGCCGATCGCCAGCGCCACCGGGCTCGAGCGGGCACTGGGCGCGGCCGAGGCCCGCACACTGAATCCCGACGGTGTCAGCGTGCTGCGCCAGTTCCCGGCGCGCGGCATCCGCGTCTGGGGGGCGCGCACGCTGTCGTCCGATCCCGAGTGGAGATACCTGAACGTGCGGCGCTACGTCGCCTACGTCGAGCATTCGATCGACCGGGGCACACGATGGGCGGCGTTCGAGCCGAACGACGAGTCGCTCTGGGCGCAGCTTCGGCTCGTCGTCAGCGGCTTCCTGCTCGACGAGTGGCGCGCCGGGCGGCTGCAGGGAAGCAGACCGAGCGAGGCCTACTTCGTCAGCTGCGATCGTTCCACGATGACCGCCGCCGACCTCCGCGCCAGGCGCCTGATCGCCCAGGTCGGACTTGCGCCGTTGCGTCCGGCGGAGTTCGTCGTCCTCCGGGTCGAACAGCCCACCGCCTGAGCAGTCGCCGTATGCCGGTCGGCCAGCGCAAGCTGCCCTGGCAGGGGGTGAACCTGTGGTATTCCTTGGCGCCGAAGCCCGCGACAGTCTGTCGCCGACCAAATCCGGCACAGGCCTGGTCGCGGGCGCCACGGGCCACTGCGGTGGACGGCGGCTGCGAGCCGCCCTGCCGCCGCGCGTCGCAGCCGGAGGTCGATAGAGCATGCCGCCGAAGGAACCCAGCAGCACCGACGATCCCGACGCCTCGAAGGCCGCTTCGAGCCACTGGTCCGGACCCTTCGGCCTGCCGCCGTTCAGCGAACTGATCCCGCTCGGATACCTCTACCTGCTGCTGCTCGGCCTCTCCAGCGAGTCGATCCACTACGGGATGCTCGGCGTCAACGTCCTGGACTACTCGGACGCCCTCGACGTGCTGCTGAGCCCGATAGCACTGATGACGGACAGTCTCGCTGTTCTGGCGGTCGTCGTCGGCGTGCCGATCTTCTTCGTCCCCTACATGCAGTTCGCTCGCTGGCTGGCGCATCGCAGACCGACCGAGAAGAACCGACGCTTCCGCGAGAGACCGCTGGGCGAACTGTGGTTGTCGGCATGCATCGCCGCGCTGTTCTTCGCGTTTCTGGGCCTGGGTCTAGGGCAGGGCATCAAGCAGCGCGAGGCCCTGCTCGCCGGTGAGACGACGCCCGACAGCCGCCTCACGTTCACGGATGGCACGGTCATCGACGCAGACGTGGTGGGGATCAATTCCGGCTATGTCTTCTACGTTCTCGGCGGCGACACCGAAGTCACGATCTCGCCCATCGCGGACAATCTCCGCTCTCTGCGCGCGCTGTCGAAGGACGGCTGAGCCGTCTACGCACCGGCAGGCGCGTGCCGGAGCGATCTCACCGGTACCTGACAACGCAGGGCAAGTGATGGTCGAGGCCTTCGGAGAACAGCTCGGCTGCCCGTCCTGTGCTCGACTACTGCTCGGGCCATGAGGGGCGACGCGCTGCTTCGCTCCGACCGGCCCGGATTCGGTAGACCCGTGCTGCCGTATCGTGGAACAACGCCGCCTTCTCCGCCGCGGAGGCATCGGCGACGAGCTTCTTGAAGGCGTTCCAGAGCACCGCATAGGAGACGCTGACCCGGTCCACCGGAAAGTTGGACTCGAACATGCAACGCTCCGGTCCGAAGCATTCGATGGCATGGCGATACCAGCGGCCAGTGGTCACCACGACCTCGTCGGACGTCGCCGGCCGCTCACGGTCCTCGAAACCGAAGCCGTTGCGACGCATGAGGATGCCGCCGAGCTTGATCACGACGTTCTGGCAACGCGCGCACTCGGCGATGTCGCGCTGCCAGACCTCGAAGATCTCGTCCTGCTTGCCGGCGTAGGGGCCGATGAAGACCGGCCCGCTGAGGTGGTTCACGACGATGGTCGTGTCCGGAAAAGCGCGCGCGAGTTCGGTCACGAGCGGCAGCTGATGGTGGTACTGCCAGGCCTCGAAGGACAGGCCTCGGGGCGCGAGTTCGGCGAAGCCCTTCCGGAAGGTCGCGTCGCGGTAGAGGTTCTCGATCGGCCGCGTGTGCGAGTCGGGGACCTCGGGCGACGGATCCCGGGCCGCCGCGTGGCGGATGCCTCGGAAGCGTTCGCTCGCGGCGAGATGAGCGTCGAGGACCTGGCCGACGCCTGCTCCGAGCATGCAGTCGGCCAAGCCGACGATGCCCGCACAGACGTCGATGGCACCGCCTGCGGCCAGGTTCTGCTCGACGATCTTCTGGACGAACTCGGTCTCCCCCACGCAGCGCAGCGGTTCCGGACCCGCGTCGCGGTAGCCGGCCGCACATTCGACGAACACCGTGGAGACGATCCGGTGGCCGCTGTCGACGTCCTTCAGCAGATCCGCGAGCAGGTAGCGGTCGTCACCGAACTCCCACAGGTGATGGTGCGGATCGCAGATCGCCAGTTCGGGCTCGAGAATCGGTTCCTCGACCTGCGCGAGCCAGGCGTCGTGCTCCGGCGAACGCTGGCGGAAGGCCGGTGCCACCTCAGTCCGCGCCTTCGCTCGCGACGACGTCGCCGATGTAGCCGGGGTAGACGACGACCTCGTCACCTTCGATCAGCTCGAAGATGTCCGCCGCCGGAATCGCCGGATCCTCCCAGTCGTCCGCACGATCGCGGCCGCCGTCGGCGAGGGGACCGGTGGAATTGCGTGCGATGTTCGTACGCATGCCCGCGGGCGCCGCGACGAAGACGCGGATGCCGTCGTCCGCGACCTCGCGTGCGGCGGCCTGGAACATGCCGACGAGCGCGTGCTTCGTCGCCGCATAGTGTCCGAGCCCGGGCGGGCTCGGCCGCACGCCGAGGATCGAGGCGACATTCATGATCGTGCCGCCGCCCTGCTCGCGCATGATCGGGATCACCCGCTGCGCGAGGTCGACGTAGGCCCAGTAGTTCACCTCGAAGAGGCGGTGCGCTTCGGCGAGATCCATCTGCTCGAGCAGGGCGAGATAGGAGTAGCCCGCGTTGTTGAAGAGATAGTCGATGCGGCCGAAGGCCTCCATGGCGGCCTCGATCACGCGCGGACGCTGCGCCGGATCGGCGAGATCGACCTGCACGAACACCGCCTCGCCCCCGGCTTCGCGCACGGCCGCTGCCATCGCCTTCGAAGGACCGGGATTCTTGTCGACCAGCACCAGGCGCATGCCGCGCTCGATGGCGATGACCGCGAGTTCGCGCCCGAGGCCGCTGGAGGTGCCGGTGACGACGATGACGCGATCGGCGTAGCGGTTCTCGCTATCTCCGGCCCGCACCGACGTCGCCGCACCGAGGAGCAGGCAGGCGAGCAAGGTCGTCAGCAGGAGGGTGCGCATCGAGGAGTCTCCCTCAGGGATCGAGATAGAGCGGTGATTCCACCGGATCGGCATCACAGGCGCCGGGAATCCAGCCGAGTACCTCGCCGTCCGCACAGGCAGTGCAGCGGTTGGACTTCGTGACCCGCTCGAAGACTGCGTCGCAGGGTTCCGTGCCGCACTCCAGCTCCGTGCGGCGGAGCGCGCAGACCGGTACGTATTCCAGCGTGCAGATCTCGGGACGCGGCTCGTTGCAGGTCTCGAAGTCGCTGCGCGCACGCAGGGCAGCCTCGTCGGTGCCCATGCCGGGCGCGGAGTCGCGAGCGGCGCAGCCGACCAGGGCAAGACCGAGCAGGCCGGCCGCGATGACGCGCGCCCGGCGCCGTCCCGGGGTCATCCCGGATGCTCCACGCCCGTGGAGATCCAGATTCCATCGATGAGGAAGGGGTCCGAGTCGCGCTGCAGGAGCTGGAACATGAGTCCGAAGGCGGCGGGATCGGAGATCTCGAGCTGCGCCGTATCGCCACCCTGCAGCTGCAGATCGATCACCCCGAAGTGATCCTTGTGATTCCAGGAGGCGCGATAGCGCACGATGCGCTGCTCTGCCATGAAGCTCTCCCCTACGGCTGTCCTCGACCGCTCGGTCAGTCGACGGTCTCGAGCCAATGATAGTCGCCGCCAGTCACGCCCGCCCGCAGGCCCGACACCGCGCTCTCCGGCGATGCCATGAAGGCTTCGGCCCGCGCCCGGTCTTCCACCTCGAAGAGGAAGTGCACCGCATTCGCCCGGTCAGCGTCCCGCCAGAGTGCGACGAGGTCCAGCCCTGCGGTGCGCGCCCGTGGCAGATCGGCATCGAAGGCAGGGCGGAACCGGACGAAATCCTCCACGAAGTTGGTACAGAAGAGCTGCAGCGCCATCAGTCCGCGCCCTTCAGGTGGGTGTCCAGGAAACGCAGATAGGCTTCCGACGCCTCGATACGGTTGGCGCGCTTGCGGAAGCCGTGGCCCTCGTCGTCGAAGAGCAGATATTCGACGGGCACCTCGTTGTCGCGTAGGGCGGCGACGAGTTCGTCGCTCTCCACCTGGAGCACGCGCGGATCGTTCGCACCCTGGACCACGAGCATGGGCCGCACGATCCGGTCCGCGTGGAACAGCGGTGAGATTCGCCGGTGGCGCTCCGCGTCCGTCGCCGGATCGCCCATTTCGTCGTAGAGGGCATCCCGCAAGGAGCCCCACCAGGGTGGGATGCTCTCCAGCGTACGCACCCAGTTGGTGACCCCGAAGATGTCGATGCCGACGTGGAAGGCCTCCGGATGGAAGGCCAGCGCGGCGGCCGTCATGTAGCCGCCGTAGCTCCCGCCCATGACACCGATGCGCTCGCCGTCCACCCAGTCGAGCGTCTCCAGGTAGCGCCGCCCCTCTACTATGTCGCGCAGGTCGTCTTCACCGTGGCGCCGGTCGTCGAGGTGATGGAAGGTCTTGCCGTAACCCGATGAGCCGCGATTGTTCGCGCCGAGTATCGCGTAGCCATGGTTGACGAGGTGCTGGACCATCCCGCGATAGCCCTTGGTGGTCTGACCGCCCGGTCCGCCGTGCACGAGGACGAGTGCGGGTACGGGGTTTTCGGCGGTCGCCTGCTTCGGTCGATAGAGGACCGCCGGTATCTCGAGACCGTCGAAGCTCGCGTAGCGGACCACCTCGCCCTCGACGAGGTGGCCCCGCGCGATCTCCGGATTGAGCGCGTCGGTGTGACGACGAACGGAGCGCTCGCCCTCCGGCGCGTCGAGGCGAACGACGAAGAGATCGGAAGGCCAGGTGTCACCGTTGACCATGAAGGAGATGAAGGTGTCGTCAGGGCTGAAGCGCACGGAGAGGATCTCGCCCTCGGGAATTCCGGGGAGCGGCACGGGCAGGTCCGCTTCCAGGTCCGTGAGCTCCATGAGCGTGACTGCGTCGACATTGATGTACGCGACGCGATAGCGACCGGTGTTCGAGTAGGCGACGCCCTGCACGTCCCAGTCGGAAACCACCAGCGGTGCCTGCTCGTCCGTCTCGATGTCGTGGATCCAGGCCTGACGGAACTCCCCTTGTGCGTCGGTCGTGAACACCAGCCGCCGGTCATCCGGATGGAAGGTCGCGACCCCGTGACTGACATTTCCCTCGTGGGCGGTCAGGAGTCGCGGTTCGCCGGCGCCGGTGAGGTCGACGAGCCAGATGTCCGAATCGGCGCTGGACCGCTTCTCCGTCAGGGCGAGATAGCGACCGTCTCCCGAGACGGCGGACAGCTCCCAGCCCTCGTCGTTGCGATGGACGAGGTCGCGCGCGTAGTCGGCCGCCGCGTAGCGATAGAGATCGAAGGCCTGTGCATCCCGCTCGTTGGTGGCGAGGTAGAAGGCCTCGCCGTCGTCTTCCCAGCCGATGAAGCGCGCCTTCAGACCCTCGCCGGGCGTGAGATCCCGGGTGCTGCCGTCCTCCTCGCGCACGACGACGTGGTCGAGTTCGTCGCCACCCTCGTCACGGGTGAAGAGGACGCGCTGGTCGCCCGGGAAGAAGCTCTGCGCGAAGGTCGCGTGATCGGTGGAATCGCTGAGCGGTGAGATCTCGCCGGTCGCACGATCGAGGAACTGGGCGTTGAACACTCCGGAGGCGTCGGAACTCACCAGGACCTTCGATGCGTCGGGGCTGAAGGCATGACCCCCGGCGGCAGGCGCGACGTAGGTCGTGCTCGTGAAGAAGGTGGCAGCGTCGTAGGTCCTGAAGGGCGGTGGTGCTTCCCTCCGCAGCCAGAAGTCGTCCCCGTCGCCAGTCGTGGCGACCGGTTGCGGATCGGAACACGAACAGGCGGCGACCAGCCAGAACAGGGCGAGCAGCATCCGCGCGGCGGTGGACGATCGGGCCATGGAAAGGCTCCCTGAGACAGTCATGTACACCTGATGGGGGCAGCAGAGTCGGGCACCGGCCGGCGGCCTGCGACGCCCCGATCAGGCCTGGTCGAGATAGAAGACGTTGCCGTCCGGGTCGGCGAAGAGCGCCATGTAGCCTCCCCATGGCTGTCGCTCCGGCGCCATGGGGAAGACCACGCCTGCCTCGGCGAGTCGATCGTGTTCCGCGTCGAGATCCTCGACGACGAAACCGATCCCGGTGTGGCGCTCCAGCAGCGTCTCCTGCTCCGGCCCCACCTCCGCCAGACCGAGGCTGATCGCTCCCGCCGTGAAGGCGGCATAGCCGAACGCCCGATCCTCACGGGTGCAGTGGAGACCGAGAACATCGCGATAGAACGCGACGGCGCGACCGAGGTCGGAGACGAACACGTTCACGTAGCCGAGCTTCATGCCTGCTCCCTCCCGAGGATCGCGTTCGTCGTCAGTGCGGGGCATCGACGCCTGCGAGGCCCTCGCGGGGGCGTCAGTGGGGTGCGGCAGGATCTCGTGATCCTCGACGCACGCGTGCCGCTGCTAGACGCGTCCGACGATACGGCCATCGACGAACGTTCCCGGCGCTGATCTCGCCGCGGTGATCAGACAGCAGTCGCCGCACGCTCCGTCCGCACCCATGTGATCCGGAAGGAATCCATGGGGAACGGGATCGAACGCGGGGACGTCGATGCGGTCCTGCGAGTCCAAGGTGAGTCCGTCGTAGACGTCCTTCACCCGGCTCCCGCCAGCCGTCCGGACGAAGGCGCGCACTGTGCCCGGGGTGTCGAGCATAGCCTCCCGGGCCCCGTGCTTCACGAGCCGGCTTCGACGTCCGCCAGGCGCTCGACGACGTCACCGTTGACACGGAAGACACCGCCTGCGGTCCCGACGAAGAACACGAGCTGGTGCAGCAGACTGTTCAGCACGTGGATCTCCGCTGGCATGGACGCCCAGCCGTGGTCGATGGCGATCTGCGACTGCTCGGGTGCGCGCCGCACGAGGATGCAGTTCACCGAGAAATCCTCGGCCGCGAGCACGGCCGCCCCGGATGGATCCACGGTGACGCGCACGTGTCCGGAGATGGCGACCACGTCCGCCTCCGCGGGCTGCGGAACCAGATAGACGGTCCAGTTGCGCTCAGCACCCTCGGGCGGCAAGGCGACCGCGTTGTAGGGTACGTCGCAGGTGGCGTCCTGACGGGCATAGACCAGCTGCTTGACCCGCCAAGCTGCGCTCTCGAAGGCCGTGAGCGGGACGGGCGGATAGAGCGCTTCCGCAGCGAGCTGGGCGCTGTCGATGCGTACGTCCAGCACGCCGCAGGGACCTTCCGCGCAGTCGCCCACGAAGCGCACCCGCAGTGCATCACCCTCACGCTCGGTCACCCAACCCGCCGGCGCGATGTCCGCGAGGCCCACCTCGCGCGCGGCGTCGAGCGCCACGAGCGCGGCCTGATGGCGCTCGTAGAGTTCCACCCCGCGGCGGCGGACGAATGCGAGATCGTCGTTGCGGGCGAGTACGACGCCGGCAGGCGTCGTCTCGTCCGCAGGCGTGTCTCCGTTCCGGATCCCCGGCGCCGCCGACTCCTCCACGGAGCGGACGTCGCCAGCGAACAGCAGTAGGGAAGAAAGGAAGAGAAGACGCAGCATCCGGTGAGCGCCGGTCCGATCGGGTGGTCGTGGCACGGAGGGTGGCGGCTCGCAGGGACGCACGCGACCGCAGCGCGACGAGCGGTAGCGACCGGAGGCGCGGATCGCCGTCACTTGCCGATACAGAAGCTCGAGAAGATCTCGCCGAGCAGATCGTCGGGGGTGATCTCACCGACGATGCGTCCGAGCGCGTCATGGGCACGCCTCAGGTCGTCCGCGACCAGATCACCGGCGCCGGTGGCGACGAGGGTCGCTGCTGCATCCTCGAGGGCGGTGCGTGCCTCCGCCAGCGCAGCGAGGTGACGGGTCCTCGCGGTGAAGGTGGATCCTTCACCACCATCGAACTCCACCAGGCGCTTCAGGGCGCTGGAGAGCAGATCGAGGCCTTCGCCGGTCCGGACACTGAGGGCCAGGGAAGGCAGTCCAGCGTCGTCCACGAGTCGAGCCCGTTCACCGGTGAGCAGATCGATCTTGTTGCGCAACAGCAGGACGAAGGGTGGCAGCACCCCGCCTACGAGCGCCTGCAGCGTCGCTCGATCGCTGGGCATCGGCTCCTCACCGCTGACGTCGACGAGATAGAGGAGCGCATCGGCGCGTTCGATCTCGGCCAGGGCCCGGCGGACGCCCTCTGCCTCCACGCGGTCCTCGGTGAGCCGCAGGCCTGCCGTGTCCACGACGTGCAGCGGCATGCCGTCGAGGTCGATCCGTTCGCGCAGGACGTCGCGCGTCGTGCCGGGGATCTCCGTGACGATGGCCGCATCGCGACGAGCGAGCGCATTCAGCAGCGAGGACTTGCCGGCATTCGGTGCGCCGGCGAGTACCACGGTCATGCCCTCTGCCAGCAGTGCGCCCTGACGGGCCTCGCGGCGTACCGACTCGAGTTCAGTGACGATGCCCTCGATACGGCCCTCGACGTCGCCGTCCGCGATGAAATCGACGTCCTCGTCAGGGAAGTCGATGGCGGCTTCGACCCAGACGCGGAGCTTCGTGACTGCATCCATGAGGGCACGGACGCGCTCGCTGAAGACGCCCTGCAATGAGCGCAGAGCCGCACGCGCAGCCTCGGTGGACGCGGCTTCGACGAGGTCCGCGATGGCTTCGGCCTGCGCCAGATCGATGCGACCGTTGAGAAAGGCCCGCTCGGAGAATTCGCCCGGGCGAGCCGGACGTGCGCCCAGGGCTAGGCAACTCGACAGCAGCCGATGCAGCACCGCGGGACCGCCGTGACCCTGCAGTTCCACGACGTGCTCGCCCGTGAAGGACCGGGGTGCGTGGAACGCGATCGCGATGCCGTCGTCCACGGGGCTGCCGTCGGCATCCAGGAAGATCGCGTGGTGCGCATGGCGCGGTGCGAGGCGCCGACCGGCGACGCATTCGCCGATACGGAGCGCATCGCGACCCGAGAGCCGGACGATGCCGATACCCCCACGGCCGGGCGCCGTCGCGATCGCGGCGATCGTGTCTTCTCCCTGACTCACGTGCGCCCGTGCAAGTCGGGTGACAGGGGCTCAGGCAGCCTGCGCGGCACCACGCTCGATCTGCCGCGTGATCCACCACTGCTGAGCCATGGAGAGCACGTTGTTGACGAGCCAGTAGAGCACCAGGCCGGCCGGGAAGAACAGGAACAGCACCGTGAACATCACGGGCATGATCTTCAGCACCTTCGCCTGCATGGGATCCGGCGGGGGCGGGTTCAGCGTCTGCTGGAAGAACATGCTCGCGCCCATGAGCAGCGGCAGCACGAAGAAGGGATCGAGATCGGCCAGATCGTCGATCCAGAGCATGAAGGGTGCCTGACGGAGCTCTACGGCCTCGTAGAGCACCCAGTAGAGCGCGAGGAACACGGGCATCTGCAACAGCAGAGGAAAGCAGCCCCCGAGCGGGTTGATGCGCTCCTTGCGGTAGAGCTCCATCATCTCCTGGGAGAGCTTCTGCCGATCATCGCCATAGCGTTCCTGGAGCCGCTTCATCTCCGGCGCGACCTTGCGCATGTTCGCCATGGAGCGGTAGCTGGCCGCAGACAGGGGATAGAGCACGAGCTTCACCACCAGTGTCAGCAGGATGATCGCGACGCCCCAGTTGCCGACCAGTCCCTGGATCAGGTCGAGCAACGAGAAGAGGGGCGCGGCGATCCACCAGAGCATGCCGTAGTCGACGGTGAGGTTCAGATAGGGCGCGAGGCCGGCGAGCGTGTCCTGGATCTTGGGTCCCGCATAGAAGGTGGCGCCCACGGTGCCCGACTCGCCGGGTCCGATCCGCGTCGCCGGACCGACGTAGCCGACGACCATGGCGCCGTCAGCGGCGAGGCGACCCTGGTAGACGTTCTGGCCTTCGGTGCCCGGGATCCATGCACCGAGGAAGTAGTGCTGCAGCATGGCGACCCAGCCCCCGTCGGTCCGGAGTTCGAAGGGGCCGTCCTCGAGATCGTCGGCGTCGATCTTCTCGTATCGATCGTCCTCGGAGGTGAAGGCCGCGCCGACGTAGGGTTGCGGGCCCATGCCCGGAGATTCGGAGCCCGGTGGATCGCCGGGGCTGCGCTTGATCTGCGCATAGGGATTGATCGTGAGCGTCTCGCCGCTGGCGTTGTCCACGATGTAGCGGACGTCGACGTGATAGGCGTCGCGAGTGAAGGAGAAGCGCTTGGTCCAGCTGATGCCGCGGTCGTCGACATAGGACAGCGGGACCTCGAGAAGATCTTGGCCGGCGCCGAGTTCGTAGAGGTCACGGTCAGTGCTGAAGAGGGGACGACCCGGGGTGGTGCGATCCACGCCGTCCGGGCCCGTGAGTCCGCTCTGAGCGAGATAGGTGAAGGACGGGCTGCGATCGAGCAGCGTGAATGGTACGTCCGGTCGCTCGAGGCTCACGGGATAGCCGGGGAGCGTGACCTTGACGATGTCACCGCCCCGCAGATCGATCCAGACATTGAGCGTGTCGGTGCGAACGCGCACGAGACCGGCGACCTGCGCTCGTTCCGACGTGACGTCCTCGTCGTCCGGAGTCGGCGTCGCCGTCGGTACGTCTGCATCGGGCACGGCCGATGCCGTGGGCTGAGCGTCGGGTGCCCGCGCAGTGGCCGCTTCGAAGAAGGGATCGGCATCGGCAGCCGTCGCGTTCGCGGTCGCCGGCGTGCCGCCGTAGTCGTCGTTCCAGGCCAGGACCAGCAGATAACCGACGATCAGGAGGCCGCCGAGCAGGGCATAACGGGTCAGCTCGGTGGGATTCATTGCCGAGACTCCGGACAAGGGGGTACGGGATCCGCGCCACCCGGATGAAAGGGATGGCAGCGGCAGATGCGACGCATCGCCAGCAGGCTGCCGCGCAGCGCACCATGGTGCTCGATGGCCTCGAGGGCGTAGGCGCTGCAGGTGGGATGGAAGCGGCAGTGCGGGCCGAGGAGCGGAGAGATGGCGAAGCTGTAGGCGCGGATCATCGCGACGAGAAGGGCTTTCAGCACGTCGACTGCTCCGACGCCTTCTCCGCGAGCCGCTGGAACAGCCAGTTCGCCGCGTCGTGCAGCGCAGCACGGTCGACATCGCCAGCCCCCTGACGCGCGAGGACGACTACGTCCAGGCCGGCCAGCGATGTGCGCCGGAAGTGTTCGCGCAGGATACGGCGGAGACGGTTGCGATCGACGGCACGCCGGGCATGGCGCTTGCCGACCACCATGCCGAGTCGTGCGGGACCGGCGTCCCGCTTGCGCGCGAGGAGGCTGAAGGGGTGGCGGCGCTGGCGTATGTCGGGAGCGGAGAACACGCGATCGAACGCGGCCTTGTCGGGGAGCCTGCGTTCGGGCCCGAGGGATGTCGGACCCGGAGTGGTCACAGCGTGTCGCTCGATCTCAGGCGGAAAGGACCTTGCGTCCCCGTGCACGGCGCCGTGCCAGCACCTTGCGACCATTTCGCGTCGCCATGCGAGCCCGAAAACCATGGGTACGCTTCCGCTTCAGGACACTGGGTTGAAAGGTGCGCTTCATCGTTCGCTCTACCGACGGGACCAGCCACTGGACGCAGGGCAGTCCGAAAAGGAGGCGCGATTCTAAGGACGTGTCCGAAGGGAGTCAAACTGGTGCTCCGGGTAGTGGAACATCATTTTCGGAAGTTCAGGGAGTTGATGGTTGCTAGTGGTTGTTTGTGCGCTTCCGATCTGTGGAGAAGTGACTCAGGTATCTGAATCCTATGCCATTCTTCAGAGGGACAAGTTCTGGAAGAGGCGTTGGCGACTACGGAGGAAGTCGTGGACGGCGGTGCGAATTCGTCCACATAGATCCACAGCGATCGCCTCGCCGAAAGTTATCCACAGGCCATCCCCAGCCGGGTCCCCAGCTTGTGCACAGCCGCGTTCGAGTCGACGGACGGTCGTATCCCTGTCATGCATGCCAAGTGTCCGTGCTGGCTGGGAAATTCGGTTCGACCCGGGCCTGGACCGGGCGATGACTTCGTGGCGGCGCCGCGAGTGCTTTGAGTAGACTGCTCGTCCGGGTTCGAGACGTGCTGCGTAAGCGCGATCACTGGGGGCCCGGGTCCTCGATAACACGTTCGACGACCTCGCGGGGGGCCTCAGCGAAGTGGAACCGGCTGTCTGGCAGAAATGTCTCGATCATCTGCAGGGTGAACTCACCGACCAGCAATTCAGTACCTGGATCCGTCCGCTCCAGGCGTCGGGTGACGCGGGCTCGCTCAAGCTGCTCGCACCGAACGTCTACGTGCGCGATCAGGTCCGGGGGCTCTTCCTCGACCGGATCACGGAGCTCGTCGAGCATCTCGATCCGAACGACGGGTCCGCGCGCGTGGAGCTGGGCGTCGGCTCCTCCGGCCCGACCGTGAAGCCGCTGGCGACGTCCGAGGCAGCGGCTGCGCCCGCGCCCGCTGACGTCGCCAGCGGCTATCGCGCGGGCCACAATCTCCTCAATCCGAATTTCACCTTCACCAGTTTCGTGGAGGGAAAGTCGAACGAGATGGCGAAAGCGGCCGCCCTTCGGGTCGCCGAGAATGCCGGCGCCTCCTACAACCCGTTGTTGCTCTACGGTGGCGTGGGTCTCGGCAAGACGCACCTGATGCAGGCGGTGGGCAATTACCTGCTGGCCCAGAAGCCCGGCGCGACGGTGGTGTATCTGCATTCGCAGCGGTTCGTGCAGGACATGGTCAAGGCCCTGCAACAGGGGACCATGGCCGAGTTCATGGGCTACTACCGCTCCGTGGATGCGTTGCTGATCGACGACATCCAGTTCTTCGCCAACAAGCTCCGATCACAGGAAGAGTTCTTCCACGTCTTCAATGCCCTGCTCGAGCGGGGACATCAGATGGTGCTGACCTGTGATCGCTATCCGAAGGAGATCGAGGGCCTCGAGGAGCGGCTCAAGAGCCGCTTCGTCTGGGGACTGACCGTGGCCGTCGAGCCACCCGAGCTCGAGCACCGCGTCGCCATCCTGATGAAGAAGGCGGAGGTCGAAGGCGTGGATCTACCGCACGAGGTCGCCTTCTTCATCGCCGAGCGCATCCGCTCCAACGTTCGAGAGTTGGAGGGGGCCCTGAAGCGAGCGGTAGCAAATGCTCACTTCACTGGAAAGCCCCTGTCGATCGAACAAGTGAAGTCGGCACTTCGGGATCTGCTGGCGATCGCGGACCGCCAGGTCAGTATCGACACGATCCAGCGCACGGTGGCCGATCACTACAAGATCAAGATCGCGGATCTTCATTCGAAGAAGCGGACGCGATCCGTCGCGCGGCCGCGCCAGGTCGCCATGGCACTGTCGAAGGAGCTGACGAGCCATTCGCTACCCGAGATCGGCGATGCCTTCGGTGGCAAGGACCACACCACCGTCATGCATGCCTGCAAGCGGATCGCCGAGTTGCGAGAAAGCAGTCCCGATATCGCCGAGGACTACCGGATCCTCGTACGCGTTCTCACGGCCTGAATTCGTTGCATACTAGGCGCGACCCTGGCTGCGGTGCCGAATCGGGGCCCAGTCGCGGTCGGCGCTCGAATCCGGCCGTCACCCCGCCGCTTCAGCGGTGTCATCCAGGACACGAGAGAGACCTCGCATGAAGTTCGCCGTATCCCGTGAAGCGCTGCTGCGCCCGCTGCAGCTCGTCTCTGGTGTGGTCGAGCGTCGGCAGACCCTGCCGGTGCTCTCGAACCTGCTGCTCTCGGTCGAGGGGGACACCCTGTCCATGACCGGCACGGACCTGGAGGTCCAGCTCGTCGCACGCGTCCAGCTTCCGAGCGCGGCGTCCTCGGATGGTGAGATCACCGTTCCGGCCCGCAAGCTCATGGACATCTGGCGGGCGCTACCGGATGGTGCCGACGTCGAGTTCGCGGTCGACGAATCGCGTGCGGTGTTGCGTTCCGGACGCAGCCGCTTCCAGCTCGCGACGCTGCCGGCGTCGGAGTTTCCGTCGATCGACGAGGGTGCTTCGGAACTGGAGCTCGTGCTCGCGCAGGAACAGTTGCGTCACCTCATCGATCGCACCGCGTTCTCCATGGCGCAGCAGGACGTACGCTACTTCCTCAACGGCATGCTGCTCGAAGTCGAGGCGGGGCACGTGCGCACCGTCGCCACCGATGGCCACCGTCTCGCCATGTGTACGCTCTCTCCGGGTACGGGAGAAGGCAGGCAGCAGGTGATCGTGCCGCGCAAGGGGGTGCTCGAGCTCGCGCGCGTGCTGTCAGAGGGAGACGACACGGTTTCGCTGGTGCTGGGCAGCAACCATCTTCGCGCGGACGTCGGTCCCTATTCCTTCGTCACCAAGCTCGTGGACGGCAAGTTCCCCGACTACGAACGCGTAGTGCCCAAGGGCGGTACCCGCGAGGTGATCGGCGATCGACAGTTGCTGCGGGAAGCGTTCCAGCGCACCGCGATCCTCTCCAACGAGAAGTACCGAGGCGTGCGGATCTCGCTCGCACCCGAGTCACTCACGGTGCAGGCGAACAATCCCGAGCAGGAGGAGGCCGAGGAATCCGTCCCGGTCCAGTTCGATTCCGAACCGCTCGAGATAGGTTTCAATGTCAGCTACCTCCTCGACGTGCTCGGCGTCATCGAAACCGACCAGGTCCGGATCACGGTTTCCGATGCGAACAGCAGTGCGCTGCTCGAGGAGCCCGATGGTGGGGATGCGCTCTACGTCGTGATGCCCATGCGGCTCTGATTCCCGGGGCGTGGCCCCGCGTGCGGCTGCTTCGTGTATCTGAGCCGACTCGACACTCATCATTTCCGCAACCTGGAGACGGCCCGCCTCGAGCCGGGGTCCGGCGTCGTTCTGGTCACCGGGGCCAACGGCAGCGGCAAGACGTCGCTTCTGGAGGCCGTCTGGATGCTCGGTACCGGTCGGTCCTTCCGCAGCAATCGCACCAGCCCGGTGATACGATATGGGGCTGCCTCGCTGACGCTGTTCGGTGAACTCAGCTCCGATTCGGGTGGGACCACGGCGCTCGGTGTCAGGCGTGCGCGGTCCGGTGCGACGGAGATCAAGGTCGCCGGAGAGCGCGTACGCACTGCTTCGGAACTGGCAGTTCGGATGCCCGTGCAGCTGATCGATCCCGGCTCCGTGGAGTTGGTGACGGGAGGGCCTGCCGCGCGGAGGCGCTTCCTGGACTGGGGGACGTTCCACGTGGAACCTTCCTTCCTGGCAGCGTGGCGATCCTTCCGGCGCAGCCTCGATCAGCGTAACGCCCTCCTGCGTAGCGGGGTGACGTCGGAACGGGAGTTCGAACTCTGGGAACGTCAGCTCGTGGAAGCGGCTGAGCGCATCGATGCCGCTCGCATCCGCTACCTGAGTGCCTTGCAGCCCGAGCTGTCGCGAGCGCTGACGGAGCTAGGCGGTCATGGCGAGGTCGCGATGCACTACGTACGCGGCTGGGACGCAGAGGAGGACTATGGCTCCGTGCTGCGTGGCAACCGGCGGAGTGACCACGATGCGGGTTACACGCGGGCGGGTCCTCAGCGTGCGGATCTCCGTCTCGTGGCTGCAGGCCGGCGGGCGGCTGATGTGCTGTCGCGAGGTCAGCAGAAGATACTGGCCTGTGGAATGCTCATCGCCCAGGCCCGGCAGCTCGAGGCTGCGACGGAGAAGACAGGCATCTATCTGGTCGACGATCTGCCTGCCGAACTGGATGCCGAACACAGGAGACGGCTGGGCCTTGCCCTGGCCGCCATGCGCGGGCAGGTCTGGATCACGTCGGTTCAGGCGGACCTCGCCGAAGAGGGCCTGGGTGAAGCCAGGCAACTGACCATGTTCCACGTGGAACATGGCCGCGTGAGGCTCGACTGAGGGTCCTGCGACCCTCCGTCATGAGCCTGCGCGATCGCGGAGAAAGGATGGCGGACGATACGAGTTACGATTCCGGCAGCATCAAGGTTCTCAAGGGGCTCGATGCGGTTCGTAAACGCCCGGGTATGTACATCGGGGACACGGACGACGGCACGGGCCTGCACCACATGGTGCAGGAACTCGTGGACAACTCCATCGACGAGGCCCTTGCGGGGCACTGCACGAAGGTCGATGTGGTCATCCATCCCGGCGAAGCGATCAGTGTCCGTGACGATGGCCGAGGTATCCCCGTCGACATCCATCCCGAGGAAGGCGTCTCCGCCGCCGAGGTCATCATGACCATGCTTCATGCCGGCGGAAAGTTCGATGACAACAGCTACAAGGTTTCCGGGGGCCTCCACGGCGTCGGCGTCTCCGTTGTCAACGCCCTCTCGGAGGAGTTCCGACTGACGATACGCCGCGAAGGCAAGGTCCATCAGCAGACCTATCGTCACGGAGTCCCCGACGCGCCACTCCGGGAAGTGGGCACGACCGACAAGACGGGTACGGAATGCTGGTTCCAACCGTCGGCGGCGACCTTCCGCAACATCCAGTTCAACTACGACATACTCGCCAAGCGTCTGAGGGAACTGGCTTTTCTCAACTCCGGTGTCCGTATTCACCTGCTCGACGAACGTGACGGACGCGAAGAGACCTTCTTCTACGAAGGCGGCCTCGTCGCCTTCGTGGAGTACCTGAACGAAGGCAAGAACGCGCTCAACAAGGTGTTCCACTTCGCGGCGGAGCGCGAAGACGGCATCTCGGTGGAAGTCGCTATGCAGTGGAACGACGGATTCCAGGAATCGATCTTCCCCTACACGAACAACATCCCCCAGCGCGATGGCGGGACGCACATCGCCGGCTTCCGCGCAGCACTGACCCGCACGCTCAACAGCTACATCGAGAGTGAGGGCCTCACCAAGAAGGCTCAGGTCAATACCTCCGGCGACGATGCGCGCGAGGGCCTGACCGCCGTCGTCTCGGTCAAGGTTCCCGATCCGAAGTTCTCCAGCCAGACCAAGGACAAGCTGGTGTCGAGCGAGGTGAAGCCTGCGGTCGAGCAGGAGATGGGCCGTCTCTTCGCCGACTACCTTCAGGAAAACCCCAATGATGCCAAGGGGATAGCCCAGAAGATCATCGACGCGGCCCGAGCTCGCGAAGCGGCGCGCAAGGCGCGTGAGATGACCCGCCGGAAGGGTGCGCTCGACATCGCCGGGCTCCCCGGCAAGCTCGCCGACTGCCAGGAAAAGGACCCGGGAAAGTCCGAGCTCTTCCTCGTCGAGGGTGACTCCGCCGGTGGCAGCGCCAAGCAGGGTCGCGACCGCCGGGCTCAGGCGATCCTGCCCCTGAAGGGCAAGATCCTGAACGTGGAGAAGGCGCGCTTCGACAAGATGCTCTCGTCAGCGGAGGTCGGCACGCTGATCACGGCCCTCGGCTGCGGCATCGGCCGTGACGAGTTCGACCCCGACAAGCTGCGCTACCACAGCATCATCATCATGACCGACGCGGACGTGGACGGATCTCACATCCGTACGCTCCTGCTCACCTTCTTCTTCCGTCAGATGCCCGAACTCATCGAGCGCGGCCACGTCTACATCGCGCAGCCGCCGCTCTTCAAGGTCAAGAAGGGCAAGCAGGAGCAGTACGTCAAGGACGAGGAGGAGCTCACTCGCTACCTCACCGGCCAGGCGCTCGACGGCGCGGAGCTCTATCCGAGCGCGGACGCGCCGCCGATCACCGGCGAGGGTCTCGAAGCCCTCGTGCACGAGTACCAGCAGGTCATGGCCCACCTGGCGCGCCTCGGGCGGCTCTATCCGGAACCCCTGACCCGGCAGATGCTCTATCTGCCGACACTCACCGAGGCCGAGCTCGGCGACGAGGACCGGGTACGCGCATGGACGCAGCAGCTCGCGGAACGTTTCGCCGAGGAACTCTCCGGCGGTGCCCGCTATGTCTTCGACGTGGAACTCGATCCCGAGCACAACGTCTATCTGCCCGTGGTGAGCATCCTCGAGCACGGTGTGCAGACGCGACTGCGGTTCCCGAGGGACTTCTTCCTTTCCAGCGAGTATCGCGCGCTGACGAAACTGGGAGAGCGCCTCGTCGATCTGCTAGAGCCGGGCGCCTACGTCAAGCGCGGCGAGAAGACCGAGGAGATCCACGACTTCGAGGCGGGCCTCGCCTGGCTCATGAAGGAGTCTCGCCGTGGCCAGGACATCCAGCGCTACAAGGGTCTCGGCGAAATGAATCCGGACCAGCTCTGGGAGACCACCATGGATCCGGAGGTACGGCGCATGCTGCGCGTGACCATCGAGGACGCGATCGGCGCCGACCGTGTCTTCACCACGCTCATGGGCGACGAGGTGGAACCGCGCCGTGAGTTCATCGAGACCAATGCACTCTCGGTCGCGAACCTCGACGTCTGAACGAGCCTCTCAGC
>JAZBPO010000061.1:0-51913 GCA_036351675.1 Pseudomonadales bacterium
CCAGCAGCTTGCGGACGCGCGCACCGACCTCGACGACCGCAAGGCGGACCGGACCGCCATCGCGGCGCTGCTGCGGGGCGTCGCCGACGATCTCGCGGGAAGCGGCGACGGCTGACGGCGCATGCCGGGCGAGCATCCGGATGCCGGACCCGACTGCGCGCGCGACGACGAACTCGAACGCCTGCGGCGGCTGCTGATCGGCCTCGACGGCGCCGAGTTCGATGCGCTCGTGCGCATGATCCGCGAACCGGGTCAGCGCACGGCGGCCGTCGCCGAGGTCATCAGCGAGGCGGTGGCGAAGCGCGCGGCGAGCGACGAGTCGCTCGGCGATACGCTCGCGCCGACCATCGAGGGCGCGCTGCACCGCTCCATCGACCGCAATCCGGAACCCATCGCGAACGCCATCTATCCGGTGATCGGCCCCTCGGTCCGCAAGGCCATCACCTCGGCGCTGGCGGATCTCGTCACCTCGCTCAATCGCGCCGTCGAACGCCAGTTCTCGCCGCGCGCCCTGCGCTGGCGCCTCGAAGCCTGGCGCGCGGGCCTCAGCTACACCGAGTACCTGTTCGCGAACAACATCAGCTACGAGGTGAACCACGCCTTCCTGCTGCATCGGGAGACGAGCCTGCTGCTGCAGCACGTCGCCGCCGATCCGGACTTCGAGGCCGACTCGGACATGGTGTCGTCCATGCTGAGCGCCATGGCGACGGCGCTCGCAGACTTCATGCACGACTCCTTCCAGTCCGATTCGGAAGCGGCGCGGCGCTCCTGGTCCGTGGACGACCAGACCATCTTCGTGCAGGCCGGCGAGTTCGCCGTCGTCGCCCTCGTGACCCGTGGCCAGCCGCCGGCCTCGAAGCTCGCGGCCATGGGCGATCTGCTCGACCGAGCGCACGTGCAGTATCGGGAGTCGCTCCGTGACTTCGACGGCGACGCGAGCGTGTTCGCCGCACTGCGGCCGCAACTCGAGGATCTGCTTCGCGAGCGCACGGACGATGCGGACGGCGCCGGCGGCGCGGACCCGGGCCGCGCCGCCCCGCCGGCCTGGCCCTTCGTGCTGGTCTCGCTGCTCCTGCTCGCCGCGCTCGGTGCCTGGTTCTGGCGTGATTTCCGCTTCGGCCACGAGGCGCGGGCGCTGATCACGGCGCTCGAGACGGCGCCGGGCTATGTCGTCATCGCCTCGGAGCGCCGCGGCGGCCGCTTGCGCATCGAGGGACTGCGCGATCCGCTCGCCGGGGAATTCGCGGCACTACGCGCGGAGTACGCCCCGGCTCTCGAGCTGGATGCGCGCTGGCGCCCCTGGTTCTCGGCCGACCCGGAACTGCTCCGGCGCCGACTGCTGCGTGATCTCGCGCCGCCGGACGGCGTCAGCGTCGAGCTGCGTGACGACGTGCTCAGGCTCGCGGGCGTCGCCGACCGCGCCTGGGTCGAGCGCGCGCGGTTGCTCGCGAGTACCGTCGACGCGGTGCGCATCGTGGATGCGGAGGGACTGGTCATCGCCGCCGGACCCGCGCGACGTCTGGCCGCCCTGCGCGACGGCATCGAGCGCGAGCGGCTCTTCTTCGCACAAGGTGAGGCGGTGCTCGACGCGCAGCAGCGCGAGCAGGTCGAGGTGCTGGCCGGGACGATCGACGCCATGCTCGGCCTCGCCGACGGACTCGACCAACCGCTGCGCATCGTCGTGGTGGGACAGAGTGACGGCACGGGTACGCTCGCGGTGAACCGGGCGCTGAGCCGCGAGCGCGCGGCAGCGGTGCGCGCGGCGCTGATCGACGCCGGCCTCGATCCGGCGCGACTCGACGAGGAAGCGCGCATCATCGGCGAGATCGACGCCGACGCGCGTCAGGTGCGGCTGGAGGTCCGGGACCGGACCGCGAGCGAGGAGGCGGGGCAGTGACGGGCGTTCAGAACCTCAGGATCCACTTCTACGGCGTGCAGGGCAGCGGTTCGACCTTCCCTCCGAAGGCGGAGCGGGAAGCCTCGCAGGAGATCATGGACCTCGATCTGCTGGAGCGGGTCCTCGCGGATCTGCAGCGACGCGCGAACGGCGACGGACGCCTAGATCTGAGCGTCGAGGAGCTCATCGGCGGCCCCCTCGACCGGCGCACGCTGAAGCACTACCGGAGCCGCTTCGACGTGCCCGAGCCGCGGGTCTACGGCGGCTGGACGACGTGCATGCGCGTCGAGACCGCCTGCGGCCATGACATCGTCTTCGACTGCGGGTCGGGCTTCCGCATCTGCGCCCAGGACGTCATGAAGAAGTGGGGAACGCGCGACGAGGGCCGCGACCTCTACATCTTCGGCAGCCACTCGCACTTCGATCACACGGAAGGCTTCGAGCAGGCCGCCATCTGCTTCGATCCGCGCAACCACATCCACGTCGCCTCGAACCGCCAGTACCTCGCTGCCCTGGACATGAACCTCGGCATCTTCTCCAAGCACGTGGACGTGAAGCTCAAGGGCGTGCAGACGCCGCTCCACTACGAGCTCATGCCGGCGAACTTCCACTCCTGCGAGATCCGTGATCTCGAGGCGCAGCCGCCCACGGATGACGATGCGGAGCTGGTGAACCGCTATCACCACATCGACGAGCCGATCCGGATCGGCGACACCACGATCCGCACGCTCGAGGTGTTCCACCCCTCACCCTGCTACGCCTATCGCGTCGAGCGCGGCGGCAAGGCCTTCGTGTTCTGCACGGATCACGAGCTCCGCCATGGCGACGATCCCGACCACCCGCTGCAGAAGGCGTCACTGGAGGCGGAGGCGCGGCTGCGCGAGTTCGCGGCCGGAGCCGACGTGCTCTACCGCGACGGTCAGTACCAGCGCATCGAGTACGACGGCCACCAGGGCATCGGCTCGCCCTTCGGCGTCCCGCGCATCGACTGGGGTCACAGCTGCATCGAGGACGTGATCGAGATGGCGGACGAGTGCGGTATTCGCCGCACCTACGTCGGGCACCACGATCCGAACCGGGACTGGTCCGAGCGCAACTGGATCGACGAGATCCTCTCCCGCAAGGGCCAGCAGTCCGGTCGCTTCTTCGAACTGGCTCGCGCGGAGACGGTGATCGACCTCTGAACCGGGCCTCAGCTCGCGAGCGTGGCTCTGGCCAGGGCCTCGAAGGCGGCGTCGACGTTCTGCCCGGTCTTCGCGCTGCCCTCCAGGATCGTGCAGCCGAGCGGGGCGAGGCGCGCCTCGATCATCTCCGGCGTGATCTCCCAGGGCAGATCCGCCTTGTTGACGACCACGACGAAGGGGATGGGGCCGACGTCCCGGCGCACCGCTTCGACGATGTCGAGGCCGCGGTCCAGGGAAGGGGCGTGGGTGCCGTCCAGCACCAGCAGGTAGCCGGCGGCGCCCTTCACGTAGTGCATGGGGATGTCGAAGCGATCCTCGGCGCCGGCGATGTCCCAGAGCATGAGCTGGAGCGGCTGGCCGTCGACCTCGACGAGCTTCTTGTCGACCTTCACGCCGAGTGTGCTGTGGTACTTCTCGTCGAAGAGGCTCTCGACGTAGCGCTTGACGAGACTCGTCTTGCCGACGCCCCACATGCCGAGCATGGCGATCTTCTTCGCGAGCATGCCGTGCCTCCCCCGTGGTGAGCGCGGAATATAGCGCGCCTGGGCCGGCGCCCACGCCTCAGACGATCTCGGCGTCGACCCGCGGGCCGTCGCGCAGGGCGCTGCGCACGAGGTACAGGGACGCGAGGGTGCCCCAGAGCAGGCCGACGACCACGCCCGCGTCGAGGATGCCGCGCCAGGGCTGTGGCAGGAGCCGGTACAGGAGCACGACCACGACGATCGCGCACGTCAGCGCCCAGGCGCCGACGAGGCGGCGTCGGGGCGCGTCCAGGAAGCCCATGCAGACGAGCGGTGCGAGCAGGGCCTGGCGCAGGGTCGCGTGCTGACGGAGATGGTGGGCGCGCGCGGCGAGGCGAGGCGAGTAGCTCTGCTGGAAGCCGCGGTAGCCCTCGAACCAGCCCATGATCACGAGATTCACGGCGAAGGCGCCCCAGTGCAGCAGGTTCCAGGCGTAGTCGGTGCTCGCGAGGGCGAGTGGCGCGAGGCGCCAGACGGCGAACAGGAGCAGGGCCGAGAAGCCGCCGACGCCCCAGATCAGCGCGGCCGTGCCGAAGGGCGAGCGGATGGGCGAGCCGGGTGCGGGAGAGGGGGCCGTCGCGGCCGCTGTATTCGCCATGCCGTGTTGCTGATTCCGTCCGAGCCCGCGGAGGCCAATGATCCGGGCTCCGCCGGGGCGGATTCAAGGTGCTCCGTCGCGCGTGCGCGTCGCGCCGGCAGTGGGCGGTGCCTGGCGTGCCCGTGCCGGTCCGCCATGGAGCCGGTGCGCCCCGTCGCGCCACGGGCTGTGCTGTACTTGCCGAGGGCGCGCGGCCGGTGCGTGCACGATGCAGACGTTCGGCGGAGACGGGCATGGCCTTCGGCGGTAGCGGTGATCGACGCACGCGCGCCCGGCGCCTGCTGCCGCTCTTCGACGCGCAGCTGCGCTTCGCCTGCGCCCTCGCCACGGCCCGGGACGAGACGCTGGCCTTCGCGCTCACGCACTACACGAACTTCCACCGCCGCTTCGGCTATGGGGTCGCCGGCCACGGCGCACCCGCCGCGGGCTGGCTGGCCTATCTGGATGCGGCGCTGCGCGCCCGCGACCACGCGCAGCTTCTCGTCCTGTCGGCCGAGCACTTCGTGCGGGGCACGCTCGAGCAACCCCTGCCGGGCCATGCGGTGTTCGGCTGCTTCAGCTATACCCGGCCGGAGGCGGACGGCAGCGTCCGGATCCACTTCCTCGATCGAGACCGCCGCGACGGCTGCGGGCCGCTGGCCGCTTCGAAGCAGGCGCGCCGTCGCGCCGAGCTGGCGCGGCTGGTCGCCGCGCTCACGCAGGCGCACCCGGAGGCGAAGGCGATCCGCGGGCGCTCCTGGCTCTATCACCGGGCCGCCTATCGACGTCTGTTCCCGCCCGAGTACCTGGCGACGCGCACGGTGGTCGATGCCGGCCTGAGCTTCCACGGCAGCGGCTGCTGGGGGCAGTTCCAGCGCCACGGCGGGGTCGACGCGGCCGCCTGCGCAGCGTTCGTCGCACGCCTTCCCGAGCTGGACGCGGAGAAGCCCTGGCGCGTCTTCCCGCTGATCCCGCTCGCGGTCACGGCACCCCTAGACGCCTTCCGGCGCCACTACGGACGAGGCGGCCGGGAGCTGCCCGGAGACGGGCCGTGACGGGGCTCAGGCCGCGTCGGCGGCCGCCGTGACCTTGTGCACCGCGCGCAGGATGTCGTCGCGCTTGAAGGGCTTGGTCACGAAGACGAGGTGGGCGTCGTCGTGCTCCGGGCGCGCCTCGACCTCGGCCGGGTCGTAGCCGCTGATGATGACGACCGGAACGTCCGGGTCGATCTCCCGGATGCTGCTCAGGCAGGACCAGCCGTCCATGACCGGCATCTTCAGATCGAGGAGCACGACGTCCACGTCGTCTCGATGCGCGCGGTAGCGCTCCAGCCCCTCCGCGCCGTTCCCGGCGGCGTAGGTGTTCCAGCCCTGGACCTTGAGGACGCGGTCGAGCACCACGCGGATCGTCGAATCGTCGTCCACGATGAGCGCCGCGTGTGAGCGCAGCGGTGCGCTCTCCGTGTCCATGGCGTTCACCACGGTCCGCTCCCGTCGCGCGCAGGGCAGGGTGAGCGTGAAGCAGGTGCCCTCGCCGAGCCGGCTCCTGACGGTGATCGTTCCGCCATGGGCGTCGACGATGCGTCGGACCGTGGCGAGACCGAGGCCGTGGCCCCGGGTCTTGGTGCTGAAGAAGGGGTCGAAGATCTGCTGCAGGTCCCGCTCGTCGATGCCGGTGCCCTCGTCCTCGACGCGGACGACGAGGCGGGGCTCCGCGCCGCTCGTGTCGTGCCGGGCCCGGACCCGCACCCGCGCCGGTGGCCTGCTCGCCTCGGCGGCGTTGAGCACGAGGTTCAGGAGTACCTGCTGGACCTGGTTGGGGTCGCCCTCGGCGTCGGGAAGGACCGGGTCGATGTCGAGTTCGACCGTCACGCCGGCGGGAAGCGTGGGCCGCAGCAGGGCCTCGCAGGCGCGGATCTCCGCGGCGAGATCGAAGGCGACGAAGCGCTCGACCTGACGCCCGGAGAAGGTCAGCAGCTGGCGCGAGAGCAGGCCCGCCCGCGTCGCCGCGTGGATCACGTCGGCGAGGGGCTCCAGCGCCTCGTGACCTTCTTCGAGCGCTTCCTCGATGAGTTCCGCATTCCCCACCACGCCCGTGAGGATGTTGTTGAAGTCGTGCGCCACGCCGCCTGCGATCTGCGCGAGGCTCTCGTGGCGCCGTGCTTCCTCCTCCCGGCGCTCGCGCAGGCGCGTCTGCCAGCGCGCGTACTGGAGCACGGCGGGCGACAGCACCAGGAGGGCGGCCATGGGCATCTCCCAGCCCTCCACCCCGTGTACCAGCGCAGCGAGCAGCATGCCGGGCAGGAGGATCAGGTAGCCCGCGAGATAGAACAGGTGGCTGCGCGGCTGGCTCGCGAACACCGGTGACTGCGCCAGCACCACGCCCACGAGCAGGGCCTCGAACCAGACCTCCGGCAGCAGGTGGATGAGCACCACGAGCGCGCACAGATCGATGTAGTTCTCGGCGCCCGTGCGGCGAATCGCTTCGAAGCGCAGGGAGAGGAACAGCGCCAGGGGCGCAAAGAGGAAGGCCATCAGGCCGGCGACCAGCAGGCGATGCTCGCCGGCGGCAGGGAACAGGCACGCGAGCAGCGCCAGGAAGTAATAGCCCGCCACCCGCAGCGCGAGACCTTTCCTCTGGTATTCGGGCATTCCCATGGAGATCGCGTTCCGCCTAGCGCCGCGACCGCTTCGATGCGCTCGCGCCATCGAACGGAGATCGGCTGGAGGACTCCTCGACTTGAGGGGCGGCGGCGCCGGAATCCTGCCGATCGGTCGTCGAAGTCCCGGCCACGGCCGCCGGAGAGCGCGAGAAGGACTGTCTGCAGGCTGGTTCGGCGCACGCCCGTGCCATCGCCCCGGCGAGCGAGCGCCCCGGTGTCCGGCCGATGGTCTCGGGCCGCGCCGATCACCCGGGGGCTGACGGCGCGCGCCGTTTCGTGCAGCGTTCGGATTCCGCGCGGACGCGCGCCGTTCCCGCGGGAGGCCTCGCCTCTCCCGCGCATCATCGTGTCCGCAGTCGACGGGCGTCGGAACCTGGAGGCCGAGCATCGAGACTGCAGTCCTGGAGTGGTTGAACGCGCAGCGCGATCAGGCGATCTACGCGGTGCCGGCAGCGGCCTTCGCGGAAGCCTGCATCGGTATCGGCATCTTCTTCCCGAGTGTCATCCTCGTGGTGGTCTGCTCCTACCTCTACGGCGAAGGACTCGCGACCCTGGGTGAGCTGCTCCCGCTCGCCCTGGCCGGCGCCCTGGCCGGCGACCACGCGGGTTTCTACGCCGGCCGCTGGCTCGGCCCCCGTCTGCACGAATCGTCCTTCGGTCGTCGCCACGCCGCGCGCATCGCGCGGGCCGATGCGCTCGTGCTCGATTGGGGCTGGGGAGCCATCATGGTCGGGCGCTTCCTGCCTGCCATCCGCAGCGTGATCCCCGCGATGACTGGTATCTCCGGTTTCGGTCGCGTCCGCTATGCGCTGTTCGACCTGCTCGCCTGCCTGCTCTGGGTGACAGGCCTCGCGCTCATCCTGCTCGGTGTCGACGAACTGCTGTTCGAAGGCGCGCAGCCGTGAGCGGTCGCGACCCGCTCTGCGGTCGTCCCCGGGAAAGGCGCGAGCGGGGACGCCGCTCCCTCCGAGGGGGCGTGCTCTCCGGCGCGCCGTGCGGGTCCTGCCCGGAAGCGTCCGGTCGTGCGACACTCCGCGGTCCGCCGACTCGGGAGGACCGGAGATGAGCACAGCGGAACGCTACGACGAGGAATCCCCGGACGCCGTCCGCGCCAAGCGCCTGCGCGACGTCGCGCTCGGCTATCGCCTGCTCGCCGCGAACAAGTGGGGCGACGCCGGCGACGGCCACATCAGCGCCCGTGATCCGGAGCGCACGGACTGCTTCTGGACCGCACGCTACGGCGTCTCCTATCACCGCATGACGGTCGCCGACCTGATCCTCGTCGGCCCCGACGGCTCGCTCGTGGAGGGCGAAGGCCCGCTCAACGAGGCGGCCTACCACATCCACTATCCGATCCTGCGCACGCGCGCGGATGCCGTGTCCGCCTGTCACGTGCACACGGGCTGGGGCACGCCATTCTCGGCCGAGTGCCGCCCCGTGGAGCCGATCACGCAGGAAGCCTGCATGTTCTTCGAGGACAACGCCTTCTTCGACGACGAGGAAGTGCAGGTGCAGTCCGTGGAGGCCGGTCAGCGCATCGCCGACGCGCTCGGTGACAACCGCGCCATCGTCCTGCGCAGCCACGGCCTGCTGACCGTCGGCGCCGGCGTCCCCGAGGCAGTGGGCGGCTTCGTGCAGCTCGAGCGCGTGTGCGAAGCGCACCTGAAGGCGCGCGATGCGAAGCCGCTGACGCCGGAGGCCGCGCGCTTCGCCAAGCAGGATCTGGAGCGCCTGAACGCGCATCGCGGCGCCTTCTTCTCCATGGTCGATCGCCATGTGGGGGATCGTACCGCCGTCCTCTGAGACGGAATCGACAGGGCCCGACGGCGCCGCCAGAGCGCCGCGGGCCGGGGAGAGACACATGAGCATCGCAGCGACGCCGGGTTCGCTCCCGGGGGAACGGGCGCCGGCCGTCCTCGGCTTATGGACGAAGTGCGCCTACGGCTTCGGTTCCGTCGCCTACGGCGTGAAGAACAACGGCTTCGACTACTTCCTGTTGCTGTTCTACAGCCAGGTGATCGGCCTCGATGCGCGTCTCGTCGGCATCGCCGTGACCACGGCGCTGGTCTTCGACGCGGTCTCCGACCCTGTCGTCGGCTACTGGTCCGATAATCTGCGCTCACGCTGGGGACGCCGCCATCCCTTCATGTACGCGGCGGCGCTGCCGGTGGCCCTGTCCTACTTCCTGCTCTGGAATCCGCCGGCTGACCTCGGCGAGTCGGGGCTGTTCTGGTATCTGCTCATCCTGGCGGTGTCGATCCGCACCTTCATCACGGCCTACGAGACGCCGAGTTCGGCGCTCGCGCCCGAGCTCTCGGAGCAGTACGAGGAGCGCAGCTCACTGCTGTCCTTCCGCTACTACTTCGGCTGGACCGGCGGCAATGCCATGACGGTCATGATGTTCTTCTTCGTGTTCCCGGCCATGGCCACGGACCTCGTCGCCGACGGTCGCTTCAACCGCGAGGCCTACGCGCTCTACGGCATCGTCGGTTCGGCGCTGATCTTCCTCTCGATCATGGTCTCGGCGCTCGGGACGCACGGGCACATCCCGCATCTGAAGCCGCCGCCGGCGCAACGCCAGCTGACGCTGCGGCGCATCTTCGGCGAGATCTTCGAGACGCTCTCGAACCGCTCGTTCATCGCCCTCTTCGTCTCGGCGATCTTCGGTGCGGTGGCCTCGGGGCTGTCGGCGTCGCTCGCGTTCTACTTCTACACCTACTTCTGGGAGTTCAGCTCCGTCGAGACCGGTGTGCTGACCATGGGCGTGTTCCTGTCGGCGATCATCGGCTTCGTGCTCGCGCCGATCGTCACGCGCACGATCGGCAAGAAGCGCGGCGCCATGACCATCGGCCTCGTGGCCTTCCTCGGCGCGCCGCTGCCGGTGGTGCTGCGCCTGCTCGGCCTGCTGCCGGAGAACGGCACGGACTTCGTGTTCTGGCTCGTGTGCGTGACCGGCGTGATCGACGTCGGCCTGATCATCTGCTTCCAGATCCTGCTTTCGTCGATGATGGCGGACCTCGTCGAGCAGTCGGAACTGCAGACCGGTTGGCGCTCCGAGGGCATCTTCTTTTCGGCGGTCACCTTCATCCGCAAGTCCGTGCAGGGCCTCGGGCTGATGGTGGCGTCCTTCGTGCTGTATCTCGCGGGGCTGGAGAGCGGGGCGGACGTCGAGCAGGTGAGTGACGCGACGATCTTCTCCCTCGGCGCCTACTACGTGCCGATGATCCTCACCCTGTGGCTGATCATGATGGCGCTCATCTCCTTCTACGGTCTCGATCGCGAGACGCACGAGGACAACCTGCGCCGGCTCGAGGAGAACCGACGCCGGGCCTGAGGATGCGATGCGCTCAGCCGTCCTCGAACAGGCCCTCCACGGCCTGCTTCGCGGCGACGGCTTCGGCCTCCACGGCCATGGCGCAGCGCTGGTCCTCGGTCGGATTCAGCTCGAGCATCGCGCACTTCGCGAGGATCTCCCGGCGCTCCTCCAGGTCGTCGACGTAGCCTTCGACGCTCGGTCCACAGCCGGCGAGGAGCAGGGTGAGCGCAGCGGGAACGACGCGCGACGGGGCTCGAGCGATCAAGGCTCCTCTCCCGGTTCCTCGGGTTGCGGCGGGACTGGTGGTTCGTCGTCGTCACTCGCCCAGAACTGCCACCAGGGGCGCTTGCCGCGTTCCCGGGATGCACCCTGGTTTCCCCGCTGTTGGGCCTCGCGGACGCGTGCCGCGGCTTCCGGGTTCTCGGCGAGGCCCGGGGGCAGCGCGTCGCGATCGCGGCCGCCTTCCTCGACCCGCTCCCTGCGGCGCTCCGCCTCGTCTTCCATCGCCTCGCGACGGCGCTCGGGATAGTCGTCCATCGCTTCGCGGCGCTTCTCCGCGTCGTCTTCCATGCCCTCGCGGCGGCGTTCGGCGTCCTCTTCCATCCGTTCGCGTCGCTGCTCTGCCTCGTCCTCCATGGCCTTGCGGCGTCGCTCGGCGTCGCCCTCCGCTTCACGCTCCTGGCGCCGCCGCTCCCGCTCGGCGCGGCGCGACTGTTCCTCGGGCACGACTCCTGGGCGCTCCGGTGCGGCCCCTGGGGGCCCGGCCGTCGGCGGCTTCCCTGGTGCGGGTCCGGCCAGTGCTGCGGTCGACGCGGCGCCGATCAAGAACGCCACGGCGATGCCTCTGCTTCTCGGATTCATGCTCAGCTCTCCCGTGACGGGTCCGGTCGACTCGGACCCACTTGCGCAGTCTCCGACCGTGCGTGCCCGTGCGCCTTGCGCCAGATCACGGCGTGCCGCGCTCGAGCCTGACCAGCGTCTCGACGTGCGGCGTCTGGGGGAAGAGGTCGAAGGCGCACAGCGACGCCACCCGCCAGCGGCCGGCGTGTAGATCCGCCAGGTCCCGCGCCAGCGTGGCGGGGTCGCAGGACAGATAGATCAGGCGCCGCGGTCCGGGCCGGCACAGGGCGGTCACGACCTCCGGTGCGAGCCCGGCCCGAGGCGGATCCACGCAGACGACGTCGGGTGCGAAGGCGGTGAGTGCGGGGCTCTCGGCGAAGCGGCCCGCGTCCTCGGCGCGTGCCTCCACGTGCCGGAGTCCCGCCTCCAGCGCGGCGCTGCGCAGTCGTTCGACCGCCGGGGCCACCGCTTCGACGGCGAGGACGCGCTCGAAGGCGCGGGCCAGGGGTAGCGTCAGGAAGCCCGCGCCGGCGTAGAGCTCGAGCAGCGCCGCGCCGCGTCCGGCGGCTGCGCAGACGGCGTCCACGAGTGCAGCGAGGAGCAGCGCGTTCGCCTGGGCGAAGCCGCCGGCGACGATCCGTACCCGTGCGCCGCCTGCGCTCAGCTCCAGATCCTCGGCGCCCTCGGCGAGGGGGGCGCAGCGGACGCCGTCGGGCCATGCCGCGCTCGGCTCGCCGAGCGCGAGTTCCCATTCGCCGTTCGCGCGCGTCGCCGCGGCGAGTTCCGCGAGGGCGGCGCGCAGGGGTGCTGCGAGTACCGGACAGTCGTCGACCGGAACGTGGTCGCGGCTGGCGGCTGCGCGGAAACCGGGGCGGCCGCCGCGCACCAGCAGCCGGGCCCGGCTGCGGTACTCGTAGGGTGAGGGTGAGGGAACCATCTCGACGGGGTCCTCGAGGTCGAGCTTCGCGATGCGCCGCAGCGCGTCCGCGACGATGTCGGCCTTGGCGGCGAGCTGGGTCTCGTAATCGACGTGCTGCCAGCTGCATCCGCCGCAGCGATCCACCAGCGGGCAGCGCGGTTCGACCCGCCCCGGTCCCGGCGTGAGCAGTTCCTCCACCTCGCCGCGCAGCAGGCGACGCTGCGCTTCGATGATGCGCACGCGGACGTGATCGCCCGGCGCCGTGCCGGCGACGAAGAGGACACGTCCGTCCGGATGGCGGCCCACGCCGGCGCCGTCGTTCGACAGGCGTTCGATGACCGTGTCCACGGGCGCGGCGGCCGGCGCGGGTGCGCGGCCCGGCGCCCGCGGGGCGAGCGGTCCGCGCGGTCTGCGGCGTCGTCCCACCCGCGCCTCAGGAGCTCGCGGCGACGTCCGGCCGCTGGGCCACGCGGCGCCCGAGCAGACCCATGGACGCGAACAGCACCACGTAGATGGCGGCGGCGAAGGCGTAGGGGGTGGAGGCGCCGAACTGGTAGAGCGCGCCGCCGATCATGGGGCCGATGGCGAAGCCGAGCGGGCCGCAGGAGCCTGCGACGCCGGCGACGGCACCCTGCTCCTCGGCCCCGACGGCGAGCGAGGCACCGGCCATGAAGCCCGGCCCGGCGAGGCCCATGCCGAGGCCCTGGATCATCATGGCGGCGGTGAGTGCGAAGCGCGTCTCGAACACCGCCATCATCACGAAGGCCACGATCAGTAGCGGCATGGCCAGGCGCAGCAGCGTGAAGGGCGCCAGGTTCAGGCGCTGGACGATGACGGCCTGGGAGAAGAGCGAGCAGCCGGCCGAGAGCCCCATGGCGAGGCCGAACTGCTGGGCAGTGTCGGCGGCGTCGAGGCCGAGCGCGTCCTGGAAGCGGAAACCCATGGTCTGCTGCACGATCGCCATGCCGGTGAACATGGTCACGCCGACGACGATGAAGGGCAGGATGCGGGGGTCCGTGTACTTCATGCGTGGTGGCTTCACTGCCGACTTCACGCGCGGCGGTTCCGGCAGGAAGCGCCAGACGAAGAGGCCGTTCAGGAAGGCCATGGCGGCCATGACCCAGAGCGGCGTCAGCAGGGAGACGAAGGCGAGGGCCGCCACGGCGGGACCGAGGATGGAGCCGACATTGTTCGCCGCACCGGCCTGACCCATGCCCCGGGCGCGGTCCTTCGGCTCCGTGATGTCCGCCATGTAGGCGTTCGCCGCCGGCATGGAGGCCGCCATCATGGCGGCGTGCATCATGCGCGCGACCACGAGGGTGCCGAACAGCAGCGTGCCCGTGAGCGCGCCCGACAGGCCCGCGTAGAGCACGGAGTTGAACAGCACGGTGCCCGCCGAGAAGCCGAACAGGCCGACGAGCAGCACGCGCTTGCGGCCCCAGACGTCGCTGCGCCGGCCCCAGAGCGGGCTGCACAGGAACACGACGATCGCCGAGGCCCCGATGATGAAGGTGATCTGGAATTCGCTGAGGCCCATCTCGCGGCCGAGGGGCGCGAGGATCGGGAACAGCACCGTGAAGCCCATGCCCACGCTGATAAGCGAGATGAGCAGGGTGCGCCTGGCGTAGTCGGCGGTGAATTCGGGCACGGGTCGCGTCCGCTGGCGGGGGCGGCTGGCCCGAAGCGGGCGCGCCTGATCGATCCGGCACCTTAGGGAACCTCTGAACGACTCGTCCAGGGGTTCCTCGGCGCCGTCGCGCGCGGAGCAGGGGGCTCGGCGGCGTCTCAGCGCTCCAGGAGATGAGCGTGGAGCGCACGCCGCTGCGCGGCGTCGAGCGCCGTGACGACGCCGCCGGCGGGCAGGTGCGTGTCCAGCTTCTCGAGGAAGGCTTCGAGATCGAGCGTCGCGAGCTGTGCCGCGGCGGGTGCGAAGGTGCCATGGCACGCGGCGCAGGGAGCGAAGGAATCGCCTCCGGCTGCTGGCTCGGCCGTGGCCCTCGCCTCGACGCGCGCCTGCTCCTCCGGCGCGGAGACCGGTGCGGGAGTCGGCGGATCGACGGGCCGCGCACGGGGCGGGCCATCGGGGTGCACGCTCGCGGGCATGTCCGGTGGAAGGGAAGCGGGCAAGGCATGCGCCACGCCGAGATGGCAGTCGATGCACTGCGCCTGCCCGGCGTCCACGGCGCGATGGGACGCGCGCGCGGCCAGCGACTGGGCGTCGGTATCCCAGTGCTCTGGTGCGTGGCAGTTCGCGCAGAAGTCGCTGCCACGGTCCTTGTACTGACGCCAGACTGAACGGACGAGCGCCGGGCGCCGCGCCTCGAAGGCTGCCGGCGTGTCGACGCCGCCGATGGTGTAGGCCCAGAAGCTCGAGAGTCCGGAGCGGAGCTTCACGGCCACCGTATCGGGCCAGTGGCCGTAGGGAATGTGGCAATCACCGCACTCGGCGCGGACGCCGGAGGCGTTCGCGAAGTGAATCGTACGGCGGTAGGCCGCGCCGAAGTCGTCGTAGACGTGGCAACCGGTGCAGAACTCGGTGGTGCCGGTCCGTTCGATCGCCAGCGAGGCGAAGCCGGCGCAGGCGAAGGCCGCGACGATGCCGGTGAAGAGTACGGCGAGCGTGGGGCCGCGGCGTGCGCCGTCACGCAGCGGCGCGAAGCCATCCCGGAAGGCCTCGCTCACGTGGTCGTAGGGAGTCTTCAGCCGTTCCTCGGGCGCGTCCTTGCGGGGCTTCCTGGCCATGGGCCTTCCTGCGCCGGCATCCGTTCGGCTCTACTGTAGTCGAAGTCGTGCAGCGGTGGATCATCGACGGATCGGGTAGCGTGACGGTCGCGGGCGCGCCGATCGCTCTGATCGGTCGTCGGTCAGGGTTCCTCAGTGGAGGCCTTCGGAGATGCACTGCTACAGCTGTGAGGGTGAGGGCCTCAAGCCGACGCGGCTCGCCGCAGGGCTGCCCGCCCGCGAGTGCGCGCGCTGCGGCGGCGTGCAGGTCGACCTGCTCGCCTACCGCGCATGGCGCGAGGCGCAGCCCGAGGAGGACGCAGACCGGTCGGAGACGACGGCCAGCGGCGTCACGCTCGTCAAGGCCAGCGACAACCGGCACGGGCTCGTGTGCCAGCGCTGCGCCGAGCCGATGCAGAAGTACCGCATCGACACGGACGTCGCGAACTTCGTGGATCTCTGCGAGCGCTGCGACGACGTCTGGCTCGACGGCGGCGAGTGGGAGCTGCTGAAGCACCTTCATCTCTCGGGGCGCCTGACGGAGATCATGACGGAGCCCTGGCAGCGCCGGATCCATCTGGAGACGGCACGGCGTCAGCAGACGGACGGGCTGCGCGAGCGCCTCGGCGCAGCGGATCATGATCGGCTCCTGGAGGTCGAGCGCTGGCTCGATGGGCATCCGGAAAGTGCGGAGCTGCTCCGCTACCTGCGGACTCGCTTCGGCGTTCGGGACGACTGCTGACAAGCCCTGTCAGTACGCGCCCTGCACAATGGTGGTCCGTTCCAGAGGAGATCGAGCATGGATGCGCAAGGTGGATGTCTGTGCGGTGCCGTGCGCTTCACGGCCCGCGACGTGCACGCCGAGTTCCACGCCTGCCAGTGCCGGATGTGTCAGCGGTGGGGAGGCGGCCCCGGCTTCGCGGTGGAGACCGCGGGCATCGACTTCGAGCAGGACGAGACACTCGTCCGTTTCGCCTCGAGCGACTGGGCGGAGCGTGGCTTCTGCAGCCGCTGCGGCTCGAGCCTGTTCTACTTCCTGAAGCCGGCGAACCAGTACAACGTCTGGGTAGGCGCCTTCGATGACCCGACGCAGTTCAGGCTCACGGGCGAGATCTTCGTCGACGAGCCGCACGCGCAGTTCGCCTTCGCAGGTGATCACTCCAGGCAGACGGCGGCCGAAGTGATCGCCGCGGCAGGCTTCGCGCCCGACGATGGCTGAGATTCCCGAGCTTCCCGTCGCCGCGTGCATGACCAGGCGCATCGTCTCCGTCGGCATGGACGACTCGCTCCAGGCCGTGCGCGAGATCTTCGAGCACGTGCGCTTCCATCACCTGCTGGTGACCTAGCGTCATCGTCTGGTGGGCGTCGTTTCCGACACGGACTTCCTCGAGGCGACGAGCCCCAACATCGGTCGCGCGGCGGAGACGACGCGCGATCTGGCGACGCTGAACAAGCGCGTGCACCAGATCATGACGCGCCATCCGGAGACGATCCGCCGCGAGGCGACGCTCGCCGAGGCGATCCGCCGCTTCGACGAATCCGGCGTGAGTTTCCTGCCCGTGCTGAACGACGACGAGACGGTCGCGGGCGTGCTGAGCTGGCGCGACGTCATCCGTGCGCTCGCGCGCGCTGCAGAGGACGGCGAGGCCCGTGCCTAGGGTCCGCGTCGTGGCGCACGATCCGGCCTGGGCCGATCGCTTCTCCGAGGCAGCGCACGAGCTCGCCGAGGCCCTCGGCGCCCTCGCGTCCGTGCACCACATCGGCAGCACGGCCGTCCCCGGCCTGCACGCCAAGCCGATCATCGATCTGCTCGTGGCCACATCGGATCTCGCGCACGTGGACGCGCGCACGCCGGCGATCGTCGCCCTCGGCTACGAAGCGCTCGGGGAGTATGGACTCGCCGGCCGCCGCTACTTCCGCCGCGACGACGAAGACGGTGAGCGTACGCACCACCTGCACGTCTGGCGCGTCGGCGATCCGGCGTTGCTGCGTCACCTCGCCTTCCGTGACTACCTGCTCGCGCATCCCGACGTCGCCGCCGAGTACGGCGCCCTCAAGCGCCGCCTCGCGGAGCGCCATGCCGAGGACATCGAGTCGTACATCGAGGGCAAGGACGCCTTCGTGAAGGCTGTCGAGGCGGACGCGCTGGCCTGGCAGGCAGGTCGCTGACGCACGCGTTCCGGCGTCTCTCGGCACTGCGTTCGATTGCGTCGCCCGGAGACGCTGCGCGAGCATCGCGCAGGGGCGCGAGGGAAGGGTGGAAGCCATGAGCGTCGGACGCCGGGACCCGTGAGAGCATCGATCCCAGCCCGGGGAAGCACGTGACCGATCAGCGACGCACGGCGCGCGTACCGTGGATGCTCTGCGCCATGCTGGCGCTGGCCGCGTGCGGCGACCGGACCAGCCCGACCCCCGAGGTCCCGGCCGCCGAGCACGCTCCGGGCGCACCGCGTCACATCGGATCCAGCGCCTGCGGGGGCTGCCACCAAGATGCGTATCGCGCCTGGATCGGATCACATCACCAGCTGGCCATGGCCGAGCCCGACGCGTCCGCAGTTCGGGCTCCCTTCGCCGGGGAGACGCTCGGCGCGCGGCAGCAGCGGACGGACTTCGAACAGCGGGACGGTGCCTACGTCATCCGGACACAGGGTCCGGGCGGAGCGTTCGCCGAGTACCCGGTGCGCTACTCCTTCGGTGTCGAACCCCTCCAGCAGTACCTGCTCGAGCTCCCCGGCGGGCGTCTCCAGGCCCACGGCGCGGCGCGGGACACGCGTGGCGCGGGCGAATGGTTCGAGCTCTACACCGGTGCCGGCGGTGATCCCGAGGACCCGGAGTTCTGGACCGCGCCGTCCCGGAACTGGAACCACATGTGCGCGGACTGCCACTCGACCGCCGTCCGCAAGGGCTACGACGCTGCGACGGACACCTTCACGACGACGTTCGAGGAGATCAGCGTCGGCTGCGAAGCGTGCCACGGCCCGGGCTCGGCGCATGCGGAGGCGGCCGGCGATGGCCTGCCGCCGGTCCCGCTGGTCGATCTCTCCGGGCAGGCGCTGCAGCTCGAGACCTGCGCGCCCTGCCACAGCCGTCGTACGCAGCTCGCGGAAGGATTCCTCCCCGGTGACGCCTGGCTCGATCACTACCTGCCTTCGCTTCTCGAGGAGGGGGCGTACCACGCGGACGGCCAGATCCTCGACGAGGTCTACGTGTGGGGTTCGTTCCTCCAGAGCCGCATGCACCAAGCAGGAGTGAGGTGTACGGACTGCCACGACGCTCATTCGGCTCGGGTGAGCCCGGAGGATGCGACCTGCACGCGGTGCCACGGCGGTGCGCGGCGCGGCGAGTTCCCCGGTCTCGCGGCGCGCAGCTACGACGACCCTGCGCACCACTTCCATCCGCCGGAGAGCGAGGGCGCCCGCTGTGTGTCCTGCCACATGACCGCGCGCACCTACATGGAGATCGACGCGCGACGTGATCACTCCTTCCGCGTTCCACGACCGGATCTCGCATCGACGACGGGCGCACCCGACGCCTGCACCGCTTGCCACGAGGATCGCACGCCGGACTGGGCCGCAGCGCAGATCGCCCGGCGCTTCGGGACCGAGCGTCGTCCACACTACGGCGAAGTGCTGGCCGGCGCCCGACGCCGCGATCCGGCCCAGGAGGCGGCTCTCGGCCGGCTGGCGTCCGACCCGGCCACGGCGGTGATCGTGCGCGCCACGGCGCTGGCCCTCGCCGTCGGCTACGCGGGTGAGGCGAGCGGGCAGGCGCTGCTCCAGGGCCTGCAGCACGAAGACCCCCTGCTGCGCATCGGCGCGATCCGGGGCGCGCGACGCTTCGATCCCGGGCTGCGCTGGCGCGCGCTCGCGCCCCTGCTGGACGACGAGCGCGCTGCGGTGCGGCGGGAGGCCGTGGTCGCGTTGCTCGACGTGCGTGGTGAGCTCGACGGCGCTGCCCGCAGTCGCCTCGACGCCGCCATCCGGAGCTATCTGCGAGACCTCGAGCTGGTCGCGGATCGTGCGGACGGGCAGACCCGCAGGGCCGGGGCACTGCTCGCGCTCGGTGACGTCGCCGGCGCCGAAACCGCGCTGCGCCAGGCGCTGGCGCGCCAGCCCAGCTGGGTGCCCGCGCTCGTGAATCTGGCGGATCTCCACCGTGCGACGGGGCGGGACCCGCTGGGGGGCCCACTGCTCGAGCGCGCGCTCGAGCTGGCGCCGGACAGCGCGGACGCGCTCGTCGCACGGGCACTCTGGCTCGTGCGTCAGGGTCAGAACGAGAGCGCATTGCCGCTGCTGGCGCGAGCGTCGGCGCTCGAGCCCGCGGCCCCCGAGCGTGCCTATCTGTTCGCAGTCGCGCTGTCTTCCAGCGGCCGGCCCGGTGAGGCGCTCGCAGCGCTGGACGCGGCGCTCGGGCATCGGCCCGAGGCGGAAGCGCTCATCCGCCTCGCCGCCGGCATCGCGCGCGATGTCGGCGACGAGGCGCGCATGGCCGGCTATCTCAGGCGCCTGGAGGCATCGGCGCCGTGAGTCTGTCGACGCTCGGAGCGGTCGAGGTCAGGGCGCTCCTCGGCCACGTCGCACGCTGGCTCGCCAACCTCCGGCGTGCGGGGGACGCCCGCAAGCGCGAGTCGGTGGCGGCGCTGCGTGACGTGATCGTCGCCGTGCGCCGGACGTCGGCCTATCTGAGGACGCGCGGGGACGCGCCCTCCCTCGAAGTGGAGCAGGCCCTGTCCGAGACCTGGACCCGTCTGGGTTTCCGTCTGCGCGACCTCGGCGTCGAGGCGCTGGCCAAGCGCTGTGACGTCAGCGGTCGGCACTGGGCCGATCCCGCCTCCCTCGATGCGGACTTCCTCGAGAAGGCCGACGTGAGTCTCGCGAGCATCGAGCGCCTGGCCCTGCTGCTGCTGCAGGAGCACGACCCGCGACGCTGACTGCAGCGAGCGGTAGCTCCCGGTGCGTCCGCGCCCTGCCTGGCGGTTATGCTCGCTGGACCTCGGCCGACCCCGGACCCGCCATGCTCAGCCGCGTCATCCTCGCCACGCTGCTCCTCGGGGGCAGTCCCTGCACGCGTGCCGATCTGATCGAGGGCGCGCTCCTGATCGACGGCACGGGCGCACCCGGCCGGGTCATGGACCTGCGCTTCGAGGGCGGCGTCGTCGTCGCCCTCGGTGAGCTCGACGCGGCGGTGGGTGAGACCGTCGTCGACGGTGCCGGCCTGGTGCTCGCGCCGGGCTTCGTCGACACGCACAGCCATCACGACAGCGATGACGATCCGCTCGTGCCCGCTGCCGTCACGCAGGGCATCACCACGATCGTCGCCGGTCAGGACGGCGGCTCGCACTTCCCGCTCGCGGACTGGTACGCGGAACTCGAGCGATCCCCCCGGGCCGTGAACGTCGCCTCCTACTCCGGCCACGGCACGCTGCGCCTGAAGGTGCTCGGCGACGACTACCAGCGGCTGGCGACGGCGTCGGAAGTCGAACTCATGGCCGACCTGCTCGCGGCCGACATGGAGTCCGGTGCGCTCGGCCTCGCCACGGGACTCGAGTACGACCCGGGCATCTACTCGTCGACGGAGGAGGTCATCGCCCTCGCGCGGACCGCGAAGCGCTTCGGCGGGCGCTACATCAGCCACGTCCGCAGCGAGGACCGGCACCTCGAGCCCGCCTACGAGGAGCTGATCACGATCGGGCGCGAAGCGGACATCCCGGTGCAGATCAGCCACATGAAGCTCGCTCGCCGGGGCCTCTGGTACGAGGCGCCGCGCATCCTCGCGGCCCTCGACGCCGCGCGCGCCGAGGGTGTCGAGGTGACCGGCGACGTCTATCCCTACGAGTACTGGAGCTCGACCATGACCGTGCTGTTCCCGGAGCGGGACTACACGGACCGGGAGGAGTTCGAGTACGTGCTGACGGAGCTCGTCGTCCCGGAGGAGCTGATCATCGGGCGCTTCGATCCGCAGCCCGAGTACGCGGGCCTCACGCTCGCGGAGATCGCGGCGCGGCGCGAGCAGGACCCCGTCGACACCTACATGGCGCTGATCGCCGAGCTCGAGGCCGCGCACGAGGCGGACCCCTCGATCCGCGAGAACATCGTCGCCCGTTCCATGAACGGCGACGACATCGCCCAGCTCCTCGCCTGGCCGCACTCGAACATCTGTTCCGATGGCTCCGGCATGGGCGCGCATCCGCGCGGCCACGGCGCCTTCCCGCGCGTGCTCGCGCGCTACGTGCGCGAGGAGGGCGTGCTCACGCTGGAGCAGGCGATCCACAAGATGACGCACCGCGCGGCCCAGAACGTCGGGCTCCACGATCGTGGCCTCATCGCGGTCGGTGCGCCGGCCGACCTCGTGCTCTTCGACGCCGCGACGATCTCCGATCGCGCCTCCTTCGATGCGCCGCATCAGTACTCGGTCGGCGTCGCGGGCGTCTGGGTCAACGGGGAACGGGTGCTCGAGGACGGCGCGCCTACCGGGGCGCGGCCCGGGCGCGTACTGCGGCGCTGAGCAGCGCTTGTCAATCCACTGGTCCTCGCGCAAGGATTCGAGGGCATCGGCTCCAACGTGCCTCGGGGGGAGACACATGAAGCATCTGCTGTTCGCCGGCCTGCTCGGCCTGGCCGCACTACCGGGGGTCGAGGCCGCCGAGATCGACTGGGAGGCCTTCGACGCCCAGACCCTGCGTCACTTCCAGGCGCTCGTGCGCATGGACACCACGGACCCACCGGGCCGTGAGATCGAGGCGGCCGAGTACCTCGTCGAAGTGCTCGAAGCGGAGGGCATCCCGGTACGGACCTTCGCCCTCGAACCGGAGCGTCCGAACGTGGTCGCCCGCCTCGAAGGCAACGGCAGCAAGCGTCCGATCCTGATCATGGCGCACACCGACACGGTCAACGTCGATCCGCGGAAGTGGCGCTTCGGGCCCTTCAGCGCCGAACGTGAACTCGGCTACGTCTACGGCCGCGGCACCGTCGACGACAAGGACAACGTCGCGTCCGCACTGATGGCCATGCTCACGCTCAAGCGTCAGGGCGTCGAACTCGATCGGGACGTGATCTTCCTCGCCGAGTCGGGCGAGGAGGGCGCCGTGGAGGTCGGCATCGAGTACATGGTGGAAAACCACCTGGACGAGATCGACGCCGAGTTCTGCTATGCGGAAGGAGGCGGCGTGACACGCTGGGGTGGCGAAGTGCAGTACGCCTCCGTGCAGACGATGGAGAAGATTCCACGGGCCATCCAGCTCACGGCACGGGGCCCGGCGGGCCATGGTTCCGTACCGCTGCTCGACAACGCCGTCGTCCATCTCGCGGACGCCGTCGCCAAGATCGGCAAGTGGCGCATCCCGGTGCGCCTGAACGAGACCACACGCACCTACTTCGAACGGCTCGCGTCGATCTCCTCGGAGCGGGACGCGGAGCGCTACCTCGGCATCCTGCATCCGGACCCGGAGGTCAGGAACCGGTCTGACGACTTCTTCCGGGCGCGCTCTCCGCGCCATGCGTCCATGATCCGTTCGTCCATCTCGCCGACCCAGTTCAACGCGGGCTATCGCATCAACGTCATTCCCTCGGACGCGACGGCGCTCCTCGATACGCGCCTCGAGCCGACGGAGGATCCGGAGGCGTTCCTGGAGATGGTGCGCGAGGTCATCGACGACGAGGCCATCGAGGTGAGCTGGGCGCCGCGGAACGTGCGGCCCAAGGGCACGTCGAGCCTCGATACGGAAGCGTTCCGCGTGCTCGAGGCGAACATCGCCGAGTTCTACGACGCGACCACGCTGCCCACCATGAGCACGGGCGCCACGGACATGGCCTATCTGCGTGCCCGCGGCATCCAGTGCTACGGCATCGGACCGGCCATCGACATCGAGGACGGCCCGCGCGGCTACGGCGCACACAGCGATCGCGAGCGCATCCTGGAGAGCGAGCTGTTCCGCTTCGCGCGCTTCCACTACGAGATCGTGAAGGACATCGCTGCGAGCGAAGCGCTGGCTGCGCGGGACGCGCCCGACGTGGCCGGTATCGCGGAGTAGGGAGGCGCCGCCAGCGCGACGCCCGGACGGGAGAAGCCCATGCCGTTGGTCGAACCCCTGCCCGCCGACCATGACGCCGAGGTCGCGGAGCTCGCACGTTTCTTCGAGGAGACGCTCGGCTTCTGTCCGAATTCCGTGCTCACCATGCAGCGGCGGCCGGCCATCGCTCGCGCCTTCATCGAGCTGAACAAGGCCGTCATGGCGAACGAGGGTCGGGTCACGAGCGCGCTCAAGCGTCTGATCGGCTACGTCTCGAGCCACGCCACGGGCTGCCGCTACTGCCAGGCGCACACGATCCGCGCTGCGGAGCGCTACGGCGCCGAGCAGGCGCAGCTCGAGCACGTCTGGGAGTTCCGCACGCACCCGGCCTTCACGGAGGCGGAGCGCGCAGCGCTCGAGTTCGCCGTAGTGGCCTCGCAGGTGCCGAACGGCGTCGACGGACCGGTGATGGACGCGCTGCGCGTGCACTGGGACGAGGGCGAGATCGTGGAGATTCTCGGCGTGGTGGCGCTGTTCGGTTACCTGAACCGCTGGAACGACTCCATGGGGACCGTGATGGAGCCGGGCGCCGTGGAATCGGGTCGCCAATGGCTCGCAGGGTCCACGGACTGGACCGTCGGCAAGCACGTCGCGTCGACCGACGAGGTGTGAGTGGCGCGAACGGCAGCGAGCGTGGCCGCGACTGAACTCGTGATCCGCAGGGCCGAGCCCGCGGAGCTCGATGTGCTCGGCGCGCTCTGGTTCCGCTCGGCCCGCGCGGCGCACGACTATCTGCCCGCGCTGCAGGCGCTCACGGAGCCCGAGGCGGTGAGGATCTTTCGCGGCTTCGCGGCGGACCTCGAACTCTGGGTGGCGACGCGGGACGGCGTGATCGTCGGTCTCCTCGGCCTCGAGGACGACTGCATCGACCGTCTCTACGTGGCTCCCTCGGTCCAGGGCGTCGGTGTGGGCACTCTCCTCCTCGAGCATGCGAAGGCGTTGCGGCCCGGAGGGCTGCACCTCTTCACACACCAGAAGCACGCAGCGGCACGCACCTTCTACGAGCGTCGCGGCTTCCGACCGACGCGCTTCGGGATCAGTCCCGCGCCGGAATCCGAGCCCGACGTCACCTACGTCTGGACGGGGCGTTGAAGGTGCCGAGTACGACGCGTGTCTCGGGCCTCGGCGTGCTGATCATGCTCGTCGCCTGCTTCCAGCTGATGGTCTTCGCGGACGGCCTCGCCGGCCGGCTCGGCGCCTGGGTCGCGGGCTTCCTGTTCTTCGGCTACCTCGGCGTCGCGAACTGGTGGTACGCGCACGATCTCTTCCTCGGCCGGGCCGCCGCGCGCCGCGGTGACTTCGCCCGGGCGAAGCGCCTGCTGGAGGCTGCCGTATCGCGTTTCGAGGACCTGGCGTGGATCGACCGTCTGCGCATGGTGCTGCTGTTCTCGCCCACGGCCTGCCGCTACCGCGAATCGGCACTACTCGCCCTCGCGCACTGCCATGCGCTCGCCGGCGATCGGGAAGCGCTCGGCGCCTTCGAGCGCTGCGCCGCGGCGTTCCCGAAGAGCAGCAGCGCGACGGCGTCGCTCATGCTGTTGCGCGTCGGTGTGCGCATCGGTGCCCGCGGTGGACACATCGAGCTGCCGGAGGCGGCGGCGTGAACGGTACGCGGCACATCTCGCGCCTCGGTCTCGTGGTGCTGGTGGTGCTCTGCTGCATCGTGCTGGCGGCCAGCGTCGTCATCGCCCCGGAGCGGGGATTCCAGGTCGGGACCTCCCTGCTCCTGCTCCACGTGTTGTGCTCGCGCCTGCTCTTCACCGGCGACCATCAGCTCGCCCTCTGGCATCAGGCGCAGCAGGAGTACGAGCTCGCCATACCGCGCCTGGAGGCGAGCCTGCGCTACTTCGAACGCCATCCGCTGCTCGATCGGCTGCGCTTCCTGCTGCTGCTCTCGCCCACGGGCTACCGCTACCGCGAGCTGGCGCTGCTCGGCCTGGGTCACTGCAACGCCCAGCTCGGCCGCCTCGAGGCGCGCGAGTACTACGAGGCGTGCCTGCGCCTGAATCCACGCAACACGACGGCGCGGGCCGCACTCGTGCTCATGCAGAAGGGCGCGGAACTCGCCCGGCCCCTCGCGACGGCGACCGCAGCGTCGGCGGCCTGAGGCGTTCCGTGTTGCGCCGCCTGCTCGGACCGAGGACCTCGCGCCGCAAGCCGGAAGGCGAGGCCGGCATCCGGGCCCTGGGCCACCGACGCTACGTCGGCGGGCGCTGGGAGGAGATCGGGCGGTTGCAGTTCGAGTTCCTGCGCGCGCGGGGGCTGCGCCCGGAGCACCTGTTCCTCGACGTCGCCTGCGGCGCGCTCCGCGCGGGCGTTCATCTCGTACCCTGGCTCGAGGCCGGTCACTACCATGGCATCGAGAAGGAAGCGGAGCTCGTGCGCCTCGGCCTCGAGGAAGAACTCGATCCCGGAGTCCGCGCCGAGAAGACGCCCCGGCTCCTCGTCGATGCGGCGTTCCGCTTCGATCGCTTCGGCGTGCGCTTCGATCATGCGCTCGCGAATTCGCTCTTCACGCACCTGCCGGCACCCATGATCGGGTCCTGCCTCGAGCGGCTCCGCCCGGTCATGGCCCCGGACGGTGTGTTCCATGCCAGCTTCTTCGAGGTGCGGCGGCCGGTCCGCAACGCCGCGTGGCCGCACGATCATGGCGATTTCCACTACACCCGTTCGGAACTCGAGGCGCTGGGAGGTGCGGCGGGCTGGCGCTGCGAGTACCTCGGCGCCTGGGGGCATCCGCGCGGACAGCGGATGATGGCCTTCCATGCGGGTCCCGTGACCGCAGCCGTGTCGTGAACCAGTGCTGGACGTAGACTGCGCGCGCGGGGCCCGGGTGAGACGATCGCGGCGCGTGTACCGATGGAGAGAGACATGAGGGAAGCACGGATCCGGGCGGGGCGGCCCGATGATCTGGACGCGATGCTCGCTATCCTGCCGCGGCTCGCGGAGTTCGAACTGCCGGCGCGGCGGCGGCCGGAGCAGCTGTGGGAGAGTGACGCGGCGACGCTGCGCGCCTGGGCGGAAGCCGGCCACGACGAGCTCGTCGTCTTCGTCGCCGAGCACGAACCGCACGGTGTCGTGGGTCTGGCCCTGGTGCGCCTGCAGCCGGAGTTCATGAGCAGGGCGCCGAGCGCGCACCTCGAGGCCATCGGCGTGGCGCCCGTGGCGGACGGTCACGGTCTCGGCCGACGCCTGCTCGCGGAGGCGGAAAGGGCGGCGCTCGCGGCCGGCGCGCTCTCCATGACCCTGCACGTATTCGCGAACAACGAGCGCGCGCGTTCCGTCTACGAGCGCACCGGCTACGAGGGTGAGCTGCTGCGCTACGTCAAGCACCTGGTCGATTGACCCGCATCGGCGCCGGGTGCACGGTGCGCCGGCGCAGAACCGTTCGAACGAGGGAGAGGGCATGAGCGACGCCGTGGATTTCCAGGTACGCCGGGACGAGCTGCGGACGACCCGCTTCGTGGAACTCGCACCGCCGGAAACCGTGGAGCTCGGTACGGGCGAGGTGCTGGTGGCGGTGGACGTGTTCGCCTTCACCGCCAACAACGTGACCTACGCCGTGTTCGGCGACGCCATGAAGTACTGGGACTTCTTCCCGGCGGAAGCGGGCTGGGGCCGTATCCCGGTCTGGGGCTATGGCGACGTGGTGCGCTCGGAAGCGCCGGAGGTGGAGGTCGGTGAACGGCTCTACGGCTACTTTCCCATGTCGAGCCATCTCGTGATCCGGCCCGTGAACGTCTCGGCATCGAGCCTTTCGGACGGTAGTGCTCACCGCGCCCATCTGCATCCGGTCTACAACAGCTACCAGCGCGTCGCGGCCGATCCGGGCTATCGCCCGGAGCACGAGCCGCACGCCATGGTGCTGCGTCCCCTCTTCACCACGTCCTTCCTCATCGACGACTTCCTCTCCGAGGCGGACTTCTTCGGTGCCCGGCAGGTCATCGTCACCAGCGCCTCGAGCAAGACCTCCCTCGCCCTCGCGCATCAGCTCCACGCCAGGCGCGGCGATCGAGTCGAGGTCGTGGGTCTGACGTCGCCTGCGAACGTGGCCTTCTGCGAAGCGCTCGGAACCTACGACCGCGTGCTCGCCTACGACGCGCTCGAGACCCTCGACGCCGACGTGCCCGCCGTCTCCGTGGACATGGCCGGCAACGGCGAGGTGCTGCGCCGCATCCATGCCCACTTCGATTCGAATCTGCACCACAGCTGTCTCGTCGGCGGTACGCACTGGGAGAACCGCGGCGGCGCGGGCGCCATGCCGGGCCCGCAGCCGCAGCTCTTCTTCGCACCGGACCGGATCGCCAAGCGCATGAAGGACTGGGGCGGCGCCGCCTACAACGAGAAGCTCGGCACCGACTGGCTCGCCTTCGTCGAGGCGTCGGGCGCCTGGCTCAGGGTGGAGCGTTCGGAAGGCAGGGAGGCGGTGGAGCGCGTCTACCAGCAGGTGCTGGGCGGCAGCGCCGATCCGTCCCTGGGACTGCTGCTGAGCCTCTGACGGGGGACTGCTTCAGAGTCTCCGGATCGGTCCCGGGTAGCGCGCAACGGCTTCGTCCGCGGTGAGCAGGAGCGCGCCCTCGTACTCCGCCCGTGCGGCCAGAAGCCCGTCGAAGGGATCCTCGTGGATCGCTGGCAGACGGGCCGGCGCCGTGGCGTGGGGCCAGTGATGGCGAATTCTTCGTAGCCGTTCTCCTGCAGTCCACGCCGGAGGGCATGTGGGTCGACGCGGCAATCCGCTCGACCCAGTCCGTGCTTGATCGTGATCTCCCACGGATTCGCCGCGTTGAACCAGGGCAGATCGTCCGGCGCCTCCAGCATCTGCCTGACACCGTCGCTCAGCCGATCCGGATCGCCTGCGCCAGCCGGCTCGATCGCGATCACCCTGGCGATCGGTCGCCCGGCCTTGGCGATCACGAACCGCTCGCCGCGACGCACCCCTCCAGGAGCTGCGACAGGCGTGTCCCGGCTTCGTGAATGTTGACGGTTTCCATGGCGTCGAACCGGCGGACCAAGTCTGCCTGGTCCAGTGTCCGTCGACGCGTGGTCAGGCATGTGGCCGTGCGTCGGGGCGATGGTTTCATGGAGCGTCCGACGCGAAACCGTGCTTCGTGCGCCGGCTAGACCTCTCTGCTCCAGCCCTCCTTCTTGCGGTAGAGCGTCGACGGCGAGACCTCGAGCATGGCTGCGGCCTTCGGGATGCTGCCGTCGCAGTGCGCGATCGTCGCCTCGATGATCTGCCGTTCCAGCACCCGCAGCGGGACGCCGAAGGGCACGCGCAGGCCGCCGTCCTCGACGTACTCGTCGCTGCGTGCCGACGCCACCGGAGTCGCGGCGGCGAGTGCCGTGGCGTCGATCGCCCGCATCTCCATCGTGCGACTCGCGGACGGGGGCGCGAGTCCACGAACCGAATCGGGCAGCATGTCCGCGGCCACTCGCTCGCCGTCGTGCATGACGACCACGCGCCGCATCACGTTCTGCAGTTCACGGACGTTGCCGGGCCAGACGTAGCGCTGCAGGGCGGCGGCTGCATCGGTCTCGAAGCCGGTGAAGGCCTTGCCCTCCTCTCGCGCGAAGCGCTCGAGGAAGGCGGTCGCGATCTGCACGACGTCCTCGCCGCGCTCGCGCAGCGGCGGGAGCTGTATGGGGATGACGTTCAGACGGTAGTAGAGATCCTCGCGGAAGCGGCCCGCGCGCACCTCGGTGTCCGGATCGCGGTTGGTGGCGCAGATCACGCGCACGTCGACGGTTTCCGTGCGCGCGCTGCCGACACGCTGGATCGTCCCGGTCTGCAGGAAGCGCAGCAGCTTGGTCTGGAGCGATAGCTCCATCTCGCAGATCTCGTCGAGGAACAGCGTGCCGCCGCTCGCGAGGCTGGCGGCGCCCTCACGGTTGGTGGTGGCGCCGGTGAAGGCACCCTTCAGGTGGCCGAAGAGCTCGGATTCCATGAGTTCGCCCGGGATGGCGCCGCAGTTGATGGCGATGAAGGGGCCTTCGCGCCGCGGTCCGCTCCGGTGGATCGCTTCGGCGCAGACCTCCTTGCCGGTGCCCGACTCGCCGGTCACGAACACCGTCGCCTTCGACGGCGCGACGTTCTCGATGGCGCTGTAGACCACCTGCATGGATGGTGAGCGGCCCACGAAGCCGCAGAAGCCGTCGCGCCCGAGACCCCGGCGCATGGTCGAGAGCTCGCTCTGCAGCGTGCTGCGTTCGAGAGCGTTGCGCACGGTGGTCACGAGGCGACCATGGACGACGGGCTTGACGAGGAAGTCCCAGGCGCCGAGGCGCGTCGCCTCGAGCGCCGTGTCCACGGAGTCGTCGGCCGTGACGACGATCACGCTGGTTTCCGGCGCCGCCTCCCTGACGTGGCGCAGCACGTCGAAGCCGCTGCCGTCCGGCAGGTACAGATCTAGGATCACCGCCGCGTAGCGGCGCATGGTCACCGCATGGATCGCATCCGCCGCGGAGGCGACCGTCTCGACTTCGAGCCCCTCGTTGCGCAGATGACTCGCGTAGGCGAAGGCGAGCGTCGCCGTGTCCTCGACGAGCAGGAGGCGAACGTCGTCGGTGCTCATGTGCTGCTCGTCTCCCTGCGGACGGTGGCGAAGTGATCGAGCGCTGCCTCGAGCTCCTGCTGCAGCGCGTCCTCGTCGGCGCGGACGAGTTCGAGTTCGCCGGCCCGCGCGTGTCGTTCGAGCAGCTTCGCACTGGCCGCCAGCGGATACGCGCCGAGGCTGCCGGCGAGTCCCTTGATCGCGTGCGCGGCGCGCGCGACGTCTTCGGCGTCGCCGGCGGTGACGGCGGCGTGCGTCCGCTCGGCGGCGCTGCGCAGGTCCTCGTCGAGCTTGCCGAGCAGCTCGTCGATCTGGGCCGGCGCGAGGTGCTGGCGGAGGTCGTCGAGTACGGCGGCGTCCACGATCGGGGTATCGGCTGCCGAGGCCGGTGCCGCGAGGTCGGTGCCAGGCGCGAGCAGGGCGCTCATGGCCGCATGCAGCTCACCGCGCTCGAGCGGTTTGGCCACGCAGCTGTCCATGCCGGCGGCGACGAAGCGCATCGTGTCCTCGCTCATCGCGTAGGCCGTCACTCCGATGATCGGGATGCGCGCCAGATCGTCGCCGCGTGCACGAATCAGGCGTGTGGCCGCGAGGCCGTCCATCTCGGGCATGGAGATGTCCATGAGCACGAGATCGAAGGGTCGCTCCGAGAGTGCCTCGAGGGCTTCGAGCCCGTTCGATGCGATCTCCACGGCGCAATCGAAGTTCCTCACCATGTGCTCGGCGATGAGCTGGTTCGTGGGCACGTCCTCGGCGAGAAGGATGCGTGGACGGCGGCCCAGCAGCTCCGACAGCGGCTGCAGCTCGCGTCGCGTCTCGCGGGCCACCGGCGCCTCGTTCGGCGTCAGCGGCAGCCGCAACCAGAAACAGGAGCCCTCGCCCGGCGCGCTCGCGACGCCGATGGCGCCTCCCATGAGCATCGCCAGCTGCCGCGAGATGGCGAGGCCGAGCCCGGTTCCGGAGGCGCCGGAGACGCCCGGTTCGCCGAGCTGCGAGAACTCGCGGAACAGCAGCCCCTGCTGCTCCCGTGCGATGCCGATCCCCGTGTCCTGGACCTCGAGGCGCACCGGCACCCCGGCGCCGTCGTCGTCCCGAGGCTCGGGATCGACGCTGACGCGCACGGACACCTCGCCTCGCTGCGTGAACTTGATGGCGTTCGAGACGAGGTTGTCGAGGATCTGGCGGATGCGCGCCGCGTCGCCGCGGACCTGACGCGGCAGCTGCGGATCCAGCTCGACGCGGAAGTGCAGGCCCTTGCGCTCCGCGAGGGGGCGCCAGAAGCGACAGGCGTCCTCCACGGTCTCGAGCAGGGGAAGCGGTGCCTCCTCGAGTGCGAGACGCCCTGCTTCCATCTTCGACAGGTCGAGGATGTCGTTGAGGATCGTGCGCAGGTTCGCGCCCGACGCCAGCGCCGTCTCCAGGAGACGGCGCTGCGAGGCGTCGAGGGACGTGTCCTCGAGCATGTGCAGCGTGCCGAGGATGCCGTTCATGGGGGTGCGGATCTCGTGGCTCATCATGGCCAGGAAGCGCGACTTCGTCCGGCTCGCCGCCTGGGCTTCGTCGCGCGCCTCGGCGAGCGCGTCACGTGTCTGCTCCAGTTCGCTCACGCGGGCCTCGATGATGCGGCGATTCTCCTCGGCCGCCATGGCCGCGGTCTTGTCCGCGGTCACGTCACGCACGGCGCCGATGAGGTACTCGATCTCTCCCTGACCGCGCGAGACCGCTTCTGCATAGCCGCGTACCCAGCGCGTCTCGCCCGCGGGCGTGCGCACCCGGTGCTCGATGCGGTACTCGCGATGGAGTTCGAGCATGTCGTCGATGGACTGCTCGATGTAGGTCGCGATCGCCTCGCGGTCCTCCGGATGGACGAGCGACAGATAGCGCTCGAAGGAGAGCGTCTCGCCCTCGGGATCGAGGCCGAGGACGTGATAGACGCCCTCGGACCAGGTGATGTGCTCCGCGCGGATGTCCCAGACGAGCGTTCCGAAGCGCGCGAGACGCTGCGCGTTCAGGAGCTCGATGGCCTTGAAATCCACCTGCTGCTCGAGGGATTCGGCGAGCTCCGCGAGGCGCCGATTGGCTTCGTAGAGCTCGCCGCTCTTCGACATGAGCAGCGCTTCCGCCTCCTCCCGGGCCCGCTTCTCGCGCGCGAGGCGCCGCCGCAGACGCGCGAGCTCGCGCGTCGGGTCGCCGGCTGGCTCAGGCCGTGACGGGTCGGACACGGAACCGCGCGCTCCTGCCACCACTGCCCTCGACGTCGATGCGGTCGACCACCAGGTCGGCGCCGAACTCGGCGATGCAGCCCTCGATCAGACCGTGTGCCAGCAGCGCCATGGGGCGATGCGAGTCGTACTCCACTGCCATGGCCTCGCCCTGCGGCAGCTTTTCCCGGGCTGTGGCGATGCGTGGCGTGCGTGCTTCCGAGTAGAGCTTGCGGACTTCCGAGTGGATGTGGTCCTCGACGCGCTCGAGGAAGTCGAGCGCCGTCGCGACATCGCTGAAGAAGGCCGGATAGAGCTCCTTGAAGCGGCCGAAGAGCTCGCGTCCGAACTGCACGACCATCTGGTCCGGGTCCGCTCCGAGCACCTCGGCCGCCGTCACGACGAGCGTCAGCGCCTCCTCGTGCGGATAGTTGCCCACGGAGGTCCAGGCGCCGTCGTGCTCGAAGGCGGCGGCTTCGAGCACGCGATCCACGGCCTCTTCCGAGTGATGGCGTTCGATGAAGCGTGTGAGTTCCGTGAAGACCAGTCCGAGCACGTTTCTCTCCCTTCAGGCCGCCGCACGGGCGAAGCAGCACGTTGCGGGGAAGCCGAGGATGTCGACCGCCGGGAGGATGACGGCGGATGCAGCCGCCGTGCAGGTGGCGACGGACGTCAGGTCGTGGGAGCCGACGGAATGAGCATGATCGGGGGCGCAGCGCGCATCAACCTCGCGGTGCGCCTTGCCGTCCCCATCGCGTCCTCCCGCGTCGTGCGCGACGTCGCACGCCGCGAGACGACGACCGCTCCCTTCGGCAGGGGATGCTCGAGGCGAGCTGCCGGCGTGGGCCGCGGGCAGGGTGGCGCGCCCGCTGGCCCCGCTTCGAAGCTCCTCTGCCACGACGAGGTCCCGTCTCCTCAGGCGAGCATGGGCAGCGTCGCGAGGCAGCCGCGCACCGTGGACCCGATGCGCTCCGCGAAGCCCGGAAGCCGGATGCCGTGATCGCGCTGGATCAGCTGGCAGTCGAGGGTCGAGTCGGCGGGTCGACGCGCGGGTCGAGGGATCACCTTGGCGGGGGCCGCTTCGAGCGAAACGCGGCGTCCCGTGCAGGCCGCCAGCTCCCCGAGCAGGGCGGCGATCCACTGCTGCCGGCTGACTCCGGAGGAACCCGAGAGGTGATAGAGGCCGGCCTGGGGCGTACCCGCCCGGATCCGGCGCCGGGCGAAGGCCAGGAGCCCGTCGGCGAGGTCGTCCACGTGCGTCGGCGAGCCGCGTTGATCGGTGACCACGCTCAGCGCGTCGCGCTGCATCGCCAGCCGGAGCACGGTGCGGACGAAGCCTGCGGCCGCAGGGTCGTAGAGCCAGGCCGTCCGGATGATCGTCGCATCGGGATGCGCGCGGCGTACTGCGATCTCGCCAGCCAGCTTGGAGGCGCCGTAGATGCCGAGCGGGTCCGTGCCGTCGGCCTCACGGCAAGGACGTCCCGGCGTCTCGCCGAACACGTAGTCGGTCGACAGGTGCAGGAGCGGCAGTCCGATTTCCGCACAGGCGACGGCGAGATTCGCGGCGCCGTCGCGGTTCACGGCGAAGGCGGTCGCGGCATCGAGTTCGGCGCCGTCGACGTCCGTGTACGCCGCAGCGTTGATCACGAGGTTCACGTCGCTGCGCGCCAGCACGGCACGCAGCTCCGGCAGCTGGCCGAGATCCGCGGACGCACGCCCGAGGCTCCTGCAGGGGACGCCGGAGACCGCTGCGCGGCGACCGAGCGCCCGCCCGAGCAGCCCGTGGCCACCGAAGACGCAGATCCTGAGCTGCTGCGCCATCATGCCCGGACGCCTCCGATCGCTCGATGATCGAGCTCGGGGTCGACGCGCTCATGGGCAGCGGTGTGCGGCGCCGCCTGTGCGAGGGCGTCGTCGAGCCGGTCGAAGGCAGCGCGGACGCGGCGCGGGTCCTCGCTCGCGAGGGCCACGGAGAGTGCCTTCGCGGCAGCTCCGAGCCCGGGTAGGCCGAAGTGCACGGCCGTCCCTGCCATGCGGTGCGCGATGCTGCGCACGCGGGCGGCGTCGGTGGGCCAGGGATCTCGCGAGAGCTCCTTCAGCGCGCTGCGCTGCTGCGCCAGGAACTGCAGATAGCGCCCTGCGAGCTCTGCCGCATCGTCCGCGACCGGTGTGCGCATCCGCGCCGTCGCGAGCGCTGCGTTGTCGCGCCTGGCCAGGAAGTCGGCCAGGCGCGGTACGAGTTCCTCCGCCGCGGTCTTGTCCAGGAGGCCCGGGAGCCCGGCACGACGGCAGCGCTCCCGGGTCGCGTGGTCGGTGCTCGCGGTGAAGGCGAGGCAGCGTCGGACGCCGAGCTCGGCGGCGAGCGCGAGACCGTCGACGTCGGGCAGGCCCAGGTCGAGGCAGACCACGTCCGCACTGCGCGCCGTCGGAAGCAGTGCGCGGACCTCGGCGCCATCGGCGGCTTCGACCACGTCCGCGCCCGCGCGACGCAGGCGTGCCGCGACGAGCATGCGCAGGGCCGGGACGTCCTCCACGACCCAGATGCAGGCGCCGGCGAGCGGTTCGGAGGATCGCAGGCGTGAGCTCATTCGCCGGCCTCCGGGGAGATGCGTGCGTTCAGGCGGAGGTTCCACTCGCGCAGCAGGTCGGCGACGGCGCGGATCACCTCGCGCGCCGGCAGGCTGCCGCGGCGCTGGCCCGCACGGCGACGCTCCTGCTCCTCGACGATCGCGAGGACGAGTGCGTCGCGATCGGCAGGGCTCTCCTTGTCGTAGGCATCGCGGACACCGCCGCGCATGAGGCGGCGCAGGAAGCCCGTGTCGAGTTCCGCCGAGTAGCCGAGGATGAGGGCGTCGGGAGCCACGGCGCGGACGCGGTCGTGGAGCTCGCCGCCGAAGGCGCGTCCACCGAAGTCGTTGTCGATGACGTAGACGTCGTAGCCGGCCGGCGCGACGGGCTCCTCGATCGTGAAGAGCCGGGCCGACGGCAATCGTTCGGCGAGGGCGATCTTCAGGTGTGCAGCGACGAAAGGATCGTCGTCGATGATGGCGATGCGGAGCGGAGTCATGTCCTGGGTCCTCTTGCAGCTGGGGCCGGCGTGACGGCCGGCTCGCGTCGTGGTCGAAGTGCGAGGGAGATGCGAGCGGGCCGTGCGCCCTCGCACCGGTCCCGGCGTTCCGGGTCCGGCTGGATTTCCGGGGTCATGCGGGGTTCCCGGACGCGTCGGCGGCGGACGTCTTCCACGACGATCCGCGGACCGGCCGTGCGCCGATCGCTTGCATCGCAGGAAGGTGTCTCGGTCATGTGCATCGACGTTCCGGGTGGACGTAGGAATGGAAGACGGTCGCGTAGCCGCCGCGCTCAGGCCGGATCGAGGCCGGGGTCGCGCGGTGCGGCGCGGCCGAAGACGGCGACCCAGGCGTCGCCGCAGTGCCGCTGCACGCGTTCGAGCGTCTCGGTCAGGGCCGAAGCCCTGGCGCCTCGGCCCGTGATCACGAGGGCCGCGTCCGCCAGTGACAGCGCGAGGTGCGTGAAGGAGCCCGCACTCAGTGGCCCGAGGTCCAGGATCACCCGGTCGAAGCGTCCCTGCGCGGCGCCGAGCACGGCGCGCAGGCCGTCGAGCGTGACCGGCGCGCGTTCCAGCCGCTCGCAGTCGCTGGCGAGCAGGCGAACGCCCGCCGCGTCGCGCACGAGTACGTCGTCGAGGCGGGCGCCGGCGGCGATGGCGGCCGCCAGGGCGCCGCCCTCCAGGCGCAGCACGCGCCTGCCGGCCTCGACTTCTGCTCCGGCGAGGGCGCCGGCCAGGGCGCGCGCCGAGCGAGCGGCGCCGACGTCCGGGTCGGTGCCCGCGAGCGCGATCAGGGCGCCGGAGCCGAGTCCCTTCAGATCGAGCGCGTCGCGGATCGCGACGCCGGCCCTGTCCAGGCGTGCGGCATCGGCGCCTTCGGGCACGACCTGCACGAGGCGTCCGTTCTCGAGGCGGCCGTCGAGATCGTCGGACCAGCGCAGGCGCCCGGCGAGCAGCGTGAGGAGCACGACGGCCGCGAAGCTGGCGAGGCCGCCGAAGATGCCCGCCCCGAGCCCGAGCGGCTTGCGCTTGTCCTCGATCGGGCCGTCGGGTCGCGCACCCCAGGCCACCACCTCGATGGTTCCGGAGAGATCGTTGCTCGACTCCACGACCACCTCGTCGAGGGCGCGCTTCGTCTCGACGAGCAGTTCGTGGACGCGAGCGCGCTCCTCGTGCACGGAGCGGATCCGTACGAGGCGCGTGTTCAACTCCTCGGCTTCCGCGCGCACGGCCGCGCGTCGCTGCAGCAGACGGGCGCGAACCCTCTCGAGGTCCTCGATGGACTGTTCCGAGCCGCCGCCGGTGAGCGCGCCGGCCTTGCCGAGCGTCGCGATCTGGTCGAGGCGTTCGCTGATCGCGCCTTCGATCGCGGCGAGTTCCGCCTCCGCGTCGCGCACCTTCGGGTGGCCGGGCTGGTAGCGACTGCGCAGGGTCTGCATGTCCGCGAGACGCTGCGCGCGCTCGAAGGTCATGTTGGCGAGGGCGTTGTCGAGCAGCGTGGCGCGCTGGATCTCTATGTCGCCGACATCGGCGCCGGAGGCGCCGGTGGCCTGTACCTGGTTGATCGTGTTGTCGATCTCGTCGAGGCGCTCGTCCATGACCTGGAGCTGCGCGGTGCGCGCCACGTGCGCCTTCGAGAGCGTGCCGAGATCATGCTCGCCGCCGATCTCGAGATAGCGCGCGTCGAGCGTCGCGAGACGGGCCTCCAGATCGCGCTCGCGGTCCGCGAGCTCGGCCTCGCGCACGGCGAACTGGCGCCGGTGCCGCTCCCGGTTGGCACCGTCATAGGCCTCGAGCAGTGCGTTCAGGGCCGCCATGGACAGATCCGGATCGCCGCTGCGCGCCGCGACGGAGACGAGACCCTTGTTGTTCTTGTACTCGAACAGTTCCGCCAGCTGCCCCACGTTCTCCGGCGGCGTGTACGGCGCGTCCTCCTCGCTGCGCAGCCGCAGGAGTGCCTCCTCGAGGATCGGTCGGCTGCGCAGGATGTTCATCTCCGCCGTGACGACGGCGTCGTAGAGGCGCAGGCGCGAGTCGTCGGCGTCCGCGTAGAGGATCTTCGCTTCGCGCGCGAGGATGCGCACGAGGCCCGAGCTCTGGAAGGCAGGCTGGATCAGCAGCACGGCCAGCACGAGGAACAGCAGGCCCACGACGGCGCCGAGCCCGAGCATCCGCAGCTCCTGGCCACGCACGGTGCGCAGCACCACGGCGAGGGGATTCACCGCGGCCGCCTCGGGCGCTTCCTCCACGAAGTCGCGGATCTGCGCGAGAACGGGTCCCGCGAGGGCCTGGTGCCGCTGCGCCGTGACGGTCATGGCTCAGAGCGCTCGCGTCCGGCTGGTGAGGTCCCGTTCCCAGACGCTTCCGTCGCTGCGGGCCACGCGCAGGCCGGCGACGACACGGACCGCAGCGTAGACGCAGGCTGCCGGCCAGAGTCTCGGATCCCGCAGGAGGCGGCCTGCGAAGCGCATGAGCGTGCCGAGGACCGCGCCCTGGCGCCGCACAGACAGCTGCGCCGTACCCCGTCGGCTCCGGGTCCGGACCGCTAGCAGCGCAGCGAGGGTGCGCGGCGGCGCGACGCGGAAGTACGCGTCGGGCGCCGTGCGCACGGTCTGCATGCGGCGCGCCGCGTACTCGTCGTCGGCCGTGACGGCGGGGAAGCGGCCGAGGCGTGCGCGTCCGGACGTCGACAGCGCATAGGCGGCGGCGAACTTGCCGCCGTCGAAGTAGGGATGGCGCAGCCAGGCCGCATAGAAGGCGCGCACGACCGCCGCGACGTCGTCCCGATCCACCTCCATGCGGGCGATGGCTGCATCCACCCCCGGTGCTCCGGCGGTGGCGACGAGGGCACGCGCGGAAGCTGTCCCCAGGCGCACGTCGGCGTCGAGCAGGAGCACGATCGGCGCTCGCGCCGCGTCCAGGCCGGTGTTCAGCGCCATGGTCTTGCTGCCCTCGGCGAGTTCGATCACGCGCACGCCGGGGAAACCGCGCCGGACGATTCCGGGCGTGTCGTCGCTGCAGCCGTTCGGGACGACGATCACGTCGAACTCTCCCGGCGCGGCATCGACGAGGAGCGTGCGGAGGGTGCGTTCGATCACCATGGCCTCGTCCCGGGCCGGTATCACGATGCTGGCGACGGGGCGGGCGTTCAGCACGGCAGCGCTTCTCCGAGGACGAAGGCGGAGACGGATCGAACGAGCTCGAGACGCGCCGGCGAGGGGGCGAGCGCGGCGGACTGGCCGGCGTCGACGGCGAGCAGTGCGTCGAGGCGCTGCGCCAGCGTGTGCTCGTCCTCGGCGACGTGCAGGGCATCCAGGTGGGCGAGCCGTTCGACGGTGGCCCGCTGGTGTTCGTTGCGATGCTCGCCCAGCGCCGCACGGCGCGGCATGACCACCACGGGCTTCCCCAGATCGAGGGCCGTGAGAATCGTGCCCATGCCGGCGTGTGCGACGACGACGTCGGCGCGACGCATGCAGTCGGCGAAGCGCACCGGATCGACCGTGGCGGCCGAAGCGATGCGGCACGGCGGCGTTCCGCTGCCGATCTGGGCGAACACGTCCGCGTGCGGGCGCGTCGCCGCCCAGGCGTCGACGGCGCCGACGAGGCGGTCGAAGGGAAGTTGCGTGCCGACGGTCACGAAGATGCGGGGTGCCATGGTCAGTCCTCCAGGGCCTTGATGGTGACGAAAGGATCCAGACCGGCGCCGAAGGCAGACAGCGTGGGCCGGATCGCCGCGATGACGTCGTTCCAGTGGCCGATGGTGTTGTTCGGCACGAACACGACGTCGCCGGGCTGGAGCGGAAAGTCCGGGGCCTCGCCGCGCAGGATGCGGTCGAGGTCGACGACCACGAGCTGACCCGAGACGGGCGAGAAGGAGCGGATCACGCGCACCTGGCGCGTCAGCGCCTCCGCCCGGCGCACGTCGCCGGCGCGGGAGATCGCCTCCAGCAGCGTCATGGAGTGATTGGCGACCGGCTGCGCACCCGGGCTGTTGACCGCTCCGAGCGTGAAGACGCGCTGATCGGTGAGCGCCGGGACGTAGAGCGTGTCGCCGGATCGGATCCAGACGTTCTGGTCCATGGCGGCGCCGCGCAGCAGCGCGTGGACGTTCACCGCGGCCACCTGGTCCTCGCGGATGAGTCGCGCGCCGCGAAGCCAGGCGTTCTCCGACAGGCCCTGGCCTGCGGCGAGGACCTGGAGCAGGCGCATGGCGCGATCCATGTAGTGGACACCGGCAGCGCGGAATTCGCCGAGCAGATAGACGGGGCGGCTGCGCGCAGCGGCGATCTGCACGACCACCCAGGGCTCCACGAAAGTGTCGGCGTAGCCCGCCTTCAGGACGTCCTGGAGCTCTGCAGTGGTCATGCCCGCCACCGCCACGCGCTCGAGCACGGGCAGCTGGATCTCCCCCGCGCCGTCGACGGTGACCTCGATGCGCTCGAGCCCGGGTTCGTTGAAGACGTTGATGCGCAGCACGTCGCCGGTGCCGAGGCGGTAGGCGTCCTCTACGGACTCGACGGGCAGGTCGTCGGCCTCGATGTCCCGGACGGCGACCGTCGCCCCGTGCCGGGCCGCGTCGACAGGCCAGGGAAGGGAGCGCACGCGGACGTCCCCGTCAGCGGTGAAGGTCTCGGGGTTCATGGATCCGCAGGCCGTGACCAGGAAGAGCAGGGCGAGCGGCGCTGCGGCGCGGGCCGAGCGCAGGAGCAGGGTCGGACGGGGCAGGCGGCGCAGGACCTTGCGGAGGAGATAGCCCACGGTCAGCGCGATGATCACGAGGTCGTAGGCGACGCTGCGGTGCTGGAGATAGTGGCGCTCCGCCTCGAAGCGCAGGGACCAGTCCGCGACGAGATGCTCGAGGTCCTCGTTCTCGTAGATGCAGACCTGGGCGAGGCTCGTGAGCCCCGGCCGGACTTCGAGCCGGCGCTCGAAGTCCGGAATCTCCACCTCCAGCATCGCCTGCAGCGCGGGTGCGACGGGGCGGGGCCCGACCAGTGCCATCTCGCCACGGACGACGTTCCAGAGCTGGGGCAGCTCGTCGAGCTTGAGGTCGCGGAGCATCCGGCCGACGCGCGTGATCTCGGGCGCATCGGCAGCCGTGGCGCGGGCGAGGGCGGGGTTGCGATCGGCGCCCACGACCATGGTGCGGATCTTCCAGGTGGAGAAGGGGATCCCAGCGCGGCCCGGGCGCGTCTGGCGGTACAGGAAGGGACCGCGCGAGTCGAGGCGGACCGCGAGGCACAGCAGGGCCAGCAGCGGACTCGCCGCGAGCAGCGTCAGCAGTGCGACGGCGCGCTGGACGTGGTGCCAGCTGCGCAGAGGAAGTGATTCGCCGGGTCGTTCTCTTCGCATGTCGTTCGCTTCGGTCGGTCGGCGCCTGCGCCGGTCGGCGGCGATGGTTCAAGCGCTGTGCCATGGTCAGGAGGTCTGCCCTGGCTTCACTTCATGTCTCTGAATCTGATGAATTTTCCGGGTTCCTGGGCGCGCCGGCAGCGGACCCTGGGCGGAGCAGGAGCTGGTCGGGCAGGCTGGGTTTTTGCGTTGCGCGATGAATCGGGCGGCGAATACCCGAATTGCGAATCCTGAAATGCGAATCGAGGCGCTTCAGGGACCCGGCGGAGTCGCAGGCAGGTTCCTCGGAGTCAGGAAAAGCGCTTCTGAACATAGGCTTAGGGAATTCGCGGACCGCGCGGTCGGTCCTGGCACGCGCCTTGGACTCCAGCCGGTGACAGCCCACGGAACGAGTCACGGCCATGCGAGACCGACACGACATCTGCCTCTTCGGCGCGAGCCCGGACACCGGCAACCAGGGTGTCACCGCGCTGTGCTGGTCGACCCTCGGCGCCCTGCAGGACGCCGGCATCGACGGCGTCACGGTCTTCGATCACGGCAAGGGCCTGCGTCAGGCCGTGGTCCGCCGTGGCCCGGCGCAGATCGCCTACGGTCTGGTCGGCGCCCGGCCCGGTCGGCGCGTCTGGCGTCGCGACCACCTCCTGCGCCTGGATCTGGATCTGCGCGTGAACGGACTCGGTCGTGCCCTCGGCAGCGACGCCGCCCGGGCCTTCCGTGCCGCGGATGCGATCCTCGATCTCTCCGGTGGCGACAGCTTCGCCGATCTCTACGGACCCGCTCGCTTCCGCGCGATCACGGCGCCGAAGCGGCTGGCCCTGCGGGAGGGGCGCCCGCTGATCCTGCTGCCGCAGACCTACGGCCCATTCCGGACGCCGCGTAGCCTCGACCTCGCGCGGGAGCTGATCGCCGGAGCACGTCAGGCCTGGGCGCGTGACGTGGACAGCCACGCGCGCATGCAGGCGCTGCTCGGCACCGACTTCGACCCGCTGCGTCATCGCCTCGGCGTGGACATGGCCTTCGGTCTCTGGGGCGAGCCGGTTCGACTCGATGCGCAGTTGTCGGCCTGGTTCAGCGGCGGTGCCGGTCGAGAGCGGCCGCCGGTGGTCGGTGTGAACGTGAGCGGTCTGCTCGCGAACGATCCGGCGGCCCGTGCGCGCTTCGATCTGCGCGCGGACTACGCCCGGGCCGTCGAAGGCATCGTCGACGCGCTGCTCGCGGAGACCGACGTCAACATCCTGCTCGTTCCGCACGTCCATGCCCCGGTCGGTCAGACCGAATCCGACCTCGCGGCATGCCGCGCGCTGCTCGCGCACACGCGGAGCGCGGCCGGGGCGCGCGGGCGCGTCGCGGTCCTCGAGGCGCCCCTCGACGCGCGTCAACTGAAGTGGCTCGTGAGCCGCCTCGACTGGTTCTGCGGCGCGCGCATGCACGCGACGATCGCGGGCCTGTCGACGGGCGTTCCGACCGCGGGCCTCGCCTACAGCCTCAAGGCGCGGGGCGTCTTCGCCTGCTGCGAAGCGGAACGCAGCCTGTTCGATCTGCGCACCCGGCCTACGGACGAGCTCGTCGCGGACGTGCTCGATCACTTCGCCGATCGGGATGCGCACGCCGCCGGCCTGCGCGCCGCACTGCCTTCCCTGCGCAGGCGCCTCAGTGCGCAACACGCCCTCATCGCCGCGGCCGTCACGGGCCGCCACGCAGCCGCCTCGCAGGCCGCTTGAGATGGACGCGGGCCTCGCCATCGTTCCTGCGCTGCGCGGGCGCCTGCTGCCCGTCGCCACGCAGCTCGCCGCGGAGGCGGGCAGCCTCGTGCGCAACCTGCTCCTCGCACGCCTGCTCGGCGCCGAAGCGCTCGGCCTCGCCGCCATCGTCGCCCTGGGTCTGCGGCTCGTGGAGATGGCCGGTGCTCTCGGCCTCGACCGCTTTCTCGTCCAGCTGCCCCCCGGTCGCGCCGGCCGCGCGCAGGGGACGCTCCAGGGTGCCGCGCTGCTCCTCGGAGCGTGCCTTGCGGGTCTCCTGGCGGTGCTCGGCCCGCATCTCGCGCCCCTCCTCGCGCCGGAGCTGGACCCGACGCTGTTCCTGCCGGCGGCCGCGATCCCGCTGCTGCGCGGAGCGATGCACCTCGACTATCGGCGCCAGCAGCGTTACGGCGACTTCGCGGCGGCGTTCTGGGTGGAGGGCGTACCCGCGCTCGCGTCCTGCCTGCTCGTTCCGCCCCTCGCCGGGCTCGGCCAGGGTGCGCTGATCTGGGTGCTGCTCGTCCAGGCGCTGCTGGCGTTGCTGTTCTCCCATCTCTGTGCGCGGCGCCCGTGGCGCCTCGCCCTGGATCCCCCGACGCTGCGGGCGGCGCTGTCCTACGGCGTACCGCTCGCGCTCAACGGCATGGCGATGTTCGCCGTCCTGCAGGGGGACCGGGTGCTGGTGGCAGCCGAGCTGCCCGCCGCGGAGCTCGCGCGCTTCATCATCGTGGGCCAGTGCGCGCTCCTGCCCGTGCTCGCAGCGACGCGCGTCGTGCTCGCCACGGAACTGCCGCGTCTCGCTCGCCTGCGGGATGACGCCGACGCCTTCGCACGCGTCTTCGCGGTCGATCTGGCGCTCGCCGCCTGTGCCGCGCTGGCGGTAGCCCTCGTCCTCGTGCTGCTGGCGCCGTCGATCGTGCCCTTCCTCTTCGGCGCGGATTTCCGCATCGAGGCCGGGCTCGCCACGGCCTTCGCGGCAGCGGCGGGGCTCCGTCTCGTCCGTGCCGTTCCGAGTGTCGGTCTCATGGCGCTCGGTCGAACGCGCACGCTCTTCCTCGCCGGACTGCCGCGCCTCGGTGCGGTCGTGTTCGTGTTCCTGATGCTCCCGGGCGGGCATAGCGGGGCGGAGGCGCGCGCTCTGGAGGCGATCGTCCTCGCCGGTGCCGCCGGCGAACTCGCAGCGCTCCTGGTCGCGCTCCTGTGCGTCCACTGCAGCCTTCCCCAGCCCCACCCCACCGGAGTGCCGTCATGAGCCATCCCATCGAGAAGGTCGCCCGCAGTCACCTCTGCATGGGCTGTGGCGCCTGTGCTGCCGCGCTGCCCGAGCGCATCCGCATGGTCGACACGGAGGCGCACGGCCGCCGGCCCGAGATCGTCGATCCGGGACTCGCCGAGGGTGAGGCGGCCCGGCTCGAGCGCATCTGTCCCGGTGCGGGGATCGAGCCCGCCGTGGCCACGCACGGGGGCGTGGGCGCCGCGAGTCTCGAAGCGCTCACCTGGGGCCCGGTGCTCGAGGTGTGGGAGGGTCATGCCACTGACGCCGAGCTGCGCTGGAAGGGCGGCAGCGGCGGTGTGGTCAGTGCCCTCGCGGCCTTCGAACTCGCCTCGCGGCGCGCCGAGGGCGCGGTGCAGGTCCGTGCCCGCGAGGACGCCCCGCTGCTGAACGAGGCCGTGATCAACCGCACGCCGCGAGCGGTCGCGCGCTCGGCGGCCTCGCGCTATGCGCCGGCGAGCCCCTGCGAGCGCCTGGCGGACGTGGCCCGCGCCAGGGCGCCGCACGTCTTCGTCGGCAAGCCCTGCGACGTCGCCGGCGCTCGTGCCCTCGCAGCGGAGGATCCGGCGCTCGCGAAGAACCTCGGCCTCACCATCTCGATCTTCTGCGCGGGGACCCCGAGCATCGCCGGTACGCGTGCGCTCGCGCGGCGCCTCGGCGCCGCCGACGCCGATGAGATAGTCGAGGTGCGCTATCGCGGCCATGGCTGGCCCGGCGAGATGACGGTGCGCTGGCGCGATGCGGGGACCGGTGAACTGCGTTCCGGCAGCACGTCCTACGCCGAGGGCTGGGGCGAGGTGCTGACGCAGCACAAGCAGTGGCGCTGCCAGCTCTGTGCGGATCATCTCGGCGAGCACGCTGACCTGTCCGTGGGCGATCCCTGGTACCGGGAGATCGCTGCCGGGGAGGGTGGCAGCTCCCTCGTGGTCGTGCGCACGGAGCAGGGCCGCGCGTCCCTGCGCGCGGCCATGGCCGCCGGCGTCGTGGCGCTCGAGCGTCGCGATCTCGCGACGCTGGCGGCCTCGCAGCCGAACCTGGAGCAGACGCGCGGCGCGGTCTTCGGGCGCTGCCTCATGGGTCGCCTCACCGGCGCTGGCGCGCCGCGCTATCCGCACGCGGGCCTCGGGCGCATCTGGTTCCGGCGCCTCGGCGCGAAGGCCAAGCTCCAGTCCCTCTTCGGAACGGCGCGGCGCATCCTGCGCCAGCGCCGCCGGGCGCCGGAATGCTTCATCCCGCTGCGGGAGATCGAAGCGTGAGAGCGGCCCCTCGGCAGGTGGCGGCGCCTGCGCTGGCGAGCGCCTTCTACATGCTGCTGCTGCTGCCTCCGGAGTTCTCCGTGAGTCTCGGCACCATGCGCCTGTCCGGCTATCGGGTGCTGCTGCTCGCGGTGACGCCGCTGCTCCTCTCGCGTCTGTTCAGCGGGCGTGGCTCGACAGCGACGGTCGTCGACTGTCTCGTGCTCGCCCACGCCGCCTGGGTGGTGCTGGCGCTGGTCGTCCACGCCGGTCCCGTCGACGGGATCGAGTCCGGGGGCATCTACTTCGTCGAGTGCGTGGGCGCCTACCTGGTGGGTCGCATGGCGATCACGAACGCCGACGAGCACCGGGCGATCCTGAAGTTCATGATCACGGTGCTGCTCGCCATGCTCGTCTTCACCCTGCCCGAGGCGCTGACGGGCAAGCATCTGATCCGTGACGTCGCGCGCGCCGTCATGGGTGGCCCGGGTCTGGTGCCCATCGATCCGCGCATGGGCCTGGATCGGGCCTACGGTTCCTTCGATCACCCGATCCTCTACGGGGTCTTCGCGGGTTCGACCTTCGCGGCCGGTTGGTACGTGCTCGGCGAGGAGCGACTGAAGCTGCGCAACATCGGACTGTTGTGCGCGATCGGCTTCTCCTGCTTCCTGTCGCTCTCCGCAGGCCCCTTCGTCGGCCTGGGTTGCCAGTTCGGCGTGCTCGGCTGGGATCGGCTGACGCGGGGTATCGATTTCCGCTGGAGCGCGCTCCTCGCCATGGCCGCGCTCTTCTTCCTGGCGCTCTCGCTCGCCTCGAACCGCTCGCCGATCAAGGTGCTGATCAGCTACCTCTCCTTCAGCCCGGTGAGTTCCTACAACCGCATCCTCATCTTCGAGTACGGCACGGCCGAGGTCGGGCGCCATCCCCTTCTCGGCATCGGCTTCGGCGACTGGATCCGGGCGCCGTGGATGAGCGACTCCATGGACAATTTCTGGCTGCTGACCGCCGTGCGCTACGGCCTTCCGGCGCTGATCTTCCTCGTCGGCGCGATCCTGGCCCTCGGCTTCGCCCAGGTTCGTGGCGTCGGTCGTGACGCGCGCCTGGAACGTCATCGCATGGCGTGGGTCGCGATCGTGGTCGGCCTGGTCGTCGCCGGTACCACGGTGCACTTCTGGAACGCCCTGTTCGCCTACTTCTTCTTCCTGGTCGGCAGCGGCGCCTGGCTGACCAAGCCACCGCGCCCGCAGGGCATGCGCTGGGTCCTGCTGGAGCCGGCACGAATCCCGCAATCGCTCGTCGCGAGCTGAACGGAGACATCCCGTGGATCTGTCCATCGTCATCGTCAACTGGAACACCCGCGAGCTGCTCGCGGCTTGCCTCGCTTCGGTCTTCTCGAACCTCGGCCTGCTCGAGGCTGAAGTGCTCGTCGTCGACAACGCTTCCGGAGACGGCTCCGCGGACATGGTCGCGCAGCGCTTTCCGGGCGTGCGCCTGGTCCGCAACGTCGACAATCGCGGCTTCGCGGCCGCGAACAACCAGGCCTTCCGCCTGGCTCGCGGGCGCCACCTGCTGCTCCTGAACAGCGACACGCTCGTCCATGGCGAAGTGCTCGCGGCCTCCGTCCGCTACCTGGATGCGCGCCCGGAGGTCGGCGCCATGGGCTGCCGCGTGGAGAACGCCGACGGCAGTACGCAGTTCACCTGTTCCGAGTTCCCGAGCTTCGCGAACCTTCTCCTGCAGACCCTTGGCCTGAATCGCTGCACGCAGGGCCCGGCGCTGCTGCGCCGCTATCAGATGCTCGACTGGGACCGCGACGACGAGCGTGACGTGGAGGTGATATCCGGCTGCTATCTCATGGTCCGGGCCGAGGTGATCGAGGCGGTCGGGGCCCTGGACGAAGCCTTCTTCTGCTACGGCGAGGAAACGGACTGGTGCCGGCGCATCGCCGCTGCGGGTTGGGCGCTGCGTTTCGCGCCGGTCGGTCGCATCACGCACTTCGGTTCCGGGACGACGCGGAGCCTGAATCATCGCCGCGATCTCATGCTCACGGAGGGTACGGTGCGTCTGCATCGCAAGCATCGGGGGCTGATCGGTGGCCTCGTGGTCTGGAGCCTGCTGCTGACCTTCAACGTCTCGCGGGCGGGCCTGTGGACCCTGGGGCAGCTCGCCGGTCGCGCCGACTGCCGCGATCGCGCTCGCCACTTCCGCGCCGTTCTCCGTCACTGGTCCGCGGCCTGGCCGCGCAGTGCCGCTGCGTGGAGGGGCTGACGTGCGCCGGATCGACAGCGTCCTCCTGGTCGCAGCGTCCTGCGATGGCACCGACGTCGGCGAGGCCTGGGTCGGTTGGCAGTGGACGCGGCACATCGCGCGTCGCGCGCGGGTCACGCTGCTCACCCAGCGCCGGCCCGGCCGCACGCCGCCGTCGCGGCAGCTCCCGGGCGTGGAGGTGATCGAGTTCGACGAGGTCACCCTGCCGGCGCGCCTGGAGCGCCTGAACGCCATGGCGAAGCCGGGCTATCCCTTCTTCCGACGGCGTGCGGAGCGATGGATCGCCGGTGCGCGCGCCAGCGGTCGCAACTGGGACGTGGCGCATCAGCTGACGCCCGTCGCCCTGCGCTACGCCTCGCCGCTCGCGCGCTTCGACATCCCCTACGTCCTGGGGCCGCTCGCCGGTAGCCTGGAGACGCCCGCTGCCTTCCGGACGGAGTGCGCCAGCGCACCGCCCTGGACGCGTCTGCGGGCGCTCGACGGGCTGCGGATCTCCCACGATCCGGTCCTGCGCGCCAGCTGGCGTCGTGCCTCCGCGGTGCTCGCCGTCGCCCCCTACGTCGAAGCGCTGCTCGCGGACGTCGGCATCCGTCGCTTCGAGATCATCAGCGAGCTCGGCATCGACGCGTTGGCGCCGGAGCGGCAGCGGCCCGCCGTGCCCGGTCGCCTGCGCCTCGTACACGTCGGGCGAGCCGTTCGCACCAAGGGGCTGCGTGACGCGGTTCGTGCCTTCGCCCGTCTACCCGCGGAGGTCGACGCCGAACTCGACGTCGCAGGCGCCGGCGAGGAACTCGAGCTCTGTCGCGTGCTCGCTGCGGAGCTCGGCGTCGCCGATCGGATCCGCTTCCACGGCCGCCTGCCGCGCGCCGAGGTCGAGGCGCTCTATGCGCAGGCCGACGCCTTCCTCTTCCCGAGCTTCCGCGAGCCGAGCGGCAGCGTCGTGTTCGAAGCGCTGCGGCACGGCCTCCCGGTGATCACCGTCGATCGCGGTGGGCCGGGAGAGGTCGTGGACGAGACCTGCGGCCTGCGCGTGCCGGCCGAGAACCCGCAGCAGCTCGCGGAGGACCTCGCGCGCGCCATCACGCGCCTCGCGCGGGATCCCGGGCTTCGCTGCCGTCTGGCCCACGGTGCCCGTGCGCGCATGGAACGGATCGGACTCTGGAAGGCGAAGACGGACTGGCTCTTCGATCTCTACGGCTCTCTCGAGCCTCCCCTCACCCACGGTGCCGAAGCGGCGCAGGAGATCACGGCATGAACCGCAACAGACGCAACCCTCGTATCCTGGCCGTCGCTTCCGGCGGCGGGCACTGGATCCAGCTGCTGAGGCTGCGTCCGGCCTTCGTCGGCGCAGACGTGCACTATGCGACGGTGGATCGCGCCCTCGGTCGGGACGTCGACGCGAAGGGTTTCCACGTGTTCCCGGACGCCAATCGCGATCGCAAGTTCGCGCTCGTCGTGCAGATCCTGCGCCTGTCGTGGATCATCCTGCGCGTGCGGCCGGATGCGATCGTCAGTACCGGCGCGTCCTGCGGCTACGTCGCGATCCGTATCGGGCGCGTGCTCGGCTGCCGGACGCTCTTCATCGACAGCGTCGCGAACGCCGAGCAGCTCTCGCTCTCGGGGCAGCTCGCGACGCGCCATGCGGACATGATGCTCACGCAGTGGCCACACCTCGCTCGCGACGAGGGCCCGCGCTATCTCGGCTCGGTCATCTGACCCGCGCTGTTCCGCGTCGCCCGATCCGGGCGCCGCGGCGCTCCCTCCCGAACGACGCACCGTCCAGGCCCGCTTCCCGCAGCTGCGGTCCCCAGCCGCCTGCGCGGTTGCCGGGCCACCTGTTCCTCCAGGTGATCCGTGCAGCGCTCGTCTCCTGGTCGTCGGACCTGGGGGGCTTCGTCGGCGGGTGCTTCGAACAGGCGCGGATCGTGGCCTCCTCACCTGCTGCCACAGGCACCGCAGCCCCGCTGATCTTCTCGACTCCAAGCTGCTCCGGACGGTCGACGCCCGGCAGGGCCGGGGTCGTGCCCGAGGAAAGCGGCTGGGTGAGGACGTACGGGAGAAGGGGGCGGCGGGCTGCGGAGGCGTCGGCCCGCTGGGGCCCGCGACCGGCCCGGTCGGCCGGACGGACCCGGGGGGGCGGGAGGCCGGGAAGCGGAGTGGTTCAGCGCGCAGTCCCCTGCCGCAACGCTTCCGGATGTCGTGTCTCCCGCACCCTTGCCTGCGCGGGTGAGCTGCCTTCGATCGGCATCGGAGCGACCGGGGCATCCTTGCCGTGGTCCGTATCGAGGACCATGGCTGTCGGCGCCGTCGGCGCGGCCAGCCCTTCGCAGGGCGCGGACGCGGGTGCGGCCGCTTCCGCGCAGGGTGCGAACAGACGTTGCAGCGTCGGAATGCGCTCGGCCCGGGGCTGCAGCTCGGCGGATCGCGTGCGGATCCAGCGTGTCGCCTGCTGCGTCGCCCCGCGATCGGCACCTGCCTCCAGGAACCGCCAGGGGCCCGCGCGCAGCGCGGCGGGTCGACGGCATCAGCGCGTCTGCGCGAGTCCTGGAGCGGCGTCTTCTCATCGCCATGCGTTTTCGGCGGAAGGGCTCGCGACGAGGGCGCGGCGCGCGGCGCCCTGGCGCCGAATGCGGGCGCGCGCCGCTTCGAGGGCGGCGTCGGTGCGTGCTCGGTCGACCCGTTCCGCGTCCTCGACGTCGTTCGCCCAGCGACGGACTGCCACGAGCGTGTCGCCATAGGCCGCGTTGTCCGGCGCGAGCGCTACCGCGCGTCCAGCGAGCTCGAGTGCCGTGGCGAGCGCCTCGCGCTTCTCGTAGAGCAGCCAGGCGTAGTTGTTCAGGGCGAAGTCGAGGTCCGGTTCGAGTTCGACGAGTCGTGCATAGGCGGCCAGCTGCAGACCGCTCGTGCGTTCGCCTTCGGTCGCGACGAGCAGGCTGCGCAGCCATCGCGTTTCCGTGGCGTGGCGCGCGGTCTCGGACAGCGGAGCGCGCGCGATGACACGCCGTGCGAGCTGCACGAGTTCGGCGCCGCCCCCGTCTTGCTGCTCGCGGTCGATGAGCACGGCCATGCGCAGGCCTTCGCGCCAGAGTTCCGGTGCGAGCTTCACGGCTTCCAGCACGTCGGCGCGCCCCGCGACGTAGTCGCGCAGGCGAGCAAGTGCGAGGCCGAGCAGCATGCGTGCCTCGGCGTGGCGCGGGAGGATCTCGAGCACTTCGCGCAGCCGCAGGGCGGCCCTTGCGGTGTCCTCTTCGCGCCGGCGTGTGGCCAGCAGCGTACGGGCGCTCGCGAGGCGCCAGAGGGTGGCGCGGCCCGGAGACGTCGCCCGGAGCGCCTCCACGAGTTCGTCTGCTGCGCGCAGGTCGCCGGCGCGCGTGGCATCGCCGATCGCCACGAGGAGAACCTGCCATGGCTCGGCGCCTGCAGGCAGTGCCCGCCGCGCGCAGGCACGGTAGCTGGGCGCCAGCTCCGGCGATGCGACACAGGGCGCGTCCCCGGACTCCACCGCATCGGTCGACGAGGCGCGCTGTGCGCGTGCCACGCCGCGTAGCAGGCGTGGCTGGGACCAGAAGGGCTCGCTGCGCATCGCGCGTGACGCCAGTGCTTCGGCGCGTTGCAGTTCACCGAGCTGCAGCCAGGCTTCGGCGGCGAGCGTCTGTGCGAGCGCGCTGCCCGGCGCATCGCGCAGGACCTGCGTGCTGGCGTCGGCCACGGCCGCCGGACCGCTCGCGTCAAGTACCGCGAGTGTGAGGGATCGCCAGGCACGTCCGACCGCCGTGTCCTGCGCCGGGTGCTCGCGCATGGCGGCGACGCTCGCCGCGTGGCCGGCGATCGCACCGTAGGCGAGCAGCTCGGGTGTCTCGTACAGGGCGACGGGTCCGGCCTCCAGGGCGGCTGCCACGAGATCGCGTCGATCCGCCTGCCATGCGAGCGCAGCGAGGCGCGTTCGCAGCGGGCCCTCGAGTGACGCGGCGTGATGGGCGAGCAGCTCCAGCATCAGCGCAGGCTGCTCGAGCTGCTGCAGCCACAGCAGCGCCGCACCGATGACGTCGGCCGCCGCGGCGCGCTCCGGTGCCGTCAGCTCGGCGACGAGCGCCGCCGGGTCGGGCGCGGGGCCGGTCCGACCGGCGAGAGCGCCGAGTACGGCGCGGGCGGCGGGGTCGCTCTCGGCGGCGAGCAGTCGGTCGACCCGGCTGCCGTGTCCCGGACCACGGTCGGTCCGGAGCAGGAGGCGCGTGGCACGGAACCAGAACCCCTGCTCGACCCAGCGATCGCCATCGAGCCGTTCGAGCAGCTCGCGCGTGCGGCCGGCCGCGAGCAGTGCGCCGGCGGCGATTCGCCGTGCTGCCGGATGGTCGCTGCGATCGAGGACCCGATCCGCCGTGGCAGCGGCCTCGTCGTGCAGACCCACGCCGAGCAGTGCTTCGGCCAGTGCCGTGCCGATCTCCGGATCGGCCGGTTCGAGAGCGTGGGCATGGCGCAGTGCGCTGATCGCTTCCGAGACGTGGGCGAGCTCGGGGGCGCGCACGCGCACCCGCGCGCGGGCGTAGTCGGTCCAGGCACGCGCGTCCTCCGTCGCGCCGCAGGCCGGCTCGCGCAGGGCACGGCCGAGGGCATGCAGGGCCCGGAGCGCCGAGCCCTCGCGCAGTTCCGCGCGACCCGCATCGAGCCATTGCGAGCAGCGGTCGGCGATACGTCGCTCCGCGAGATGCCAGCCGCCGACGGTGAGCAGGGTCAGTGTGCCGAGCGCGCAGGCGGCCGTGCGCAGGCGAACCTTCGAGCGGACGAACATCAGTCGAGGCCTCCGGTTTCTCGAGTCGTGCCGGGCACCAGCGCCCGCGTGAAGTGCGCGGCGAGTCGTCGGGACTCGGTGTCCTCGCGGGTGCCTTCGAGGACGAGGAGAACGCGAAGGCGGCCCCCTTCCCGCGACCGGGCGCCCGCGCCCGTCGGCACGTCGAAGACCGTCTCGAAGACGGTGATGTGCACGCCGGCGCGGCGGAACAGGAAGCGCTCCGTGCGTTCGCCAGCGGGGCTGCCAGCGAGGACGGTGGCGTCGTCCAGCGTCCAGCCGCGAGCGCGATAGCACTTGCGCGCGCCATGACCGGTCGCGTGCGCGAGTTCGCGATGCCAGGCAGCGACGAGGAGGAGCTCCTCGCCCGAATCGAGGTCGACGTAGGCGCGGTGGACCACGGCGTCGGCGTCGAGGATCTCCAGTTCGCGCGGGGGCAGCTGGCGCCGTGCTCCGACCCAGGTCCCCAGCCGCCACGGCAACGCGTCGAGGCGGTGCTCGAGCTGTTCGGCAGCGCGGGCCCGGTCGTCCGGCAGCCACGCAGGCAGCAGACCGGGCGCGAGCAGTAGCGCGATGGCGCCGACGGCGCCGACGAGGTGCGGCGCCAGAGCACGGTTCGTGGGGCGCGCGTGTCCGTCGACCCCGCGCGCTCGCTGGCGTCGCTCGCCGAGGAGCAGGAAGGGCACGGCGCCGACCGCGACCACGAGCAGCCAACCGAGCGCGTCGTGGACGGCGG
>JAZBPO010000062.1:0-6979 GCA_036351675.1 Pseudomonadales bacterium
CGCCTCGTCGCTGATCCCCGCGGTGATCATCTTCGCCCTGCCGGAGGAGCGCCGCGCGCTGCGCACGACGCTCAACCTCGGCGGGGCCGTGCTGAAGCTGACGCTCGTCGCCGTGATGCTCCTCGGCGTGCGAGCAGGCGCCGACTACGGCTTCCGCCACGAGATCCTCCAGGGCATCGAGTTCGCCTTCGAGATGGACGCCCTCGCGCTGCTGTTCGTCACCCTCTCCGCCGCGCTCTGGTTGCTCACGACCCTCTATGCGGTCGGCTACCTCGAGGGGTCCCCGCACCGCAGCCGCTTCTTCGGCTTCTTCAGTCTGTGCGTCACGGCCACCGTCGGCCTCGCCATGGCCGCGAACCTCTTCACCTTCTTCGTCTTCTACGAGGTGCTGACGCTCACCACCTATCCGCTCGTGGCGCATCGCGGCACGCCGGAGAGCCTGCGTGCGGCCGCCGTCTATCTCGCCTACACACTCGTCGGTGGCGCCCTGCTGCTCACCGGCATCATCTGGCTGCGCGGGCTGACCGGGCCGATCGAATTCACCTCCGGCGGTGCGCTCGGCGACGTGGGCGACGAGGCCGCGACGCAGCTGCGCATCGCCTTCGGCCTGCTCGTCGCCGGCGTCGGCGTGAAGGCCGCCCTCGTCCCGCTCCACGGCTGGCTGCCCCGGGCCATGATCGCGCCGGCGCCGGTGTCCGCGCTGCTGCACGCGGTGGCGGTGGTGAAGGCCGGCGCCTTCGGCCTCGTGCGCGTCGTCTACGACGTCTTCGGCGTCGAGCGCGCCCAGGCCCTGGGCCTGCTCACGCCGCTCGCGATCCTCGCCGCCGTCACCATCGTCTGGGGCAGTCTGCGTGCCCTGACGCAGAGCGAGCTGAAACCGCGCCTCGCCTTCTCCACCGTGAGCCAGGTGTCCTACATCGCCCTCGGCGTCGCGCTCTTCGGACCCATCGGCACCATCGGCGGCCTCGTGCATCTCGTGCACCAGGGGATCATGAAGATCACGCTGTTCTTCTGCGCCGGGAACTATGCCGAGGCGCTCGGTATCCACCGCATCGAGGATCTCGACGGCGTCGGCCGGCGCATGCCGCTGACCACCGCCGCCTTCACGATCGGCGCCCTCGGCATGATGGGCGCGCCGCTGACGGCCGGCGCGGTCAGCAAGGAGTGGCTCTCGCGCGGCGCCGAGGCCGCCGACATGAAGTGGGCGAGCCACGTGCTGCTCGCCTCGAGCCTGCTGAACGTCGCCTACTTCGGTCCGATCCTGTGGCGCGCCTGGCTGCGCGGGCCGCCGCCGGCCTGGCCCGAGGAGGCGATCCCTCGCCGGGGCTGGCGCGAGATCGACTGGTTGCTGCTCTTGCCACCACTGGTGACCGCCGTCGCGACCGTCGCCGCCGCCCTGCTCGCCGGGACCGACCAGAGCCCGCTCGCCTGGGCGCAGCTCATCACCGCTCGCGAGTACCGCAACCTCGAACCCTGAGGCATCCGCAGGCTTCGGGCGGCGTCCGCGTCGGCGCGCGCCTCAGCAGATGCGCGGCAGCTGTTCGCCGTGGAGCCAGTCCACGACGCGCTCGCCGCCGATGGTCGTGCGCATGCGCACGAGGCGGAGCGGGTCCTCGACGAACTCGCCGACGATGGCCGCGTCCGCGCCATCGGGATGCTCACGCATGGCCGCGAGCGCGGCGTCTGCGTGTTCCGGCGCGACCACCGCGACGAGCTTGCCCTCGTTCGCGACGTTGAGGGGGTCGAGGCCGAGGAGTTCGCAGGCGCCGCGCACCTCCTCGCGCACGGGTATCGCCCGCTCCTCCAGGCGCACGCCTGCGCCGGACACGAAGGCGAGCTCGTTCAGGGTCGCCGACAGACCGCCGCGGGTCGGGTCGCGGAGCACGCGGACGCCATCGGCCGCCGCGTCGAGCAGTGCGGCCACGAGGCGATGAAGTGGGCGGGCGTCCGACTCGAGCGTGGTCTCGAACTCGAGCCCTGCGCGCCGGGACATGATCGCGACGCCGTGATCTCCGAGCGTTCCGGAGACGATCACCACATCCCCCGGTTGCGGCTCACGGGTCGACAGATCGAGACCCGCGGGCACCCGCCCGACGCCGGCCGTGTTCACGAACACGCCGTCGCCCTTCCCCCGCTCCACGACCTTGGTGTCGCCGGTGACGATGCATACCCCCGCGTCGCGCGCCGCGACGCCCATGCTCTCGACGATGCGCGCGAGGTCCGCAAGGGGCAGGCCTTCCTCCAGCACGAAGCCCACCGTGAGCCAGAGCGGCTCGGCACCGCTCATGGCGAGATCGTTGACGGTGCCGTGGATCGCCAGACTGCCGATGTCGCCGCCGGGAAAGAACAGCGGCGAGACCACGAAGGAGTCCGTCGTCATGGCGATGCGGCCGGCCTCGACCGGCACCACCGCCGCGTCACCGCCCCGGGCCAGCACGTCGTTGTCGAAGGCCGGGCGGAACAGCCCGTCGAGCAGATCCATCATGGAGCGACCGCCGGCGCCGTGCGTGAGATCGACACAGCCGTGCTCGAGATCGAGCGTCCGACGCGCCGCCGCGCGACGCTCGGGGAGGGGCTCACGCCGGTTCATGGCGGATCTCCTTCCCGCGCGGGCCGCGAGCGCGGCGCTCGGCGAGGCGCGCGGCCAGGCGACGCTCCGCTTCCTCGCGGAAGCGGCCGTAGTGGTAGTAGGCGGCGCAGGCGCCCTCGTCCGACACCATGCAGGCGCCGAGGGGCGTTTCCGGACGGCACGAGGTCGCGAACAGCTTGCAGTCGACGGGCTTCTTCTGGCCCCGCAGGATCGCGGGACATTCACAGGATTTCGTGCCGCCGGCACGCCGCGGCGCCATGGCGAAACGCCGTTCCGCGTCGAACGCCGCGAAGGCCTCGCGGATCGCGAGCGCCGAGCGGGGGATGTCGCCGAGGCCGCGCCACTCGAAGGTGTCGCGCACCTCGAAGACCTCCACGCAGACGTCCCGGGCGCGCGCGTTCCCTTCCGCCGTCACGGCCCGCAGGTACTGGTTCTCGATGTCGGCGCGACCCTCGTTCACCTGGCGCACGAGCATGAGGATTGCCTGCAGCACGTCGAGCGGCTCGAAGCCGGCGATGACCACGGGCTTCGCGTAGTCCTCGGAGCAGAAGGCGTAGGCGTCGGAGCCGATCACGATGCTGACGTGCGAGGGGCCGACGAAACCGTCGAGGGGCACGGTCGTCACGTCCTGCGCCCCGCCTTCGGACGGCAGGTGCAGGATCGCGCGCATGGCCGCGGGCGTGAGCACGTGGTTGCAGAACACGGAGAAATTGCCGAGACCCTCGCGCCGGGCAGTCAACAGGCCGAGCGCCGTGGGCGGCGTCGTGGTCTCGAAGCCGACGCCGAAGAACACCACCTCCCGGTCGGGCTCGCTGCGCGCGAGCGCCAGCGCGTCCGCGACGGAATAGACCATGCGCACGTCAGCCCCCTCGGCCCTGGCCCGGAGCAGGCTGCGCCCGCCGCTGCCCGGGACGCGCAGCATGTCGCCGTAGGAGCAGAGGACGACCTCCGGCTGCGCCAGGGCGAGCTCGACGGCCATGTCGAGGCGCCCCGTCGGGAGCACGCACACCGGGCAGCCGGGACCGTGCACCATCTCGATCTCGTCAGGCAGGAGATCCTGGAGGCCGTAGCGGAAGATCGCGTGCGTGTGGCCGCCGCAGAACTCCATGAAGCGATAGGGCCGGCCGGCCTCGACCTCGCGCGCGATGGCCGCCGCGAGCATGCGGGCCCGCTCGCCGTCGCGGAACTCGTCGACGTACTTCACGAGGTCTCTCGCGTCAGTTCCGCGAGCGTCTCCTCGAGCACGCCGGCGGTGCGCATGGTCTCGAGGGTCCGCTGCGCCGCCTCCTCGTCGAGCTTCGAGAGCGCGTAGCCGACATGGAGGATGACGTGATCGCCCGGCTGCACGTTGCCGACGAGCGTGATGCAGATCTCGCGGACGATGCCGCCGATGGACGCCCGCGCCCGGTCCTGGTCGACGACTTCCGTGATCCGCACGGGTATGGCGAGACACATGGTTCAGTCCTCCATGGTCGCCTGGCGTGCGACCCAGGCCTGGCCGAGGCTCACGGCGCCGTCGTTCGGTGGCAGCTCGCGGGCGAGGAGCACGCGCAGGCCCTCCGCCTCGAGCAGCAGCGGCAGTTCCGTGGCGAGGAAGCGGTTCTGAAGGCAGCCGCCGCAGAGCGCGACCACCCCGAGCCCCTGCGCCGCGGCTGCCTCCCGGACCCAGGCGGCGAGCGCCTCGATCAGCGTTCCGTGCAGCAGCTCCGCGCCGCGCTGCGGATCGCCCTCGTCCGCGAGCGCAGCGAGCAGCGGCGTGAAGTCGAGGACCCCTTCGGCGAGGCGCCAGCCACCCTCGAGGGCGCGCGGGCGATCGACGAGGCCTTCGAGCGTCATGGGCGCATCGCCCTCGAAGCGTGCCCGCAGGCGCACACCGAGCAGACCGGCCGCCGCATCGAAGAGACGCGCGGCGGCGCTCGTGCGACCGACGAGGTCGACGTCCGGGCGCGTCAGGACTCGCGCGAGCGCAGCGGCGTGCGCCTCGTTCGCGAAGCGTTCGGCGATCTCATCGCCGCGCCCCAGATCCGCGAGCACGCCGGCCGCCATGCGCCAGGGCTCGCGTGCCGCGCGATCACCCCCCGCAGCCGCGAGCGGCGCGAAGTGACCGAGCCGCTCGCAGATGGCGCCGTCGACGCGCAGCAACTCGCCACCCCAGGCGCCACCGTCCGTACCGAGACCGAAGCCGTCGAGGACGACGCCGAGGACGGGGCCTCCGCACCCGTGCTCGGCGAGCACGGCCGCGACGTGGGCGTGGTGATGCTGCACGGCCAGGAACGACGCCTCGAAGACGTGGGCCAGTTCGCGCGCGAGCGCCGTCGACGCGAAGTCCGGGTGCAGGTCACAGGCGACCACCACCGGTCGCACCCCGATCCAGGCGAGCTGCTGCTCGGCCAGGGACCGCTGGAAGGCGATGGTGGCAGGCGTCGCGAGGTCCCCCACGTGCTGCGAGACGTGCGCCTCGCGGTCGCGAGTGACCGTGAGCGTGTTCTTGAGCTGGGCGCCGGTCGCGAGCACGGCCGGACCTTCATCGCCGAGCACGATCCTGCCGGGCACGTGGCCCCGGGCCCGGCGCAGCAGCACGCTGCGCCCGGGGCCGACCATGCGCAGCACGGAATCGTCGGCGCGGACCACGATCGCGCGGTCGTGCGTCACGATGAGGTCGGCGATCACGGCGAGGTCCCGGCGCGCGACCTCGTCGTCGATCACGAGCGGATCGCCGGACAGGTTGGCGCTGGTCATCACCAGCACCGGTAGTCGAGTGCGCTCGTACCAGGCCGCGTTCTCGGGCGAGCCCGCCAGCGCGTGCAGCAGCAGCCAGTGGACAGCCGTGGACGGGAGCATGACGCCGAGCGTGTCGAGGCCCGGCGCCAGCGCTTCGCCGATCGGGCCGGGCCGGCGCTGCAGCACCACGACGGGACGCTCCGCGGACGAGAGAAGCGTGCGCGCGGTCCGGTCCAGGAAGACCAGGTGCGCCGCACTCGCGAGGTTCGTGCACAGCGCCGCGAGCGGGCGGCCGTCGCGCCGCTTGTGCGCGCGCAGGCGGGCCACGGCTGAATCGTTTCGCGCGTCGCAGGCGAGGTGATAGCCGCCGATACCCTTCAGCGCCACGATCTCGCCGCGCTCGATCGCCGCAGCGATCTCGCTGACGGGTCTATCGAGGCGCGGCCCGCAATCGTGGCAGGCGATCGGTTCGGCGTGGAAGCGGCGATCCGTCGGTTCCTCGTACTCGGTGCGGCACTCAGGGCAGAGTTCGAAGGGCGCCATGGTCGTCGCAGCGCGATCGTAGGGCAGGCGCTCGGTCATGGTCAGGCGCGGCCCGCACTGGGTGCAGGCGATGAAGGGATGCAGGTAGCGGCGATCGGCCGGATCGAAGAGCTCCCGCAGGCAGTCCTCGCAGAGACCCAGGTCCGGCGGGATCGCCGCGCTGCGCGCGTCGTCCGGGGCGCTCGCGCGGATCTCGAAGCCCGCGGCGCCCGCGACGGGGAGCGCGACGCGTTCGATCGCGTCGATGCGTGCGTGCCCGGGCGCATGCGTGCGCAGCGCGCCGAGAAAGTCCTCGAGATCCGCGCCTTCGGCGTCGACGAGCACCCCGTCGCCGTCGTTCAGGACCCAGCCGGCCATGCCGTGGCGCCGCGCCACGGCATGGACGTGGGGCCGGAAGCCGACGCCCTGGACGCGGCCGCGGATGCGGATGCGTTCGTGTCGTGCGCGGGCCTCGGTCCCGGCCGCGCCGCGCATGTTCACCGCGCGGCAGCCTGCATGCGTCGCGCACCGTCGATCCAGGCCAGCCAGGCATCGAGCCCCTCGCCGCTCCTGGCCGAGACGGGGATCACGCCGATGTGCGGATTCACGCGCCGCGCATTGGCCACGAGCGCGTCGACGTCGAAGTCGAGGTGCGGCAGCAGATCCGTCTTCGAGACGAGCATGAGCGAGGCCGCGGCGAACATGTTCGGGTACTTCAGCGGCTTGTCCTCGCCTTCCGTGACGGAGGCGATGACCACCTTGTGGGCCTCTCCGAGATCGAAACCCGCGGGGCAGACGAGGTTGCCGACGTTCTCGACGAAGAGCACGCCATCCTCGAAGTGCAGGCGCGCGAAGGCCTCGTCGACCATCCGAGCGTCGAGGTGGCAGCCGCGTCCGGTGTTGATCTGGATCGCCGGCGCGCCCGTGGCGCGGATCCGGTCCGCGTCGGCGCTCGTCTCCTGATCGCCCTCGATCACCGCGGCGCGCCGGGCCGGGAGCAGGCGCGCGAGCGTCGCCGCCAGCAACGTCGTCTTGCCGGCACCGGGCGAGGACACGAGATTGAGAGCGAGCACGCGATGAGCCGCGAAGTGCGCGCGGTTGTGCTGCGCGAGGGCGTCGTTCTTCTCGAGGATGTCCCGCTCGACG
>JAZBPO010000063.1:0-3999 GCA_036351675.1 Pseudomonadales bacterium
AAGTTCTCGACCCCGCGCTTCTGCGTGCGGGCCGGTTCGACCGCCAGATCGTCGTGGACCGGCCGGAGCGACGTGGGCGCGGCGAGATCCTGCGCGTGCACATGCGCCGCGTGAAGATCGACCCGGACGTGAACGTCGACGAGATCGCGGGGCTGACGACCGGTTTCACCGGCGCCGATCTCGCCAACCTCGTGAACGAAGCGGCGATCGTGGCGACGCGGCGCGGCGCCGAGCGCATCTCGACCGCCGACTTCACCGCCGCCTTCGAACGCATCGTGGCCGGTGCGGAGCGCAGGACGCGGGTGATGAACGACGACGAGCGCGCCCGCGTCGCTCACCACGAGATGGGACACGCGCTCGTGGCTGCGTCGCTGCCCGGTGCTGATCCGGTGCAGAAGGTGACGATCATTCCGCGTTCCGTGGGCGCTCTCGGCTACACGATGCAACGCCCGACGGAGGACCGCTTCCTCGTCACGCGACCCGAACTCGAGGGCCGCATGGTCGTGCTGCTCGCGGGCCGGGCGGCGGAGGAGATCGTCTTCGGAGAGGTCTCGACGGGCGCGTCGGACGATCTGGCCAAGGCCACGGACATCGCGCGTGAATGCGTGACCCGCTACGGCATGAGCGAGACCATCGGGCAGGTCGTCCTCGAGGATCGATCCCAGCGGTTCCTCGGCGGCGGCCTGATCGAGCCGGGGCGGCGCGACTTCTCCGAGGAGACCGCGCGCGAGGTCGACCTCGCCATCCGCGATCTCCTGGCGCAGGCCCTCGAACGGGCGAAAGCGATCCTGACCGAGAAGCGCGCCCTGCTCGAGGAGGGCGCGGCGCTGCTGCTGCGGCAGGAAACGCTCACGCCGAAGGACTTTCCCGCGCTCGAACCGTCGAAGGCACCCTAGCTTCCAGCCATGTGTTCGGCCGCGCCGCTGTCCAGCGCTCCATGGCGCGCGGTGCCGCGGGCGCTTCCGGAATCCTGCTGCCGCGCGGCGCCGCGCTCAGAGTCGCTTCTCGACGCGGTGGTTGGTGAGCGCGACGCCGTTCCGCTCGACGGTCTGCGTCTCGAGCAGGGTCCAGCCGCGCCGTTCGAAGAAGCGCAGGGCGAGGTGGCTCGCCTCCGCGTACAGGCGCTCGACACTGCGTGCCCGAGCCCGCGCTTCGATGTGCGCATAGAGCGCGCCTGCGACACCGCGGCCTGCCACGTCCGGCCGCACGTAGGCGAAGTCGATGTGGCCGTCGGGCTCGAGGGTCATGAAGCCGGCGAGGCCGCGCGCGTCCTCGGCGACGAAGGTCTCCATCGCCGACAGGCGCGCATGCCAGTCCTCGGCCGGTCGCGGGGCAGGCGCCCAGGCCTGGCGCGCTGCCGCGTCGTAGTGAGACGCGGCGGTCTCGTGCACCGCACGGTAGAAGAGATCGGCGATGGCGCTCGCATCCGACTCGCGATAGGCGCGGATCCTGGGCGCCGTTGCCACTCCCGGCTTTTCCATGCTGAGGCCTCGTGTGTGCCCCGGGCGCGCTCGGGCCGGCTCAGTCGAAGAGGTGGCAGGCGACCCGGCGTGGCGCCTCTGCGCCGCCAGCGTCGATCAGCTGCGGCGTCTCGGTCCTGCAGCGCTCCATCACCTTCGGGCAGCGGCCCGCGAAGCGGCAACCTGCGCCGACGTTCACGGGACTCGGGATTTCACCGCTGAGGATGACGTGCTCGCGCGTCCGCTCGAACTCCGGGTCCGGCTCCGGATTCGAGCCCACCAGCATCTGCGTGTAGGGGTGCTTCGGGTCGAAGAACACCTCGTCCGCCGGGCCCACCTCCACGAGCGAGCCGAGGTACATCACCGCCATGCGGTCGGAGACGTAGCGCACCATCGACAGGTCGTGCGCGATGAACAGGAGCGTCAGCCCCATGCGCTCTTTCAGTTCGGCGAGCAGGTTGATGACCTGCGCCTGCACGGAGACGTCGAGCGCCGAGATGGGCTCGTCGCACACCACGAACTCCGGCTCGAGGATGAGCGCCCGGGCCACGCCGATGCGCTGGCGCTGGCCGCCGGAGAATTCGTGCGGGTAGCGCGAGGCGAAGTCCGGGTTCAGGCCCACGAGCGCGAGCCACTCGCCGACCTTCTCGCGGATCTCGGCACCCGAGAGCTTCGTGTGAAGGCGCAGGCCCTCGCCGATGATCTCGCCGGCGGTCATGCGCGGGTTCAGGGAGGAGTAGGGGTCCTGGAAGATCATCTGCATGCGCGTGGCGTAGCGGCCGAAGGCCGCTGTGTCGTAGCGCTGGGGGAGCGTCTCGCCGCGGTAGACGACCTCGCCGGCGGTCTTGTCGTGCAGGCCGAGGAGCGTCTTGCCGAGCGTCGACTTGCCGGAGCCCGACTCGCCCACGAGGCCGAGGATCTCGTTCTCGGCGATGGTGAGGCTGACGTCGTCGCAGGCGTGGACGATCTGGCCGCCGCCGATGTCGAAGTGCTTGGTGAGGTGCTTCACCTCGACGAGGGGCTGGCCTGCTTCGGGCGAGTCGCTCGCATCGACCTGTCGCGCTTCGCCGCTCACTTCATCCGATCTCCATGGTGCGGGCGCCCCGGCCCGGTACGCTGGGCGCTGACTCCATCGAGGCACACTCCATGTACGTGTTGATGGCCGCGGTCTGCGGAATCGTGTTCATCGCGGTGCTCGTGATCGCCGTGCGTGCGCTTGCGCGGCTGCTGGACGGTCCCTCCGAAGAAGGCTGAGCCCGGAGCGCATCGCTCACGCGTCGGCCTCGCTGAAGGTGCCGTCGTGGCCGTCCGCGGTTGCGGTCTGGTGGACGTCCCCTGCGCGATTCATCCGTCGGCCTCGCCGAACTTGCCGTCGTGAATCTGGTGGACATCCTCGACCCGCGGCGCGTCCGGGTGCTGCAGCCAGCAGCGCGCGAAGTGGCGCAGGTCGTCCGCCTCGCGGTCGAAACCGTGGTCCAGCTCGAACTCCGGCGGCAGGTTCGCCTCGCACAGCTTCATGGCGTGTGGGCAGCGCGCGTAGTAGCCGCAGCCCGCGGGCGGATGGAAGAGGTCGGGCGGCGTGCCGTCGATGGGGTTGAGTTCGCGCGGCTGGTCCGGATCGTTCGAGGGCGTCGCCTTGCGCAGTCCCTGCGTGTAGGGGTGGCCGCCGCGGTAGTACACGTCGTCCACGGTCCCCGACTCTACTACCTGCCCCGCGTACATCACGGCCACCTCGTCGGCCATGCGCGCCACCACGCCGAGGTCGTGGGTGATGAGGATGATGCTCATGCCCTCCTCGCGCTGGAGCGTTTCCATGAGCTCGAGGATCTGCGCCTGGATGGTCACGTCGAGCGCCGTGGTGGGCTCGTCGGCGATGAGCAGCTGCGGTGAGCAGGCGAGTGCCGAGGCGATCATGGCGCGCTGGAGCATGCCGCCCGAGAACTCGAAGGGGTACTGGCGGGCGCGCTTCGCCGCTTCCGGGATGCGCGCCTTCTCGAGCAGCTCGACCGCCTTCGCGGCGGCCTCCCCCATGCCCATGTCGCGGTGGATGCGCAGCGTCTCGGCGATCTGATCGCCGATGCGCATGGTCGGATTCAGGGAGGTCATGGGGTCCTGGAAGATCATGCCGATCTTCCGCCCGCGGATCTGATTCAGCTGCTTTTCGGGCAGGCCGAGGATCTCCTGGCCGTCGAGCTTCGCGGAGCCGCCCGTGATGCGCCCCGGCGGCATGGGGATGAGACCCATGAGTGCCTGTACCGTGACCGACTTGCCGCAGCCGGACTCGCCGACGATGCCGAGGGTCTTCGCGCGCGGCACGGCGAAGGACACGCCGCGGACGGCCTGCACCGTGCCGCCGTAGGTGTCGAACTCGACGGCGAGGTCGGTGACCTCGAGGACGGGGCGTGGGGCCTCATCGGGCTTCTGATGCGCTTCGAGTTCGGCCTCGATGGCGTCTGCTTCGCTCAAGGGTTTGGTTTCCCGTGCGTCCTGAATCAGGTGCGTTTCCGCGGAAACAGGGCGTGAGCTTACGATGCGGATG
>JAZBPO010000064.1:0-7064 GCA_036351675.1 Pseudomonadales bacterium
CACTTCGCTGCACGTCCCCGATTTCGTCAACGAGCGTGGCAAGGCCTATCAGGCGCTCGCCGTGGACTGCGCGGCTCGGGCGGGCGGCTGAAGCGACGGGCATGCGGGCATCGATGCGGCGCGTCCGGGGCGCGCTGCGCGTGAGCGGGTGGCGGCAGCACACGCCGCCTGAGACGATCGAGACAGCAGGGTTCGCGACAGCCGGAGGGTGGGTTCATGGACTTCGACACGATCCTGGTGGAGGACATCGACGGCGTCCGCGTCGTCACGCTCCATCGTCCCGAGCGCATGAACGCGTGGACCTACCAGATGGGCGCGGAGCTCGCGACGGCGGTGAAGGCGGGCAACGACGACGACGAGATCGAGGCCTTCGTGGTCACGGGCGCGGGGCGCGGCTTCTGCGCGGGTGCGGATATCGGCGATGTGTTCGATGCGCAGCAGCAGGGCGAGGGCAGGGCGTCCGCACGCAGCAGCGAGTCGCCCCGTGACTGGGTCGGTCTCGTGCGCGGGTCCAAGCCCATGGTGGCTGCGATCAACGGCGCCGCCATCGGTGTCGGGCTCACGCAGGTGCTGCCCTTCGACGCGATCCTGGCCGCGGAGGGCGTGAAGCTCTCCGTGCGCTTCATCCGCATGGGGCTCGTCCCGGAACTCGCGAGTTCCCGGTTCCTCCTTCAGCGCGTCGGTTTCGGCGCCGCCAGCGACCTGATGCTCACGGGGCGCACGATCCTCGCGGAGGAGGCGAAGGAGATCGGCCTGGTCGATCGCGTGGTGCGTCCCGAGGGCCTCATGGACGCGGCGCTGGCTCAGGCTCGCGCCATGGGCTCCAACCCGCAGCAGGCGCTGCGCATGGTGAAGGAGCTGCTCACGGTGAACGCCAACGAACCCGATCTGGCGCGCGTGCAGCAGCGAGAGCTGGCGGCGCTCCAGGTCTGCTACACGTCGCCCGAGCACAAGGAAGCGATCGCGGCCTTCCTCGAGAAGCGGGAGCCGGACTTCCGGGCGGCCCGGCGCTCGGCCGGCGAGGACTGATGCGCCCCGGATCACTGCGCCGCATCAGGCGCCTGCAGCGGTGCAGGGCTCCAGCTCGTCCCTGAGGGCGATCGCGTTCTCGTCCAGCGCGAGCAGGTCCCGGCGGCGAGTGAGCCTGATCCAGGCGCCGTCCGCCTGCGTACGCAGCCAGGTACCCACCGGGAGCGCGTCCGGTCGTTCGCCGGTGAAGCAGGCGCTCGAAACGTTGATGGACATCGTCCCCGGGCCACTGTCCCCGCTCGCGCGCAGCCTGCGGATGCGCGCCTGAGTGAGCCGGAAGCGGGCGTGATCGTCAGCGCCGATGCGGGCGCCGAACACCGCATCGCGTGGATCTGCCTGCGCGAAGTCGGGCAGCAGCACGATCTCCAGGTCGAAATGCTCCTCGAAGGGCTCCGCACCGGGTGTGTCGGGTTCGTAGGCCATGCTCAGCTTCGCGTCGCCGGCCCTGAGGCCCACGCCCGCCGGAACGGAAACAGCGGCGCTCACTTCGGCTGGATCGGCGCTGAGCGGCGCGAGGCGAGCCGCGGCGAGGAAGCCGCCGGCGGTCAGGGTCGTGCAGCCGGCGAGCACGAGCCCGGCGCCGATGGACGCGAGGCGGGTGAGTGGCCGGAGGAGCGTCGAATGACGAACCGAACGAGGCATGGGTGACAGACATTCCGGCTGGCGCTAAGGTTTGGTTATCGTAAAACATTAAAATTTCGGTGCAAGAGATGGATCTGGATGCTTCACGCGGGCTCCGCCTCGCCGCCGGCCGTGCTCGCCGGCTGATCGAGCTACTGATCGTGCTCGCGCTCGTGGCCATCGTTGCCTGCACGCTCTGGGGTGTCTTCGATCCTCATGCCGTCAGCGAGATGCTCCGCGCTCAGGGCGCGACGGCTGCCGAGGGCATGGCGGACTGGCAGGCCCGGGCGCTCGATGCGCTGCTCGTCGTCCAGCTCGGCGCCTGGACCGGGGCGCTCCTGGCCCTGCGGGGCGTCTTCCTGGGCATGCACGAGGCGCCGCCCTTCCCGGACGCGGCGGTACGGAGTGCACGCAACGCCTATCGGTGGATCCTGGCGGGCTTCCTGATCTCCCTGCTCACGGCGCCGATCGGTTCCGTGCTGGGCACCTGGCACATGCCGCCGGGGGAGCGCTCGCTCAGCATCCAGTTCGGCACGGGCCATGCGCTCACGCTCGTGGTGCTCGCCCTGACGGCCATCATGAGCCGGGCCTTCGCGCTCGCGGCGGAACTCTGGCGGGACCATCAGGAGATCGTGTGATGGCGATCGTCGTCCGCCTCGACGTCATGCTCGCGCGGCGCAAGATGAAGTCGAAGGACCTCGCGGCGGCCATCGGGATCTCCGAGACGAATCTGTCCCTGCTCAAGTCCGGAAAGGTCCGCGGCGTGCGCTTCGGAACGCTCGAGGCCATCTGCCGCGAGCTCGAGTGTCAGCCGGGTGATCTGCTGGAGTACGCGCCCGATGCGTGAGCGGCGAAGTCGGCGAGTCGTGCGCGCGGCCCTCCCGGTCGTGCTCTCGACCATGATCGTCGCAGGTTGCACCGCCCGCGGTGGCTACGAGGGCGTGCAGGCGAGTCTGCGCAACGAGTGTGCGCGCCGGCCGCCGTCGCAGTACGAGGAGTGCATGGCTGAGGCGAACGGCTCCTGGGAGGACTACGAGCGGGAGCGTGCGCAGCTCCGTGAGGACGCGGCAGGAGCGGATCCCCCGCCGCGCTGATCGCGAGTGCGCGTGGGCGTACACTGAAGGCGATGTCGCGGGGCGGCGGAAGTGTCCTGCAGGCGGTGCCCGCGTGAGACCACGGGCGCTGTCTGCCCGCCCCGGCACCGGAGTCGGCCATGCCCACAACGAACGTCCAGCGCGAGGCCCTTCGCGTCCTGCGTCGATCCTTCGAGACGGTCGGTCACGAGTACGACGATCTCGAACTCGAGGTCCGGGGTCGACTTCCCGTCGGGCTCGAGGGCGTGCTCTATCGCAACGGCCCCGGTCGCATGGAACGTGGCGGCCAGGCCTACGGTCACCTCTTCGACGGCGACGGCCACGTCTGCCGCTTCGCCTTCGAGGGCGGACGGGTGCGCTATCGCAACCGTTTCGTGCGTACGGCCGCCTTCGAGGAGGAGGAGGCCGCCGGCCGGGTCCTCCATCGCTGCCTCGGCACCAACCGCCCGGGCGGGCCGCTCGCGAATGCCTTCCGCTTCGACTTCCGCAACGCCGCCAACACGCACGTGATCCGCCATGCGGATCGCCTGTTCGCGCTCTACGAGGGCGGTGCCCCGCACGAGCTGGATCCGGTGAGCCTCGCGACGCTCGGCCCCTGGAATCCGGAGGGCACCTTCGACAATCCCTTCGATCGGATCTCGCGCAGCCTGCGCCCCGAGCTGCCCTTCGCGGCGCATCCGACCCTCGATCCGCGCACGGGCGAACTCGTCGGCTTCGGGCTCCTGCCGGGGCGACCGAACCGACTCCTCACCTATCGCATCGACGCGCACGGCCACTGTGTGGAACGGCGGCACTTCGAACTCGGCGGCAGCAGCTTCGTCCACGATGCCCTGCTCACGGAGCGCTGGCAGGTGTTCCTCCTGCCGCAGGTCGACTACGGGCTGGCCGGCATCCTGTTCGGCTTCACGACGGCGGCCGGCTCCATGTCCATGCACACGGAGCGGCCCATGAAGGCGCTGCTCGTGCCGCGCGACGGTGGCGATCCGGTCTGTTTCGAGACCCTGCCCGGCTTCGTGTTCCATTTCGCCGGCGGTGCCGATCATGCGGACGGCACGCTGCACCTGAACCTCGTGCACCATCGCACGCTGCCCGCGCTCGGTTCGGTGGACGAGCTCATCGAATCGGGCGAGGGGCTCGGACAGCTCACGCGCCTCGACATCGACCCGGTCCGGGGCACGACCCGCACGACGCTGCTGTCCGAACATGCCCACGAGATGCCGCGCACCGGCGGTGACGGTCGCCGGATCTACAGCTGCGGCGTACCCGCCGGGCGGAACCTGCCGTTCTACACCGCCATCCTCGCGACGGAGCTCGCGCCAGACGGCGGTGCCGTCGCCACGCGGGTCCGCGACTTCCACCCCGATCTGCCGGGTGAACCCGTGCCGGTCGTGGCGGACGGAGCCGAGTGGCTGCTCTTGCAGGTCTACCGCGCGGAGGAACACCGCAGCGAGCTGCTCGTGCTCGCTGCCGAGGACCTGTCGACGGTAGCGAGCATGGCGCTACCCCACAGTCTTCCGCCCGGCTTCCACGGCAGCTGGGTGGGCGCCACCGAGAGGCCGCCCGCTACCATTTCGCTGCACTGATCGGCTGGGCGTGACGTCCGCGGCGAAGCTGGCGGCACTGCCGGCGCCGAAGGTCTCGCGCGCTGCATCAGGCGGGAAGCTCCGCCCGGGCCCGAGTGAGGGCAAGCGGTCTGCTGCGCCATGGGGCACACCTCCCGTGGGAGGAGCGCGGCCTCTCCGGTCTGCCCCTCATGGGAGGGGGAGGCTTCAGCGTGCGCGAGCATCGCTGAAGGGGAACGCACGCGCGAGTTCGCGAAACGCGCTCACGGTCGGCGCGGGCGCGTTCCGGCGCAGTACGGCCAGCCCGAGTGCATGTGCAGGGAGCGGCATCACCTCCTCCAGCATCAGGAAGCTGCGGTGCAGCTCCGCGCGCGGCGCCAGGAAGGTGAGCAGCGGTGCGATGGCATCGGTGTCGAGCACGATCCGCCGTACCAGCTCCACGCTGTCGCAGCGGTACTGCGGTGGGCGCGGCGAGAGCCCAGCGGCACGGTAGACCTCCGCGAGTTCCGCTTCCGTCGGGTAGCGATTCGTCGGCAGCACCACCGGGTAGCGCATGAGCTCTCGCAGTTCCAGGTCGCGCACGTCCCTGAGCGGGTGATCCGGACGGGCGATCACGCAGTCGTGCAGGGGCGCGATGGTCTCCGTTTCCAGCTCGGTCCAGCTCGCCAGGGTATGCGCATCGCCCGCGACGATGTCGAACACGCCGTCCGCGAGCAGGCGCGGTACCTGCTCCAGGTCCGTCCCGAGGACCTCGATGCGCACGCCTGGGTGGAGCCGGGCAAAGGCCGCGACGGTGCTGTCGACGAGGGAGATGAAGGCTGCCGGCGCCACGGCGATGCGCAGGCGGCCCCGACGCAGATCGCGGAGGCCGTCCAGATCCTCCATCAGGTCCTCCGCATCGGCGAGCACGCGTCGAGCGCGGCGCACGAACTGCTCGCCGACGTCCGTGAGCTGCACGCCGCGCGGCAGGCGATGGAACAGCTTCAGATCGATGTGCTGTTCCAGCTCCGCGATGCTGCGCGTGAGGGCGGGCTGCGAAATGGCGAGGCCCCTGGCCGCCGCGGTCAGACTGCCGGCTTCGGCGACCGCCACGACGTGACGCAGTCTGCGCAGATCGGGGAGCATGGCTGAGGCTCGAACTATGCATGAAGATTATGGCAGAGAGGATAATCTGCATTCGGTTGCATGGTGAAGTGCGGCGCAGGATCAGGACTCGAGCCACCCCGGCGGGGGCTCGACGAGCACGGCGAGAAGCGCCGCCATGCGCATGCCGGGTCGGCGAGTTCCTGACCCATACCGCGCCGCTCCCCGTACTGCAGGAGACCTGGCCATGACCCGGTCGCGCGACCTGGACATCGCGGCGCACAACCGTGAAGCCTGGAATCGGGAAGCACGCTCCGGCGAGATCTGGAGTCGACCCGTCGACGAAGCGACCGTCGCGCGTGCCCGCAGCGGCGACTTCGAGGTGATCCTCACACCGACCCTGCCGGTACCGCAGGACTGGTTCGGAGGTCTGCAGGGCACTGCACTTCTCGGCCTCGCATCTGCTGGCGGCCAGCAGATGCCACTGCTCGCGGCTGCGGGCGCGAGCGTGACGAGCTTCGATCTCTCGGACGAACAGCTCGCCCTCGATGCGGGTGTCGCCGAGCGCGACGGTCTCGACCTGCGCTGCGTGCAGGGCGACATGGCCGTCGCGCTACCGTTTCCCGATGCGAGCTTCGATCTCGTCTTCCATCCGGTCTCCAACCTCTTCGTGCCCGATCCGCGCCACGTCTGGCGCGAATGCGCACGTGTGCTGCGAGGCGGCGGCCGGCTCCTCGCAGGTTTCATGAACCCCGACTGGTTCGTCTTCGATCACGACGAGGCGGAACGTACCGGGGCGGTGCGTGCGCGCTATCGACTGCCCTATCGTGAACCCGACGATCTGACCGGCCAGGACCTGCGTGACTGGGAGGAGGCTGGACGGCAGATCCTGTTCAGCCACTCCATGGACGCGCAGATCGGCGGACAGCTCGCCGCTGGGCTGTGCATCGAGGGCTTCTACGAGGACGGCTGGGAGGATGCGGAGAACCCCGTGGCGCGGTGGGTGCCCTCGGCCTTCGCGACGCTCGCTCGCAAGCCGGCCTGACGCGGCAGGCGCGGTGCCGGATTCAGCGCTCCGGTCGTGGGGCTCGCGGACGCCATCGAGCGCGGTGATCTCGCGGTGATGACGTATCCTCGACTCATCGAGCCCGTGCACGGGCGCTCAGAGGCGCTTCGCCAGGCGTGCGAGGTGTCGGTGACGCGCCGCGTGGCTGACGACGCCCTGCACGTCGAGGACGTCGTACGGTGTGTGCTGGCCGAGCATCAGAGCCGAGACGTCGGTGCCAGAGCCGTTCCCGGATGCGCAAGGCGATGATCCCCTGGAAGCACTTGCTGGTCGTGTTCCTGCTCACTGTCCTCGCCAGCGCGGCCTCGGCAGAGGACGCGATCGGCACACTCGATGACCTGCGCTGTGCGGTGCTGCGGAGCGCGGGTGTCCTCACCGATGCGAATCCGGTGCCCTGTGATCGCTTGCGGAGCGTTCGCTTCACGCATCTCACGCCGGCGGATGATGCGCTCGCCCAGGGCGAACTCGTGGTTCTCGACGTCCTGGCCGAGCGGACCCTCGCGCTCGCGAAGCGCCTGCGCGCACTCGCCTTCCCCATCGCCCGCGCGCAGGCCATCGAAGTCTTCGGGGGCGACGACGAGGCGTCGATGAACGCGAACAACAGTTCTG
>JAZBPO010000065.1:0-4552 GCA_036351675.1 Pseudomonadales bacterium
CGGGCCAGGAACGATGCCTGCGAACAGGCTCCTCGACACGGGTGAGGCGGAGGAGCTCCAGAAGGCGAGAGTGCGTTCGATCTGCCGTGTGATCCTCGGCGGCACGCAGTGCGAGGCTCAGCTCACGCCGTGACCGGCTGGAACGTCGGCCCCGGTGCCGCGAGCGCGGCGCCGGGCCGACGGTAGCCCGAGTCCTGCGAAAGGCGTGGGCGATGCTACTCAGTCGATGGACACGCCGTGCACCTGCAGGGGTTCGGCCTTGCCCTTGACCGTCAACGGAGCCTTCGCCTCCAGAGCGTAGCCGTCCGCGAGCCGGTCGCGCGTCGCTTCGCCTATGAGGATCTCGTCCGTACTCGCCGCGCTGCACAGGCGCGCGGCGATGTTCACGACGTCACCGATCACCGTGTAGTCGAGGGTCTTGCTGGATCCCAGGAAGCCGGCGATGGCCTCGCCGGAGTTGATGCCGATGCCCACGCGCAACGGGGACTCTTCGGGTCCGCTCCAGGCGTCGCGCATGCGCCGCGTCTCGCGCTGCATCTCGATCGCCGTCTTCACCGCGAGATCCGCGCCGTTCGGCTGCGCCACGGGCGCGCCGAAGATCACCATCATCTCGTCGCCGACGAACTTGTCGAGGGTCCCGCCGTTGGCGAACACGATGTCGACCATGACCTCGAAGTAGTCGTTGAGCATGGCGACGACTTCCGCCGGCGGGCGCGACTCGCTGTAGCTCGTGAAGCCACGGATGTCGCTGAACAGCACCGTCACCTCTCGGCTGACGCCCACCTTCTCGACTTCCAGGCTGCCGGCGACGATCGATTCGGCGACGTTCGGGGCGACGAGGCGCTGGAAGCGCTGCCGCTGGGCGGTCTCCTCCGCGAGCTGCGTCGCGTAGGACGCGTTGTGCAGGAACATGGCGACCTGGTTGGCGGCGGTCTGCGCGAGCTCGAGATCGCGCTCCGTGAAGCTGTGCGAGCTCTGCAGCGAATGCAGGCAGAGGATGCCCAGCATCTCGCCACCGCTGACGAGTGGCACGGCCATGGACGACCGGATCCCCTCCGTGATGATCGACTTTGCCTCCCGGAAGCGCGTGTCGATCAGTGCGTCCTCCGTGAGCACGGCAGTGCGGGTCCGGAGCGCCTCCTCTATGACCGTTCTGGACAGGCGGACGTCCACGCCGGTCTTCTTCTTCACGGACACCTGACAGCGCAGTTCGAGCTCCTGGTCCCGGTCGTAGAGCAGCGCGACGCCGGAATCGGCAGCGAGTAGATCGACGAGCCGCGACACGAGTCGGTCGAGGAGGGCGTCCGCATGCAGATCTCCGCCTGCAGCCTTCGCGAGTTCGTAGCAGACGCGCAGCTGTTCGTAGTCGCGTGGAAGGTCGTCCGGGGAAAGCTCGGAGGCCGGTCCGAACTGCTGCTTCACCGGCTGCACGAGGCGTGTCATGACGTTCGGCGTGACGCTGTCGTCGATGTCGCTGAGCCGTGTCCGACGGGGCTCCAGGGGGTCCACGAAGCGGCCGGACACGGTCCCGAAGGCGATCTCGTCGCCGTCGCGCAGGGGCGTGCGGGTACCGACGGGCTCGCCGTTCAGCGCGGTCCCGGACGTGGAGCCGTGGTCCTCGAGGAAGTAGCGCCCGTCGATTCTCGTGATGCTGGCGTGGCGCCGCGAGACGTGCGCGTCGTCGATGCGGACGTCGCAGTCGATCGCGCGTCCGACCACGGTGGCGCTCCGCAACACATGCTCGACGGGGCCCGATGCGAGCTCGATGACGAGGCGTGACACGTGCGCGATCTCCCGTGGACGGATGCCCGCCGCTGGCGGGGCCGGAAGCCCGTGAGGCGGACAGCATGCGCGAGGCGGGGCGGTGTGTCGCCCCGAGGGGACCCGGGCTGCCGCGAGCCGCCAGGGCATCGGTCGTCCGGGCGTGCCCGCGCGGATCCCCTGTTCGGCCGAGCCGGGGCAGCGCCCTCGCGCGAGGCCGGCGCGACGCTCAGGCGAAGCGCAACAGCTCGTCGCGCGTGCCCCCCTCGCCGCCGAGCAGGTGGCGCAGGTAGTCCGTGTAGGGCCCCATCCACATGCCCGCGGAGCGTTCGCGGCCGGCGGCGGCGTCGGTCTTCGTGGTCTTCATGTACCAGTTGTTGCAGCGCAGCCAGACCTTGCCGTCGGAACTCGCCTCGCACAGCTTCGTCCAGGCGTCGGCGGCCTCGGCCTTCGGCTCCACCGTGTGTGCGCCCCGTTCGCGCATGTCCGAGAGCAGCTGCGTCAGGTACTTCGCCTGCTCCTCGCACACGAGCGTGACGTTGGTGAAGGGGTTCAGGGACTGGGGCCCGATCATCATGTGGAAGTTGGGCATGCCCGGAACGTGGATGCCCCAGAGGCTCCGGGGGCGCGTCATCTGCCAGTGGTTCTCGGCGTTGGCGCCGAAGGCGTCGGCGAGGGTCTCTCCGTCGCGGCCCGTGACCGGGAACGGGATCAGGTTCGAGTCGAAGCCGGTGGCGTAGATGATCACGTCGACGTCGAAGATCTCGCCGCGGGCGATCTCCGGGCCCTGCGGATGGATGCGGACGACGCCACCCGGGTCGTCCACGAGCGTGACGTCCGGGCGATTGAAGGTCGTGTAGTAGTCGTCGATGAACAGCGCGCGCTTGCAGAAGAAGGGATAGTCCGGCGTCAGCTTGTCGGCGAGTTCAGGATCGTCGACCTGGGCGCGGATCGTCGCGGCGATGGACGCGCAGATCTCCGCGTTGCGCTTCTCGTCGTGGAGATCGTCGAAGGTGATCGGCACGTCGGCGGGCGTGTCCGGTTCGTCCCAGTTCACGTGGCGGAGCTGCTCGCCGTAGCCGCCGGCCTCGAAGGCGGCGCGGATCTCCGGCGGCGTCGGCTCGTCGTCGCGCGGCAGGCACCAGGTCGGCGTGCGCTGGAACACGGTGAGGTGCTCGACTTCCTCGACGATGCTCGTGATGACCTGCGCGGCCGAGGCGCCGGTGCCGATGACGGCGACGCGCTTGCCGGCGAGCGAGGCGGAGGGGTCCCACTGGGCCGTGTGGAAGCTCTCGCCGCGGAAGCTGTCCATGCCCGGGACCTCGGGCAGGCGCGGGCTCGACAGGGGGCCATTGGCCGCGATCACGTGCGTTGCCGTCAGCGTCTGCTCGTCCTCGCCGGTGCTCGCATCGACGGTCGTGACGTCCCAGCTGACGCCGTCCTCGCGCAGGCGCACGTCGGTCACGCGCCGGCCGCAGGCGAGCAGGGGGCGCAGCGCACAGTGATCCGTCAGCAGTTCCGCGTAGTCCGCGATCTCCTGCTGGCTGACGTACTTCTTCGAGGGAATGAAGCCGGTGCGGTCCAGGAACGGCAGATAGGTGTAGGCCGGCACGTCGCAGGCTGCGCCCGGGTAGGCGCCGACGCCACCGTGGGCCCAGACGCCGCCGACGCTCGGGTTCTTCTCGACGATGCGGATCGAGTCGAAGCCGGCCTCCTTCAGGTAGTGCGCGCCGAGCAGGCCCGAGAAGCCTGCGCCGATGATCGCGACCTCGACCTGTCCCGTCGCCGCGTGGGTGTCCGTCATCTCGTCTCTCCTCCGTTCACCGCGCGGGACCCCGCCGCGCAGCAGCCGGCGGAGTGTGCCGAAGATGGCGGCGCCTGTCAGACCCGGTGTAGGCAGGCCGGGACGTGGGCGCCGCCGCGTGGGGCGGTCTCGTCTGAAGCACCTGAACCTCTCGCAGTATCCCCCGGGAAGTGAGCGGGTGAACCCCGCTCGGCCCCGGGCTCGGCGCCAGCGTCAGCTGCCGATCAGTCTGTGCGAGCCTTGGTCGAATGCCATGAGGTGCACCACATGGCGAGGATGGTGGTCGAGGGTTCGGGCGAACACCCCCGTTATCTGTCCTACTCGCGATCGCCCGTTGAGCTGATCCAGCTCAAACCGGGAACACGAGGACGGGCGCAGGCTTCTGGAGAGGGGCCCGGATCCGTAACCGGGCCGACCGCAGGAGTGACACCATGGACAGATCGAAGCAGCTCATCACCGCGGTCTTCGTCACCGGCGTCATCGGCGCCGCGACGATGCCGGCGCTCGCCGGCCCCGCGGGGCCGGGACCGGGGCCCGGCGCTCGCCCCACGGATCCGGGCACTCCGGCTCAGCAGCAACAACGTAGAGCCGAGCGCGAGGCTCGAAGGGCCCAGCAACAGACGCAGAGCACTCCCCGGGAGCCCGGCAGCGGCAAAGGACCGGGCGCAGGCCAGGGACCGGGTGCAGGCCAGGGCCCGGGTGCAGGCCAGGGCCCGGGTGCAGGCCAGGGCCCGGGTGCAGGCCAGGGACCGGGCGCAGGCCAGGGCCCGGGTGCAGGCCAGGGCCCGGGTGCAGGCCAGGGACCCGGTGCAGGCCAGGGACCCGGTGCAGGCCAGCAGGGCGCCGAGCGCGGCGGCAAACGTCCCTGGTGGCAATTCTGGCGACGCCGGGAGCAGCAGGCGCCGGCGCCGGGTGACGAACCCTGAGCCTCTTTCGGCCCGATCGGCACCGGGCCGCGCACGCGGAGCCCTCACGGGTTCCGCGTGC